>JAHEJI010000069.1 GCA_024638965.1 Planctomycetaceae bacterium
ACGTGCCGACCATAAACAACGCAGTCGTTGTCCACGGAATGATGCTCTCAATCATGGTCCCTGTGTCTTCGAGGGAACGTGATAAGACCTTTCTCGGGATTCGCTGCGAATCGTACTTGGCTTTAAACGCATCGCCGATGATAAAACTGGTCGCGTACTGGTTCGATGTCATCGCGTTTGTCGTTGCGGTCGCAAAAAGACTGGCAAGGATCGTCCCCCTGGCTGTTTGCACTGACTTCAACAAGCGGCCGACCACTGTTGGCATCGCCTGAATGTGGTCCATCGCGCCGATGAAAATGAACACCATAAAGGCTGTGATGATCGCATCGTTTAGTGCGTACAGTCCGCCACGATTCAGCAAGTCTCTGATCTTCTCCGGCACGTCTCCTGCCCACACGGCCATCGTACAATCGAAGCCTTTGTAGACCGATTGAAACACGTCGGTCACCGTAAACTTCTGGAACAACAAGGACAAAACACACGCCACGATCACAGAGGATATCAGAACCGGAACCGTGGGCATTTTTTTAAACGAACCGACCAAAACGATCAACGGTGGGAGTAACAGCAGGATGTGAAAGTTGAAAATCTGAGATAGCCCGTCAAGGTACGGTTGGGTCGCACTCAAATCACCACTGCCGACCGCGGGTGGATAAATGAACCCCAGGACTGAATAGATTCCGGCTGCCATAATGGTCGAGGGCACTGTCGTAAACATCATCGATTGAATGTGATCGAACAGATCGACGTCGGCGGCAAGCGCGGCGAGATTGGTTGTGTCCGAAAGTGGAGACATTTTGTCGCCGAAATAGGCACCCCCAATCACGGCGCCGGCGGTTATCCCAAGGTTGGCTTCCAGCGCAGTTGCGATGCCGATCAAGACGACTCCGATGGTTCCCACCGAACCCCAGGATGTTCCGGTCAATGTGGAAAACACAATCGGCGCGACAAACGCAACCAGGTACAAATAATTCGGGTCAATTATTTTCAGACCCCAATAGACCATCATGGGAATCGTGCCACAGACGATCCAGCTGGCGATTATCAGTCCAATCGAAAACAAAATCAAAAAAGCAGGCATCGCCTTGGAGAGTTTGTTAACGATCGTCTTCTGAATATCCAGCCAACGATGCCCCAGAATTCGTAAATAGCCAACCGTGATCGCCGCCGCGAGGATAAACACGATTTCCAAAGGCAGGGCAGGGGAGTCGAGGAAAATCGGCCTCAGAACGAGACCGTAAACCACCAGGAAAATCAAAACCAGGACTGGCAGCAACGCCTGCCAAAAGGGTGTCTCTTTTGTCGGTTCTTGGTCTTTTTTACGTATTGAATCTAGCTCGTTCACATGCTCTACAACGTTGCGACGCATTGATCGTTGATACAATTTAGCAGAATTTATTAGTGAATTCAGTCTCGGCGACGACTAAGCATTTGGTCTTTTCCAGCAGTTACGGTGTTGGATATGTGATAATGAACGATGTTCCACGCTGGGACTAAACTGAATTCTCACGAATCCGGCAACCTCGCAGAAAAAATCCAAGGCAGGTATAGAGAAGACGAACAGTCCGCAGGCTTGTCGACTACCGAAATAGGAAATCCCATGAATTATTGTTCACTCTTCTACGTTCTCGTGTTGTGTGTGGCCTTTCTCGGTAGTCACGCCCTGGCTCAACCACCACCCACCACGCTACAGCCACCGCCAACGGTTGCTCCAACTAATATTGAAGAATCACCAACGGTTGAAGAACCGATGTCGGAGGAAGAATCGAAGAAGTTAGATTCTCCACCCTTTGAGGAACCAATTCCGACTCTCTTCGATAATGTCGTGGAAAAACTCGAAAACAGATTCGTCGACAAAGATTTTCGGGAAAATGAACTCCCCGCAATTGTTGAACGGTATCAAGAGCTATTTGCACATGCCGTGACACTCAGACAACAAAGAGAAGTTGTAAACGACTTGTTGTCCAACGTCCCGGCTACTCATCTCGGGCTGCTCTCCGATTCGACTTATAAAAAACTGATTGCGGAATTGATGTCTCGCCCCCAACCTTCTTTTGGATTTGAATTGATCAACCTGGATGGCAAATATTTCGCGCACAATGTTCTGGAAGGCGGACCAGCCGAACTCGCTGGTGTTAAACGGGGTGACCGGGTCGTTTTGATCGACAATCAGCTGGTCGATACTCACGCTCGACTCGATTGGCGTTCGGATGATTCGTATCTTGCCGATCCGCCCGTCCATTATTTGCTATGCGAAGAGGGTGACAGAATCGTTTTGAACATTGAGCGGCGCTGGGGAGAAAAGCTCCAAGTGCCAGTAACCGCTTCACCGTATTCGACGTTTCTTGCCGCGAAAGCCAGCGCAAGAATCATCGAGGCAGGTGATAAAAAAATCGCCTATATCCATTTGTGGATGATTCATATCGGCGGAGTCGCACAACTTCTGAAAGAGAAGCTCGAATCTGAATTTGCCGATTGCGATGCACTCATTTTTGATCTTCGCGGTCGCGGTGGCAATGGAATGGCTCTTCCTGGAATTTACGATGTGATTTCTGGAAAGACCTCCACCTGGGATAAACCGGTGGTGGCGTTGGTCAACAAATATTCCCGCAGCGCCAAGGAGGTCATGGCTTACGACATGAAAAAGAAGAACCTCGCGCTGGTGGTCGGCGAACGAACCGCTGGCGCCGTTATCCCCGCGACTTTTACGCGCGTCGGGAGCGAGACGATGTTAATGTTTCCGACGTTTCGAATGCCTAAATATACCGATGCCATCGAGGGAATCGGGGTTGCGCCAGATGTTTTGGTACAGGACGCCGGTCCTTACAGCATGGGCGCAGATCCTTTATTGGCCGCAGGATTGGAATCTGCTCTTGAGTTGATCGAAGAGGGACGAATTCAGGGCGCGTCGACGGAAGGCGACGGATCCAGATAGCACGCGAAGCACAGCTGATTTTTGTCTACATCTCAATCGTAGTCGTCGTCTTAATCGTCGTCTTAATCCGATTTGTCTGCGAAGCTCGGGCCACCTCAAACGTCACACGATTACGATTACGAGTACGACTACGAGTACGACTACGAGTACGACTACGAGTACGACTACGAGTACGACTACGAGTACGACTACGAGTACGACTACGACTACGACTACGACTACGACTACGAGTACGATTACGAGTACGATTACGAGTACGATTACGAGTACGAGTAGTGATGAATTAGGATCTGCAAAGGCAACACACCAAACACAACTACCGTTTCGCTGGTACCATGTGTTTTACGATTCGTGAAGTATCAAAATGCGAGACTTCATAGAAAACCAAATCGTGTTTGACCGTTCGGTGAATGAAAATCTTCTCCCGGGCAGGTCCAACCTGCGCGAATTTAGGTTGATCCACGCTCAAACGATCGACAAACACCATCGCCTGCCTGCCGTCAATAATGCAAAGCATCGCTGTCGTTTCGCGACTAAGACCACCTGGATACGATAATCCCAGCATGCGTATTCCCTCAGGCAAATCTTCCAACACGAGCGGTACGCCTTGGCGATTCGCGAAAACTTCTGCGAACCGATCGTCGTCCTTGCATTCGTAATACGGCTTGAATCCACGTCTAACGGCATCATCATAAAGACTGACCAATTGTGTTGGTTGAAAAAAAGGATCCGCTGGACGATCGGCGCCAAATCCAAAATACCACCAAATTGAAATTCCAACGAAGGCAACTGAAGCGGCAAATGCAAGAATCGCGATCGGCATCGAAATCGTGGAACGCCGGACCTCTGCCAACGGTCGTGGCGCCAACATGCGGGTGACTTCGGCAACATGTTCATTCGACGCGTCGGCGAAACTGAACATGCGTCTTAGAGACTCATCTATTCTTGTCTGTTGTTCCATAGGAATATCAAATTCAGGGCGACCCTTTTGTGCTTCAATAAATTCAGCTCGGTCCTGTTCGTTCATGGTTCCATCGAGAAACGATTCGAGCCGTTGGTCGTCGGTCATAGGTTGGTCGTTTGCGAAATCCTCGTTTCGATATCGTTCACTCATGCTTCACCGCCTTGCCGTTCACGACTGGTGTAAAGCAGTTCTCGCAACTTCTTTTTGCCACGATGCACGTGACTCATTGCGGTCCCTTCGGGGATTTGCATGAGAGCCGCGATATCAACGTAGCTCATGTTTTCGACAATCCTTAATAACAAGCAACTTCTCGAGTCGGGTGTTAGCGTCTGGAGTGCTCGGATCACTCGATCATCAAACGATTGTTGATCGGGCAACAATTCGCCTTTCCCCTGCGTGACCCGCTCCAGCGGCTGACCCCGACTGGACTTATCCAACATCGTCGACATGACAACCGGGTCAGCCGCGACTGTTTTTCTGCCAGTCATCTTGCGACGGTGATTCAGGGCACAATGTCGCACCGCTGTACACAGCCAAGCAACGAAATGGCTACCCGTTTGAAATCGTTCGCCCTTGTCTAATGCAATGGAAACGGCTTGCTGCACCATATCCTCGGCATCTTCGAAATGACCCAGTACGCCGGCAGCAATGCAGGTAAGTTTTTTGTAAGCGTCGCGATAGTGCGCAGCAAATTCCGCCGCAGAACCATCGCTCGCGATTTCCGCTCGATCGCTGTCGTTTGGATTTGACAATGTATGAGATTTGTTGAAGAAAGCCCTATCCTTGGACCATCTGTAAGAAACTTTTTTTGGCAAACTGCGTATGACCATTATACTAATGTGTCGGCGAACGGCGAATCTTGAGAAAAAACTCGGAATGTCGAATCCAATCCCAATTTGACTCAAAAAGATCGGTTTATCATGCAGAAACGGATCGTAAACAGACGTCTCGAAGGACCTTATGGTTTCACGCTCGTCGAATTGCTTGTGGTGATGGCAATCATTGGGGTGCTCGTCGGCATCACATTGCCCGCAGTTCAATCAGTTCGTGAATCGGCTCGACGTACGTCGTGTGCGAACAACATTCGCCAATTTGGATTGGCGATTCTCAATTATGAGTCGGCGATAGGTCATTTTCCTCCTGGAAGAATCGGTTGCGACGATTCGGGCGAAGGTGTTCTTCCTGATTGCCCGAAGGGACTCACACCGGAACAGAAGAACGGTGCCAGCGGATTCGTGAGTATCTTACCGCAACTTGAGCAACAGTCACTTGCTGATCAGTTAGATGTAAGAAACGGAGGACTTTGGAATCGTGATGTTGACGATCTTACCTGGTACTTTGAATTCCCGAATAAATATTATGGAGTTAAAAAGGGATTTCCAATCCTGTACTGCCCGGATCGCACGACGAACGAATTGAATGAAGTGTATTTGCCCGTGCGCGCCGCCACGACGAGCTACGCGTTTTGCCAAGGCACGAAGGGGCCCGATTTCGACGAGTTCACCGCGAAATACAAGAACGATGGGGCATTTCTATACAAACGAACCAGACGTTTGAGCGAATTCCTCGACGGAACTTCGTCTACGACAACTCTGGGCGAAGTGATCATGCCAAACAGTTGGGAATCTTCTAACGTTTGGAATTACGCCTTGGCGAACGCGGACTGTCTGCGCACGACGACGAATCCTATCAACACGTTGCCCGGCCAAGGAATCGTTCTCGACCGGCAAAACGGCGCTTTTGCAAGTTGGCATCCCGGCGGCAGCCAGTTTGGGTTTGCTGACGGGCATGTCGAATTCGTATCAGAGACAATTGACTTGATCGTCTATCGCAGTCTTTCAACCATCGCCGGGGGTGAAGTTGTCTCCAACAAGTGACGTGCACCGCGAGCTACAGGATTTAATAACCAGTTGAAACCGATTGTTTGCGCCATTGTTGAATTCGGTCCCAAAACAACTGAGCAAACGCATCAACTTCATGTTCTGGAAACATTGTGGCTACTTTTTGCCGCACGGCATCTTGAGCCGATTGCGTGCTGAAATATTCCCTCACCGCCTGTTCCAAATAGGCAAGATGTTGGGCACAAAACGCATGGAACTGCTCGGTCTGTAAACGCGCGTGTCCGATGGCCGCATATTGTTTGAGCTTTTCGCGAAAAGGAATATCCTTCTCATTGATCTGATAGTACGGCTCCCAATTCAGATTCCGAGGCATTTTTCGACGAGTTGCGGCACAGAATATTGACCATCTTAGGTTCGCCATGACGATCCAGGGGAAATGGTAGTGCAAAGATGTAACTTGCGAGTCGGGACATGCATTGGCAAAATCGATCGGATACCAGACGCCGTCCCGATGGAGCGATTCGCACGAATTGAAATCCCAACCAAAGAACGAATTGATCGTAATCGTCATGTCTTCCAGAATCGCTCTTTCATCATCGTTCAAAAAATCGTGTTTGATTTGATACCGATCATGGAGCGGTGCATCGGGATCGTAAGATACCATCAGGAACTGTGGACCAAGGCCAATGCAACGCACGAAACGATCAAATCCAACTACCGATTTTTGCAAGTGCATTAGAAACGTACCGCTGGATTCATAGGTGGTTCGCAATATGTCTTCATTGTCGATCCGGCTGACGCCTTTCCACGCACCGCCATCATAGGGCTTCATGAACATCGGATAACCGACTTGCTGACCGATACGTCCCAAATCAAACATCCGTGCATACCGCTTCAAAGTCGTGTCCAAGTCGGAGTGTTCTTCGTAAGACTTCGGCGGAATCATCCAGGTATCGGGGACTGGAAATCCCAATTTCGCCATCGCGCAGTAGGTGGTCTGCTTTTCCATCGACTGGATCGACCACGGATTGTTGTAGACATAAAGACCATCCATCAGAATCGCTTTTTTGATCCATTCTCGACTGGTGTGATACCAGTGCGTAACACGATCAATCACGAGGTCATATTCGCACGGTTGACGAATGTCGAAAGGCTCGATCGTGGTTCGATTGACTTGAAATGAGATTTGTTGGCCATCTAGATCTAACCGCAAATCGAGTGAGTTGAGGATTTGCTCGTAACAAATGGGCCAACACAAGTCTGCCCCCAGGGAAAGTCCGATTCGACGAACGGAAGCAGACATCACGACTCCAATTACGATCTATGTGTGTTAATCAGTCATTTTGCCCCAAGTCATCGTGTTCTGTCGATGACCGGATTGACAGAATAATCTCAGACGGAGTGATTTTCAACACTGGTCTTTATCAGACTTGGAGGGCTCTGCATCGGGTTCTTCGGTTTTGTCATTTTCTTGTTTGTTTTCACCAGCTTCTGGTTTGGATTGTTCTGACTCTTCGCTGGCTTCCTTTTGTGCTTCAGCTGCTTCTGCGGATGGCGGGGCTTTCTTTTGTGCTTCGACCATCGCCGCAACGTCCGCTAACAACTGCTTCGCATCGTAAACAACGCCGTCTTTGATGGTCCAGCGGACGCCTCCGACTCTACCAGGTTCGCCGGTTTCGTCGTTCAGCCGTAGCGCTCCGTGACCGTACAGGACTTTGAGATTCTGGAGCGGATTCTCTTCGATCAAAAACATATCGGCGAGCAGACCGGGCTGGATTACGCCAAACTCAATCGATTTGCGTTTCGGATCGAAGATCGTCTTCGCGCCGTTCATCGTCGCACATTGGATGACTTCGAGAGGATGGAATCCGGCTTCCTGCAGCAACTCCAGCTCTTCGACGTATCCGAAACCGTAAGTGTCATAGATAAAACCGGAATCGGCTCCGGTGGTCACTCGCCCACCCATTTTCTTGTAATCGTTGATTAACTGCATCCAAACATGATAAAAGTTTCGCCAGGCAACCTCGTCTTCCGTCGTCCAGTCAAACCAGTACGACCCGTGATTCTTACGGCTGGGTTCGAAGAACTGCATCAGCGAGGGCAAAGTATACTGCTCATGCCATTCAGCTCGGCGCGCCCGCATCAAATCGCGTCCAGCTGAATAGATGGTCATGGTTGGATCAAAAACGGTGCCCAACTCCAGGTGCTCCTCCAAGTAAGCCTTCCATTCGGGACTTCCCGGCGGATGAATTTTGTCCCACAGACGTGCGACCTGTCCAAAGCGATCCTGTTCATTGTTGTAGTTGTAATCCGTGGGCCAGGGTTGAACGACGTGATCTTTGAGCAATGCTTCAAAGTGGCCGTAGTAATGTGTGACGGTGCCTAGTCCCAATCGCGCCGCGTCCATCGCATCCATATGAGCAACGCCGGTTTGAGCGAGGTGGGCGACGGAGCCCAACCGCAATCGCTCTGCTTCTCGAAGCAAGGCCTGCATGATTTCGGGTCGATAGGCGCCAAGTTTCAATCCTTCGATGCCTTGTCCAGGTGCGGCCTCAACCCATTGACGAGCTTCTTCGGCTGTTTTCAGATTTCCCGGAGGACGTTGATAATTGACAATCCGCGGCGCGACGATTTCGTTTTTCGCACTGCGATCTTTCTCTTTGATCACCCATTCGTTGTTCCCGTTTAACGGAACGCCACGAACGGTCGTGACCCCGTGAGCCATCCACAGCTTGTAGCAATATTCGGCTTCAGGCGCTTTCTGCAAACTTCCCAGGTGGGCATGCATGTCAACAAAACCAGGCAGCAGATACATTCCCACCGCTTCAATGACATGGTCGACATCTTCAGGGATTTTGCCGGAGGAAATTTTCTCAATTCGGTTTTGCTTGATCAGGACGTTGACGGGTCCGCGAGGCGGCGCCCCCGTTCCATCGATGACAATGCAGTCTTTGATCACAAGTTGATCGAACGGCCCAACCCCTTCGTCCGCGCGGCGGTCCGGAGCCGGAACAAGGTCTTGGGCGAATGAGGGCACTGCCAGGGAAGCGCAAACGATCAAAATTGTAATGAATACAAAAACGCGATGCGTAGCGAACATTGAGATTTCCGATGAGGTTGTCTGTTATATGTGAATCCAGATTATTATCCTAAACACAACCGGATCAAATGTGTTGGATCCTTCTAAGATTTTCCAGCCAGCAGGCGAGGCACATAAAACAACCTGACAGACCTCTTGTCTGCCAGGCACGCGATGAAACAACGCAGTAATCAGCTTAAATCAACTTATCGCGATTCGCCTGGATGTGTTTATTCATCGTCGCGAGCATGGCTTTTCCAATCCCCTTGATACTCTCAACGGTGCCATCTTCGATGGCATCTGCAAGTGCCGCCAGGCTATCAATTCCGTAGTCTTGATAAAGCAGCTTTGCCGTTTTTGCGCCCAAGCGCGGAATCTCAGTAAGTTCAAGAACTGATTGTGGCGGCGGAGCAAAAAACTCATCACCATCGGTCATTTTGGTACAGGTACCAGTATCAAGCAGTTCTCTTATGATTTTTGCAATGACTTTGGATACACCCGGAAGTGATTCAAGATTGTTATCACGATTCATCTTGAGTACTGATTCAGGATGTCGAGAAATCGCGTGTGCAAGTCGAGGGTATCTGGCAGCATGACTTTCTTCGTAGTCCCCGATCACAAGAAAGGCATATAACTGTTTCAACTTCTCTGCAAGTTGATCATTACACCGCCAGCGGATGCGCCCCTTGTGATCAACGTAAGATTCGTCGGAATAAGCAAACATGTCTGACTTTAAGTTCCAGACCTTGGACGATGCAAGCACATCAGATATTGCTAGTAAAAAAATGCGTTGAATTTTGCTGGCAAACTGGGCCAAATCCGGGCTAATCAGAAACTTTTTTACGATTGTTTAAACTTGCCCAACCCGCAAAGTCGATCCTCCCAAAGACAAACTTGTCTCGAAAAATCAGGGTAGGACCAATGCTAGCTCAGAACCAGAAATCGTTGACCATGATTTTGACGATCGCCGTTGCGTTGACAACGAGCTTCGTTTTCGGTCAACAACCTCAATTGCCATCTCAACGATATCAACCAGTGCCGCCGTCCGTGCACATTCCTCCGACGAACGCCGAACGCATTCAGCTACGTCAGGTGAAGGACCGCGCGCAACTCGGCATGGCTCCCGTTCAAAAACGGATTAATTCAGGCCAGTCGACGTCATACAGGTTTTCAGATGAAAACGCGCCAATGCCGGCATATGAACGCGGCACCGTCCAACAGACCAGCTACGTATCGGACGGCAATGAAATCCAGGTTCCCAATATTCTGGCCGGAAGGCAAACTCAGGACAAAAACAAGTCTGCGACTTCAGCTGAACAACAGCCACGATCAGCCAGCGAGGACCTGGAGTCGAGTCAAATTGCTCCAGCCGATGTTGCCAGCGAACCCATCAACGCAACGGCTACTGAAATGGTCAATCAGATTCAGCGATCCAATCCACTCGTGGACGCACAAGCTCTCGAGCACCAACAGAAGATTGCCGAACAACAGCTGAGGCAGATCCGTGAACGAGCTGCTGCCGCCGCAAGTAATTTGGAGCAGGCCTCCTACCAGACCAGCCGAACTTCACAGGAAGTTCCCGAGTCACCGCGCGAAGCAATGAGTTCCGACGAGTTCATGGAACAGCCCATGGCCGCCAAAATTTCAGAGGTCTCTACTTCCGTTACTCAACCACCAGAACAAGCCACGGTTGCTCAAACAATTGAAAACTCGGTAGACGTGGAAACTCCGATGTTGACGGCAAAACCGATTCAAGTCGCGTCAAGTAACCTTCAGATCGGCGAACCCGTTAATCAAATCCGACAGGTTGCGAATGAAACTCAGGGGCAACCCATTTCACAACCGGTCGCAAGACCACCTCTGACCCGCAAAGCGGCAGAAATCACTCTTTCTGCTCCTGGCATCGAAGTTCAAACGTTTGGGCCTCGATCCATTGGTATCAACAAGACCTCGACGTACAAAATTATCGTTACCAATCGCGGTTCGATCGATGCGAAACAACTGCTAATTGGAATCAACATGCCTCAGTGGGTTGACATTGCCAATACAATTTTGACAAACGGCCAAAAAGAAATCACCGACGGCATCAAACAGGCAAGATTGGTCTGGACGGTAGATCATGTACCAGCCAACTCTGCCCAAACAATTACGATTGAAACGGTACCCCGAAAAGCAGAGATGTTTGATCTAGGCGTTGAATGGACTTTTGCACCTCAAGTTGGTATGACCAGCATTGACGTCACTGAGCCGAAGCTGGAAATGAAAATCGCAGGGCCACGAGATGTGCTCTACGGCGAAAAAGCGATCTACCATGTTACCGTTCGCAATCCTGGAACCGGAACGGCTGAAAACGTGACGGTGATGCTTCCCGAAGCTTTAGGTGGAGAGCGAGCTTCGTTGGGTGAAATCACCGCCGGCCGTGAAAAGAATTTCCAGGTTGAATTATTGGCTCGAACCGCCGGACAATTGGACCTGGCAGCGACAGCCAAAGCCGACGGCAACTTGAACACTCAGGCCATTCGCCAAATCACGGTTCGCCGAGCTGAGTTGGGCGTCATCATTGACGGTCCACCCATGAAATATGCAGGTGGAGTGGGTCAATACATGATTACAATCAACAACACAGGTGACGCAACAGCCCAGGATGTTGTCGCAGCCATCGCACTTCCAACCGGTATTAAGTACCTCAGTGGTGTCGATAGCGCAAAAGAAATTGAAGGCGGACTACGCTGGCAGGTCGGAACGATTGACGCGGGCGACCAGCGGACCTTCAAGATTAATTGTGAACTAAACGCGGCAGGTGATCTGCAAATCGAAGCAGGCGCACGCGGACAAGGCGACTTGGCGGCATCTAGCGCCTGTGTCACGACCGTCGAAACCGTCGCAGACCTGATTCTGACGGTGATGGATCCAAAAGGTCCGTTGCCGACTGGCGAGGATGTGATTTATCAAATTCGTGTTAAGAATCGCGGGACTCGAGCTGCTCGAGATGTTCAGCTGGTGATGCAGTTCTCCGAAGGCATCGAACCTAACGCCGCTCAAGGTCTGCAACACCGTGTTGTTCCTGGACAAATCCTCTTCTCACCGATCGCTCAAGTCGATCCGGATGAAGAGATGGAATTCCAGGTTATGGCCAGGGCACAACAGCCTGGAACACACGTCTTCCGGGCTCAGCTGACATGTGCTGATTCGGATGCACGTGAAATCGCAGAAGGTACAACTCGGTTCTTTGGCGAAGCGATCGAAGTTCCGGTTGACCAGGAAGCAAACACGACGGCCGATGCCACCAATGAGTTTGCCCCTGAAGCCGATTCAACCGAATTCAAGCGTTAATCGACGACGCGAATCATCTACCTGATTGAGACAGGCCACGAGTTTCATTGAGACTTGTGGCCTTGTTTTTGTTAACAGTAATTAATGCCACGACGTACTTCCGGCAGAGAGCGTCTCGCGTACTCGAATTTCAATGCGAAGCTAGAATTTCTCGGTTAAAAAACCCGAATTGAAAAGGTCAATTCGACCGCCCTCAAGACGCGTTTTCTACGAAAACACCGTGAGGATTCGTCACCTCGGTTCTGCTCTGGACGCCTGCCTCAATTTGCGACGGTAAACTTGGACGGTCGCGTCAACCTTAAAGACTCTCGCATGATGCGAGTTTGCATTGGGTCAACCGATCCTGCGTGCTTGATCTTCAACCTAAACAACAGTGGCAACATTACTCTAATGGATGCTAAACTTATGCGCAGCGATTTCCATGTCGGTCCGGCAAAAACGGAATACGTTTTGGAAATCAACCGCCGAACAAACTGAGTTTTCGCTGAATTTCTCCAGGCACGTCAAGTTTCCGCTTGGCGTGCTTTTTTTAATGCCCTGCCATACGGTGCTTTAAGCACTCATTAAATCTGGCTAGAGGCAACGGATGCACCATAAAGCCAATGGGAAACTTGAGGTTCATTTGCAGGGCAATTTGGCGGCCAGAAATGCCCGCCAAATTTCGAAGCGGTCGCCTTCCGGTCGTTTTCATGAATTCACCGATGTGATAGCATTCGCTGCTTGTTGGTCCGCGCCGCTTGGTCAATAATAAGGGCCGCTTAAGAGACATTACCACTTCTTGCTTCACTCCCAATGATTGCCGTCCTATCGGGATGATAGGAAATTGAGCCTCGGAGATTCTGTTGATGAAAATCTGTTTATGTTTGATTGCGTTCATGGCTGGGATGTGCGTGACCGTGACTGTCAATTCCGACAATGGTGATGCTAGTGAAGACAACACGGCAGTTTCGACGCAGGACACCGCCGTGGAAGAATCCAAAACGAATGCTCCATCTTCACTTGGGATCAAAAAAACGCCGTACGGAGTCACGAAAGACGGCCAAGAGGTCGTGAAATTCATCTGCACGAACGACAATGGATTGACTTTGGAGATGATTAACTACGGGGCGACGGTCACTTCATTCAAAACACCAGACAAGAATGGAGAGCTCGCCAACATTACACTTCATTGTAATGATATCGCCGGGTACGAAGCGTGTTCGAGCTATTTCGGGGCCACCGTGGGTCGTTTTTGCAATCGCATCGCAAAGGGCAAATTCAATATCGACGGTAAACAATACACACTCGCGACGAATAACGCTCCGAATCATCTTCACGGTGGAAAAGTCGGTTTTGATAAACGACTGTGGAACGCGACTGAGATAAAAGGCGATGATTGGGTGGGCGTCCGATTTACACTCACCAGCGCTGATGGTGACGAGGGCTACCCTGGAAAATTGGATGTGACGGCTGACTACATTCTTAACAATGGGAATGAGCTGATTGTCGAGTTAAAAGCTACGACCGACAAAGCGACTCACGTCAACCTGACGAATCACAACTATTGGAATTTATCGGGCGCGGGGTCGGGAACCGTTTACGAGCACTTGCTTAAGCTGGAGGCAGATCAATATTTGCCGGTGGATTCCACCGCAATTCCAACCGGTGCCCTGATTGATGTGAAAGAAACACCTTTTGATTTCACGAGTTTTCACCCGATCGGATCCCGATTGAATGATGTGGGTGGAGATCCCGTCGGCTATGATCACTGCTTTGCGTTAAGAGATCAAACCGGAAACATGGCTCTCGCAGCCACCGTGAAGGACCCGGCAAGCGGTAGAGTTATGGAGATTCACACGAGCCAACCGGGTATTCAATTCTATTCCGGAAACTTTCTCGACGGTCAACCCGGAAGCGGAGGATTCGACCAGCACACTGCTTTCTGCCTGGAAACTCAACATTTTCCAGATGCACCCAACCAAGATGGCTTTGCATCGACGTTGTTGAAGCCGGGTCAGCAGTATCACCAGAAAACGATTCATAGATTCAGCGTCAGGAAATAGCGCTCGAGTTGGGATGCGGGGATTCCGGTATCAAGATGGCGCAAAGTGACTTCTCAAAAGATTGCTTTGTATGCCATTATTGCCATTCGAAAATGTCGTACGATGAAAGTGTTCCGTACGATGAAATGGTTGACGAATGGAATGAATATGTTGCCGGCGAAGATTGCGACATCGGTCATGATTTCCTGCTAAACGAAACGACTTTTGGCCCAAATCCGGACCAGATTTGCCGAGAATGTCGGGTGAGTATTTTCGAGTCACTCGTTGCCGGACGACTGGACGAAATTCATCAACAGAAAATGGAACGAATTTCGTACGTAATCAGGCTGACCCTGTTCTGGTCACTTGCAGTTTTGGCAATCTGTATTTTGGCAGCGTGGTCAATGGGTTAAAAAATCATGGCCGCGGTCGAGTGTAGGACCACGCAATGATGGGCCCGCAAACAGCGCCGCCTAATGCTCCCAACAAAACCAGCCATGGCCCGCGGTGGACGCAATTGGCAAAGATGTAATTAGAAATCGAGATGATCGCAACCGTCCAAACCAGGATGATTGTGTCGATTACCAGCCATTTGATTCGGCCGATAAACGGTCTAAATGTTCGGTGCTCAACCGCCGATCTTATTTTTGACCAGAAATCGAAAATCGAAAACGCAAATAAGGTCATCACAACGCAACAGGAAATCCCGCAAAACAGGGCGGCCAACGCTATTTCCAGTGGCTCCTCTACGACCATTCCCAGGGCTAACGAGATGATGATGGCCAAAACCATAACATCTCGAATTCGAAATTGGACCCGCCTCATCGGGAACGCCTTATTCTATTTTTCACGACCTCTTGTTCGATTTTTCCGAACGACCACTATTCGTTGCGACGCCTAGCTATCTTGACTTGGATCAGAGCATCACAGTGAGATTCACAAAACCCATCATTGCCAAAAGTCGACTGAAAGCCAGGCCAAACCAGAATTAAGGGCTTAATTGACACCATGAACGGCGTAACTAGAATGACAAGCTGGATTAGAGGGTGAATGCCCCTTTCTGCCTGAATACCCTGCCACTTCTCTCCAATCGGCGGAATCTAATCCGCGCATTTTTTCAACTAGACAAAGCAACAATGAGCATCGCGATTATCACCGGTTCAGCCGGTTTGATTGGTTCGGAGGCAACTCGTCATTTTGCCTCGCTCGGATTAACGGTCGTCGGAATCGATAATGACATGCGTCGCGAATTTTTTGGCGACTCAGCGTCGACCCGTTGGCAGCAACAACAATTGTCAGCCGAACTTGGTGATAAATACCAGCACGTTGACGGGGATATTCGCGACGGCATGCTGCTGAAAAACATTTTCGCCGAGTACAGCCATGGCATCGAATTGGTCGTCCATACCGCGGCTCAACCTTCACATGATTGGTCTGCACAAGATCCAATCAAAGATTTTACTGTAAACGCAAACGGCACATTGAACCTTTTGGAGTCGACTCGGGAATACTGTTCGGACGCGGTTTTCATCTTCACTTCGACCAACAAAGTCTACGGAGATACTCCGAACCGTTTGCCATTATTAGAACAGGATTCGCGTTGGGAAATTGATCCGACACACACGTACAGCAATGGCATTCGCGAAGACATGTCGATTGACAACTGTCTGCATAGCCTGTTCGGTGCTTCAAAAGTTGCTGCTGATATTCTGGTACAGGAATACGGAAAGTATTTTGGGTTAAAAACCGCGAGTTTCCGATGTGGCTGTTTGTCAGGACCCAACCATAGTGGAACCCAACTTCACGGTTTCCTCGCGTATTTGATGAAGTGCACGATGACCGAAACTCCATACACGGTGTTTGGTTACGACCGCAAACAGGTTCGCGACAACATTCACAGTTACGATTTGATTCAGGCTTTTGATCACTTTTATCGCCAACCCAGATCAGGCGAAGTCTACAACCTGGGTGGCGGTCGTTTCAGTAACTGCTCGATGTTGGAAGCAATCAAAATGTGTGAGGAAATAACTGGCAAAACGCTGCAGTACTCTTATGCCGACGAGAATCGGTTGGGCGACCACATCTGGTACATAAGTGACGTTTCAAAGTTCCAGCATCATTATCCGTGTTGGCGATTGACGAAAAATATTCGCACGACTTTGACTGAGATATTCAAGTTCAACACCGGCCGCTGGCAAGAAGTTTCCGTCAAATGATCGACCGTGGGAAGCACAACATTTTGGGTGTGAAGATCGATGCAGTCGATTATGAAGCCGCGATCGACAAAATCGTAGATAGTGCCACAAGCCGCCGTCCGTTTGGCGTTTCGGCGTTGGCCGTGCATGGCGTCATGTCTGGAGTCATGGATCCCGAGCATCGACACAGGTTGAATAATCTGGAATTGATCGTTCCCGATGGACAACCGGTGCGTTGGGGGCTTAATCTTCTTCATCGAACGAAGCTCAAGGATCGTGTTTACGGACCGAATCTGATGCTTGAAACCTGCCGGGCCGCTGAAAAGCGGGGAATTCCCATTTTTCTGTACGGCGGCAAACGGGAATTATTGGACGAACTCAGTAACAAATTGTTGGAAATGTTTCCTGAACTGGAAATTGTTGGTGAGCTACCGTCCAAATTCCGTATTCTCACTATTTCAGAACAGCGGGGAATCATCGACACCATCAACCGGAGCGGGGCTCGGATTACTTTTGTTGGACTTGGATGCCCTCGGCAGGAAGTGTGGGCTTACGAATTCAAGGAACTTCTAAGCATGCCGATCGTTGCCGTGGGTGCCGCGTTCAACTTTCATGCGGGCGAATTGGCTCAGGCACCGCAATTCATGCAACGACTCGGGCTCGAGTGGTTATTTCGACTATTTCAAGAACCCAGGAGAATGTGGCGCCGTTATCTTTTGCTCAACCCATATTATCTTGGTTTGCTGTGTTGCCAATGGACGGGGCTCAGAAGATTCGACCCGAACGATACGAATATGCCCGCAAGAGAGATGCTGTATGGCTAGAGCGCGTTTGGTTTAAGTTTGGCGTCTTTTTCGTCGGTTTCGCCCGGCAATCAGAGCGCCACGACCGCTATAAGTCCGTGCGACACGCACGAAGGAAATCGGAACGGTCGATAAGACACAGATCTGCAAGAAAGGCTGGTGCTCTCTTGGTCTGGCGGAACGGCGTGATTATCATCTGTTGCTACTTTGTTTGTCATCGAAACCTGAAGCTGCCAGCCTTTGTTATGGATTGCGGATAATGATCATGCAAAAGTCCTATTCTCAACGTCGAGCGCGACTCAAAAAACAATTGAGAGCTTCTGGATTGGACGCATTTTTGACGACCAATATCACAAACGTTGCCTACCTGACCGGCTTCAGTGGCTCATCGGGCTATTTGCTGGTGACCAAGTCCGAGGCGATTCTGTTGTCCGATTTCCGATATGCTGTCCAGATTGAGTCGGAATGCGATGGGCTTGAGGTGGAGATTCGAACAGCCAGAAGTGAAAACACCGATTCGGTCGAAAAAGTCTGCAAACGACTAAAATGCAAAACAATTGGTATCGAGGCGTCTTCAGTATCGAAATCGTTCTACGATCAATTAAATGAAAAGCTGTCGGCCGAATTAGTCGATACGGTTGGTTGGGTTGAAAAACTTCGGGCCATCAAAGACAAACCCGAAATTGCCGCCATCCGAAAATCCATTCACGTTAATCAACGAGCCTTTGAGGTCATTCGTGCTCAGCTTTGCGCTGATCAGACTGAATTACAAATCGCGCACAACCTGGAACACCAGATGCGGGCCTTTGGGGCAACCCGTTGTGCCTTTGACCCGATTGTGGCCGTGGGTCCGCGAGCCGCACTTCCGCATGGCCAACCGACGGATATCAGGATCTTTGAAAGCCCATTTGTGCTGATCGATTGGGGAGCCCAGGTGGATCAGTATGCGAGCGACTTGACGCGCGTGCTGGTAACAGGCAAAATCTCGCCGAAGCTGCGAAAAATCTATGATCTTGTTCTCAAGGCCCAATTAGCGGCGATCCGCAAGATTCGGCCGGGCATCTCGGTCGAAGAAGTCGACGCGGCAGCACGATCTGAGATTGATCAAGCGGGCTATGGCAAGTACTTTGGACATGGTCTTGGACACGGATTCGGGCTCGAAATTCACGAAAACCCGTTCTTGTCTCCAACCAAAAATGAAAAACTAGAACAAAATATGGTGCTCACGGTCGAACCAGGTATTTATTTGCCGGGTTGGGGTGGTGTTCGAATTGAGGATGACATTCTGGTGACTGCCGACGGCCACGAAGTTTTGAGCGACTTACCAAAACAGTTAGACGAGTGCGTCGTTTGTTTGGGGTGACCCTGACGCCACTTCGGAGTATTAATGGTTAAAGAAAAATCACTTGACGATCAATCAGTATTTGACGTTGAAAAGATTCGTGAACTTATCGAGATGATGAAAGAACACGAACTAAACGAAGTCGACTTGCGTCAATCCGACCGCCGAATTCGTTTGCGTCGAGGCGGCAATGAAATTCCGTCGTTTGTTGGCTATCCTCAACAGGCGGTTGCTCCACCGCAAGTCGCTACGCCAGAGGTGGTTTCGGAAGTTAATCCGGCTGAATCGGCTGACGATGGCAACTTTGAACATATTCTTAGCCCCACCGTGGGAACGTTTTACGCGAAGGCAAAACCGGACTCTCCGGATTTTGTAAAAGTCGGGGATACCGTTGAGCCAGACACCATCGTTTGCCTCGTCGAAGCGATGAAGATGTTCAACGAAATCCCGGCTGGGATTTCGGGTACAGTCGTGGCTTGCCTGGTAAAAAATGAAGAGCCTGTCGACGTTGACCGACCGCTATTCAAAATAGCACCACATTAATTGGTCCTCGCCATCCAAGTCGTTGTTCGTTCCTTGCAGGCAATGACTTGCAGGCAATGACTTGCGAGCAATTCAAAGGCGAGGATTCTTCAGACACATTGACGGCATTCTATGTACAACCGAATCTTAATCGCAAATCGCGGTGAAATCGCACTACGAATTATTCGCGCCTGTAAAGAACTTGGAATCGAAACGGTCGCCATTTTCAGTCAAGGCGATCGGGGTAGCTCGTATCTCGACTTGGCCGATGAAACCTACTGTGTCGGAGGCCCGCGCTCCGCAGACAGCTATTTGCGGATTAATCAGATAATCAGTGCCGCGGAGGTGTCGAATTCCGAAGCCATTCATCCGGGTTACGGTTTTCTCGCGGAAAACGCTCACTTCAATGAAGTCTGTCGGGATTCAAATATCGACTTTATTGGTCCCACACCGCAGGCGATGGAAAAACTCGGAGACAAGAACACCGCCCGAGCGATGGCAATTGCAGCTAAAGTACCGGTCGTTCCCGGTAGTGACGGCTTATTGGACAATGAATCAGATGCCCGCAAGGTCGCCGGTGAAATCGGTTACCCAGTCCTGATTAAGGCCACTGCCGGCGGCGGTGGCAAAGGCATGCGTGTTGCGAACGACGATTTATCGCTCAAATCGGCATACCAACAAGCAAAGACGGAGGCCGCAGCAGCCTTTGGAAACGATGGTGTCTACATTGAGAAGTTCATCGGCAATCCCCGGCATATCGAAGTCCAGATTTTGGCCGACATGCATGGCAACGTCGTCCATCTTTGGGAGCGCGATTGTTCGACACAACGGCGCCATCAAAAACTGATTGAAGAGAGTCCTGCCCCCGGTCTTCCACAAAAAACTCGCAAAGCAATCTGTGAAGCGGCAGTTCGCATGATCAAGAACGCCGAATATCACAATGCCGGAACTGTTGAATTCATCGTCGACAAAGACCATAATTTTTACTTCATCGAAGTCAACGCCCGGATTCAAGTCGAACATCCCGTTTCGGAAATGGTGACCGGTATCGACTTGATCCAGCAGCAGATTCGAATGGCTGCCGGTGAAAAGCTCGCTTTCAAACAGAAAGACATTCCCTGCAATGGCGTCGCCATCGAATGTCGAATCAACGCCGAGGATCCGGAGCACAATTTCCGACCATGCCCCGGAAAAATTGAGCAAATCCATGTTCCCGGTGGTTTGGGCGTACGCTGGGATTCACACGTGCACGCCGGATACGTTGTGCCGCCTCACTACGATTCAATGATTGGAAAATTGATAGTTCACCAGCCAACGCGTGAACAAGCCATCGCCACGATGATTCGCTGTTTACAAGAATTGCGCATCGCCGGCATCAAAACCACGGCCGACTTTCACGTGAAAGTGCTACAAAACCCTGATTTCATGGAAAACAAAGTCTACACAACCTGGGTTGAAAAAGAGGTGCTGTAGAGAAAGCAAGCGTCCGGATTACAACATTGGAGTGACGTCGGATTTCATCATTTCTTGGTCGACATTCGGTGTTAAATAGGTCCGATTCAAATTTCGAACTCCGAGGGAATTTCTGAGGTTGAAGTTTGTTGCATCTTCAAGCGCTATCAGACTCGTTTGCACTCTTTCGTAACGGGTTCAACTCCCAAAGCAATGGTAACAACAAAGTCGCAATCAGCGTCTTGATTACCATCCCCGGAAGAAACGGAACAAGACCGGCCATGATGGCCTCGTCAAATCCAATCAACACGGCAAGCCAAGCGACGCCGATCACAAAGATCACCGCGTGACCTGCAAAGAATGTGACTAAGGCACCTCGAAACGATCGGTCCCAACCGCGTTCGCACAAAAAACCGACCACAATCACCGCAGGAATGAACGAAAACAGGAATCCGCCGGTCGGCCCTACCAAAGCTGTCAAGCCAATTCCTCCTGCAAATACAGGAGCTCCTGCCGCACCTAATCCCAGGTAGGCAAGAACGCTCCCAACTCCTCGTGACACACCAAGTCCCGCCCCGAGCAACAGAATGCCAAGAGTTTGGCCCGTTACGGGTACTGGAAACATCGGAACCTTAATCTGAGCTAGCAAAGCCAACAGCACTGTTCCTCCGGTAATCAACACGACATCCGTGGTGAGGGCAAAGAGAGGACTCCGTTCTCGAATAGTCCTTGTAAGTTCGATGGCGTAGGCAGTATGCATTTTGATTTTCAGTTCGTGGAAAAGTTCAATGACAATTAAGAAAATGCGATTTTAACAGCATTCAACGATTTTTCAGTGTGCTGGTAATCATAATTGCAAACTTATTTTGCCGCTACGGACAAACTCCCCGCCGCAAAAATCAGCTTAAGGGAACACCTTAACACGATGGGGTGCTGACTCTCGCCAAGAAGCATCCATTCGGGGAAAATCGTCGTAGAGATAAATGTGGCGTTTGCATAAAATTCTGATCCATGAACGGGATTTGGCACGACCATCGCCGCTTTTGAGCACGACAACGGCAAACGAATCTAAATTTAAAGGCACAGTTTTGGCCAACACGCTTTCACCACCTGCACGTCCCAATCATCAGTTCAGGCGAGTCGCGATCCTGTTTGCCGGAGGTCCGGCACCTGCTGCCAACGCAGTGATTTCTGCGGCGGCGGCATCGTTCCTCCGAGCTGGCGTGGAGGTCATCGGGATTAAGCATGGATACTCAGCGCTCGCAGAATTTGATTCTTCGAAACCACTCATTGAAGGCACCGACTTCATTCAGTTGACGCACAAAGTACTTGCTCGGTCACGCAACACGCAAGGCATCATCATTGGCACATCCCGCGCGAATCCCGGAAAACACATAAAGAGTCCTACCGATTTGCAGGACAGCAAAAACACCGCGCCGTTGCGGCGAGTTTATGAAGGGCTACGTTCAATTGAAGTCGACGCGTTGATTTCGATTGGTGGCGATGACACCCTCAAAACGGCAAACAAATTCAAGCTGTTCCAAGAACAATTGGCCGAAGGCGAGAAAATCCTTCCGATCGTGCATTTGCCCAAAACGATTGACAACGACTATCACGGAATCGATTTTACGTTTGGCTTTTTCACCGCCGTCGAATTCATCGCCTCGGAAATTCGCAACCTGATTTACGATGCGGAAGTGACTAAGGCGTATTTTATTGCGGAAACCATGGGCCGCAGTGCGGGCTGGTTGTCTTATGGGGCCGCGATCGCAGGCGAAGCCAGCCTCGTGATCAGTGTCGAAGACGTCATGGCGGATTACCTCGTCAGCGAGTCGCACACGGACGAAAATGAAAAACTAGTCACCCGCCAGACGATGGATATGGAACGCGTGGTCAACCGTATTGTCAGAACCATGCTCGCTAGAGAAGCCGAAGGCAAGGAATTTGGCGTCATCGTCTTGGCCGAAGGACTCGCCGAATTCTTGCCCTATGATTACGTCAAAGGGGTAACTCGCGATGATCACGGTCATCTCTCCATTTCAGAAGTGAACCTTTACGAGATATTTGCAGACGCCGTCGCCATGGCATTCAAGTCGGAAACCGGCCGGGAGCGCAAAGTCAAGGGTTTGCAGCTCGGTTATGAATCGCGATGTGCCAAGCCCCACGCCTTTGATGTGATGCTGGGCAGCCAGCTTGGCGTTGGTGCCTTTCGCGCTTTGGCCGAAAAGAATCTCAATGGTGTGATGGTCAGCGTTTCGGGCCAACTCGAACTTCACTACGAGCCGTTTGAGAACCTCGTTGACCCGGATACGCTCGTCACTGTCGTCCGCTACATCGAGCCCACCAGCGACTTCCATCGACTCGCACGTTTCCTCGAAACACATGTCAACGACTAAGCGTTGCCTTGATACACTAACGCTCCGCTCCAATAAGATCTAGGTTCATTCTTGATCTTGTGCAGCGCAGCGAAATCGGAGGCTCAGATTGACATCGATCTGCAAAATTGTTTTGAAAATGCTTTAGTTGGACAGACAGCACCAGTTTGTTGACTACATGTATCAAAACGTTGGCTTTGCCGTTTCCGGAGTGAGCCGCGGGCCGTAAGGCACCGGTCGATCGGGGCCCGGCCGCTTACGCGTCGCGGCTCACTAAAATCGCACTCCAACGAAGCTTCTGACGACACAATGTAATGCTGCAAGCCTGATAAACTCGCTGTTGGAAAACACAACCGTGATTGTCTAACCAAGTTTAAAACAGCGTGTAGATGAAAGGAGCGGCACCGGTGGATGCAAGCGCAACCAAGATTCCCAGCAGACCAAATACTAACAGAATGGGTACAAGCCACCATTTTTTATTTTGCATGATAAACAGCCCAAACTCTCGAACCAAAGAAAGTTGTTTGCCTTCTCCGTGTTTTTCAAATTCGGTCTTTTTTGGGTCATCAGACATTTCTCGATCCTCACGTTATTACGACTGGCGAAAATAGCTTGATACATCGGTAACTTCTTCGATGGGTTGCCAGTACGTGTTTTGGTTTTTGTCAATCTCTCGTAACAGCGGGTCTTTTCGGCGAACACGAAAGAACAATCCTAACGGAACGAACAACAGATAATAGATTATCGCGATAGATATCTCGCCCACAACAATCCCGATTGGTGCTGCAATAAGCATAATTACAATGAATACCGGGGATATTGATCGTGGTGCGACGAAACCGAGTACGGCGAGCGTCAAACCAATTGCTGCCAGAACCAAAATAGTTGTCGTGCCCGCGCTCCAAATCCAGCCGATTAAGGGAAGAGCAACAAGTGCGATGACTCCGAACTGGCTCAACTGGCGACTTGTCGGATTCAAGTTTATATCAAGTAAGGGCATTAGATTAGTCTAGTTCAAATTGGGAAAGATGTTGTTCTCGATCTGCTTCGCTCATGCGGTTTGGCTGGTCCACTTTCAAGAGAACGTAGCGTCCAAGCACTAGCACATCCATGTCCGTCATCATAAAACAGCGGTACGCATCGAGCGGTGTGCAGACGATGGGTTCACTACGAACATTAAAGCTGGTGTTGATCAATACAGGACATCCTGTTTTTTCGAAGAAACGACTCATGAGCTTGTGTAAGAGCTCATTTCGTTCTTGATCGACGGTTTGGACTCGAGCTGAATAATCAACGTGCGTTACCGCGGGAATTGATGAACGAACATAGTTGAGTTTGTCGATTCCAAACGCAGATTCGTGAGCAGCGTCGAGTTTATTGCGGATCTCTTTCTTGACAGGGGCTACCAACAGCATATAAGGGCTTTCTTGATGCGAATCCAGCTCGAAATACTTGTCGACATGTTCCTTAAGGACAATTGGCGCGAAAGGGCGAAATGACTCTCGGAATTTGATTTTGAGATTCATGACGGATTGCATCTTCGTGCTACGTGCATCTCCAAGAATACTTCTGGCGCCTAAAGCGCGTGGGCCGAACTCCATCCGCCCCTGGAACCAGCCGACAACGTTTTCGGTTGCGAGCAAATCAGTGACTCGTTCGCAAAGCGCATCATCATCCTCATAACTTTCGTACTTGGCACCGGTCGCGGTCAAGTCTTTAAGAATCGCGTCGTCACTGAATTGTGGTCCCAACAGCGAGCCGTGTTGAGTGTCTTTGCCGTTGGTATGGCGTTCCTTATCGAGAAGTTGATGCCACACGAAAAGTGATACTCCCAATGCACCACCAGCGTCTCCCGCGGCTGGTTGGATCCACATCTTTTCGAATGGTCCGTTCTTTAAGATCTTGCCATTGCTCACGCAATTGAGTGCCACGCCGCCTGCGAGGACGAGATTGGCGGAACCGGTTTTTTTGTGAGCGTAGTGGGCCACTCGCATCATCACCTCTTCGGTTACTGCTTGGACCGAAGCGGCTAGATCCATCTCTCGCTGGGTGACGCGCGATTCCGGCGGGCTGGGTGGACCTCCAAAAAGTCGGTGAAACTTTTCGGAGGTCATTGTCAGACCCTGGCAGTAATTGAAGTAACTCATATCCATTTTAAATGAACCATCGTCTTTCAGATGAACGAGGTTTTGAAGGATGAGATCCTTGAACCTGGGTTCACCGTATGGCGCAAGGCCCATCACCTTGTACTCCCCACTGTTCACTCGAAATCCCGTGTAATACGTAAATGCGGAATAGAGTAATCCAAGTGAGTGGGGGAAGCGGATCTCTTCAAGCAATTCAATCTTGTTGTTGCGTCCGAATCCAATGCAAGAGGTCGACCATTCACCCACCCCATCAAGGGTAACGATTGCCGCCTCATCAAACGGTGACGGAAAAAACGCGCTTGCAGCGTGGGACTCATGATGTTTTGTAAACACGAATTTCCCGGAATAGCCCGGAAGTTCAGACCTCATCTCTCTCGGGAGATGAAGTTTCTGCTTTAACCACAGTGGAATAGCCTTTCGGAAAGAACGATAGCCAATCGGTGCGTAGGCAATGTAGGTCTCCAGTAATCGCTCAAACTTAATCAGCGGCTTGTCGTAAAAGCCAACATAGTCCAAATCGGCGGGTGAGATCCCAGCTTCTTCGAGGCAATAACCAACTGCATTGGTGGGAAAGCTGTAATCATGTTTCTTCCGCGTAAACCGCTCCTCTTGCGCGGCTGCCACGATGTCGCCGTCAACAACTAACGCAGCTCCGGAATCGTGATAAAAAGCTGATATGCCAAGAATTGAAGTCATTTCGCAGGAACCGCTTGGAAAAAATCATGGGATAACCACGCAATCTAGTCTGGTCTGCCTAGTGTACGGGGT
>JAHEJI010000244.1 GCA_024638965.1 Planctomycetaceae bacterium
TTTTCGTCAGCGGGATGATCTCGGGTGCCGGCAGCCAGACAATCAACCGAGCTGACATGAATCATCCGGACTCTGCGGCGGCGAGCGGCTTCCGCCAGCACTCTTGTCGCATCCGCGTTGACCTTCAAGGACTGCTCCAGCCGCGACCACCCCAACTGGATCATGGCCGCCGCGTGAATTAGCAAATCTACACCCTCGACCGCGAGGCCAATTCGAGATGAATCAGCCAGTTCGGCATATGCTTTTTCAACTTCCAATCCATCCGTTGGCCGCAGATCGGAACTGTGACGCACCAGCACCGTTACTTCGTGGCCATCATGCAGCAAAGCACGCAACAAATTATTTCCAAGTAAGCCCGTCGCGCCCGTCAGAAGAACTTTCATTTTAAGTTTTTTAAAAAAACATCGTTCCGCATCACCGCATAGTCCAATTGACTTTTGCGACAAACCGAGGAATATAGCGGCCAGCCGCATTTATGCCAAACGTGGTGACCCAGGATTTTGATCATGCAATACGGCAAATGAAATGTCCGATACGGTAAAAATCGTACCTGTTACCACCAAACAGCAGCAAAAACAGTTCATACGTTTTGCGTGGAAATTATACGAAGGTGACAAAAACTGGGTTCCTCCGCTGATCATGGATCAAAAGGAACTGCTGAATTACAAAAAACATCCCTTTTATGAAAACGCCGAGATTCAGACCTTTCTGGCACTCAAAGCAGGAATAGTTTGCGGGCGGATTGCCGCAATCGTTGATCACGCACACAACAAAACCCACGACGAGCTACGAGGGATGTTCGGGTTTTTCGAGTCCGTCAATGAGGCAGAGGTATCCAACGCCCTTTTCGATACAGCCAAACATTGGTTTGCCAAGCGTGACATTCATATGATGCGCGGACCAATGAACCCATCGATGAATTACACGTGTTCGTTGCTGATTGACGGTTTCGACAAACCGCCGACTTTCATGATGACGTACAATAAACCGTATTATGCCGAGTTGATCGAAGGTTACGGTTTCAAAAAAACTCAAGATCTGTTCGCTTTTTGGGGCAAGGCAGACATGCTGGCAGGCTTGGACCCCAAATTGCTGTTTGTCGCCCTGGAAGCAAAAAAGCGTTTTAACGTCCACACGCGGCGGATTGAAAAGAAGACGTTCAAGCAAGATGTACTGAACTTCGTCAAGATTTACAACTCGGCTTTGGTAGGCACCTGGGGATTCGTTCCGCTTTCGGAAGGCGAAATTAAACACATGGCTGCCGGACTCAAACATCTGATCATCCCGGTAATGACGGCGATCGCGGAAGTCGACGGAAAGGCAGTTGGATGCGTGTTTGGCCTGTTGGACTACCATCCGCTGATCAAAGAGATCGATGGCAGGCTGTTTCCCCTAGGATTCTTAAAGCTGTTGTTTAAACGCAAAACAATCAAAAAAATACGGCTAGTAAGCACAAATGTTGTGCCGAAGTATCAAATGTGGGGCTTGTCAATGGTGCTAGTGGAACACATGTTAGACGACGTGCTGGCATGGGGAATCACAGAAGCGGAATTCTCCTGGGTCTTGGAATCCAACCGGTTGTCACGCGGGACTTTGGAGCGAGGCGGCGCAATTCTGGAAAAGACCTATCGTATTTACGACTACGAGGGTTAATAATGCTCTGTTTGAAAAGACGACGCCCACGTCGGAATAGAGTCCATTGTATCGCCATAATTTGTTTCTTGCATGAGTTCGAACTCGGAAGTCGTCGTCACTGGAGTTGGTGTTGTCAGCCCGATTGGTGTCGGTGTCGAGGCATTCTGGCAATCCCTGATTGAGGGTAAAAGCGGTGTCAAAGTCCGTCCAGGGTTTGAAGATACCGATTGGCCGCTGCGCATTTATGCTCCAGTCGATGATTTTGATCCGCGTAAATACATCAAACCGCGGAAGGCGATCAAAGTCATGTGTCGTCCGATTCAGTTTGGATGTTCCGCCGCCGCGATGGCTGCGACCGACGCGGGCCTCGATGATTTCGAAGTCAATCCCGATCGCCTCGCAACGTTGTTTGGTACGGAGACTTTTTTCGCTGACCCGTCGGAGGTCGCGGACGTATTCCGAAAATGCATTGTCGACAAGAACTACGAACATAGTCGTTGGGGCGAGTTTGCGATGCGGGAGATCCAACCGCTGTGGATGCTCAAATACTTGCCCAACATGGTTGCGTCACATATTTCGATTTCAATGGACGCTCGCGGCCCCAGTAATTCAATTTGCCAGGGCGAGGCTTCAAGTATTCTTGCCATTATCGAAGGCGCCGACTTGATTCGACGCGGCGCAGCCGATGTGGTCGTCGCTGGCGGAACTGGATCGCGGATGGCATTGACTTCAATGCTCTATCGGGGACGTGAAGAACTCAGCAATCGCATTCTTGAACCTGAGAAAGCATCTCGCCCTTTTGATATCGATCGGGACGGATTGGTTGCTGGCGAAGGTGCTGGAGCCGTTATTCTGGAAAGTCTGAGTCACGCCGAAAAACGAGGCAAAACGCCATACGGCCGATTGCTGGGAGCCTCCAGTTCTCACTGCGACCGATCGAACGCACGATTCGAAGAAGCACTCTCTGTCAACATCCAGTCAGCGTTGAAACACAGTGACATGAAATCCAAAATTGGGCACGTCAACGCGCACGCCGACGCAAGGGTCCAAAATGATCGCATCGAAGCCCAAGGCATTCATGATGCTCTGGGGAATACGTTAACCTGTTCGAACAAAGGCAACTTTGGCGAACTCGGCCCGGGAGGATCCGGAGTCGAATTGGTTTCGATGATTCTATCGGCTCGTGACAAAATCGTTCCGGCAACACTCAACCTGGACCACCTCGATCCAGCCTGTCCCGTTAATGCTTCCAATCAAAACGAAAGTGTGGAAAGCAATTTGGCGATCAAGATTTCGATCTCGTCGACCGGCCAAATTGCAAGTTTGGTTTTCGAGGCGGGTTAAAGACTTCCGGTACAATCATTGAGATTTGCGCACATTCGCCACCATCCATTAATGGCGACGGCGACAAACATAGATCGAGGGGAGGCTCCTACCCGCGTAAACGTGGCGGCTTCTACAGCAATTCAAAAACTGGTATTCAGCCTCTGTCATTCTGAAGGAGCTTGCGACTGAAGAATCTCTCGCCGGTTCACGGAGCTCCTTCACCTCGTGCCTCGGTTCAGGATGACATAAGTGCAAATCAACTTTGGAAATGCTGTAGTGAGGCCGTGCCATCACTACAGAATCAGCATTGCGTCGCCGTAGCTGAAGAACCGATATTTTTCCTCAATCGCTTCGCAGTAGACTCTTTGCATCAGCTCATCGCCGCCAAAGGTACGAACCAAAACCAGGAGGGTGCTACGCGGCAAATGAAAATTCGTTAACAATCCGTCGACAATCTTGAAATCGTAGGGCGGCTTGATGAACAAACTCGTATCACCGCTCCAGGGCTCAATCGTGCCTTGACTGCCCGCCGTTTCCAAGACTCGAACGGAGGTGGTACCCACTGCAATAATTCGGCCGCCCGCTGCGCGTGACTTGTTAATCAGTTTTGCGGACGCTTCCGAAATGGAGCCCCACTCGCTGTGCATTTCGTGGTCGCCGAGAAGCTCAGTCGTCATTGGGCGAAATGTTCCAATCCCGATGTGAAGCGTAACTTGTGCGAGGTTAATCCCGTCGTCAATCAACTTGCGAACCAGTGACTTGGTGAAATGCAGCCCAGCCGTAGGCGCAGCGACCGCTCCAATTTCTTTGGCGTATACTGTCTGGTAATCTGCGCGATCAGAATCAACCATGTTGCCGTCGCGGATGTAGTGCGGAAGTGGGACACGACCGACGAGATCAAGGATTTCATCGGTAGTGCCTTCCATTTCTGGTCTCCCAACCCACTCACCGCCGTCCAGCCTCGTCAGCAAAGTTAGCGTCGTCCTTTCGACTCCGTTGCAATCCTGGAGCGTGACGGATTCTCCCTCTTTGATTCGACCGCGAGTTTTGCATAACATTTTCCAATTGCCTTGCCCGTCGGCCTCCAGAAAAAGTCCTGACCAGCGCCCCCCGGTCTGGGTGCGATATCCAACCAGTTTGGCCGGAATGACTTTGGTGTTGTTAAGAACCAGACAATCGCCTGGGACCAGCAGCTCCGGAAGGTCTCGGACGTGAAAATGTTCAATGCTATTGGTTGACCGATTGACAGACAATAATCGTGCGTCTTCTCGGTTACGCACGGGATCCTGAGCAATCAACTCCTTCGGTAGATCGAAGTCGTAGTGGTCTGCAAACTCTAACTCGGATTCCGCCGGTTTGTTGTGTGACATCAACTTGTTTGTCCTGAAAATTGGCAGGAGCTTTGTACGTTGTTTTGTTCTATCCGAGTAGGCCACAACTCGGCGATGACCAGCATTTGCATCTAATGCCATAAGTCGTTTTGAAACCATAGGGAACCGGTTTCCAAAACGCGCAACATCAAAACTAACGCGTCGGGTTACCACTGTTGATGCAAAACCCTATGACGCTGCAGGTCAAACAAAAAAACCGAAGCTGCTTCAATTTACATGCCAAAACGGCTTTTCAACATCTCTCGGATAAGTATCGACAGTCAAAGCCGGGCGGGCTTTGCATCATTCAGGATCTGCCGTCTCGATTTTGCCAGTAGTCAAAAATTTCTGATGTTTTGGGTAAATTTCCGAGGCAATAATTCTTAGGTAAACTCGACAAAAACAGCTTTTTAATCGTTTTTTGCAGGATTTGAACCGCATTGACGGATCTGGCCAAGTGGTTATCTTTGGGATTCTGTGGTAACCGGTGGTAAGAATTGGCAGGTAAATGGAAGACAACAGGTAACCCAGCTTCGAAGGCAGGATTTTCGTGGTATTTACCGGCACATTTCAACGCACGCTCGATAATAAAGGACGAGTTCTTTTGCCAAAACGGATGCGTTCGATGCTCGCTGATTGTGGAGCTTTGTTTCTTACGCCTGGAACCGATCATTGTCTTGAGTTGCACACCAGCCAATCATTGGAGAAACTGGCTCAGAAGGCCAGTGATTCAGCTCCGAATTCTCGAACTATCCAATCGTTTGCGCGACTGTTTTACGCTCAGGCAGAGCAAATCGAAGTCGACGCCCAAGGCCGTATTCGAATCCCAAAACGATTGGTCGAACGGTCTGAATTGGACAAGGAGATTGCCGTCATCGGCGTCGGATATAATTGGGAGATTTGGCAATACGAACGTTGGCAGGAGTATAACCAGTCTCATGCCAACGAATTTGATTGGGTTCATCAATCGACGTTTGACAGTCAAGCCGTAGCGGAGGAGGCTGCTTTAAACCGCGTACATGCAAAATAATGAATCATGAGGAAACGTCCTCTGTGTTCGCCCTCGTTTGGCAGGTGCGATGCCATCTTGGTCACAGGATGACATTTGCTTGCCAATGATTGTTGTTCAGGAGGAACATCAATTGGCGAACGAATCGTCTCACAACGATTCAGACAAATGGCTCGCAGGCGCATGAAGTGCCGTACGAGCCATTTGTTTTGTGTACCGATCGTTAGCTTTCGAACGGCTTCATGAGCTTGCTAATCTTGCCGCTGACACTGGTCGTCGTGTTTTGAATATCGTAAATCAGCTGTTTCTCGGTGTCGTTACCCACCGTATGTGCTTCGAATACTTCACCTAACCAGTCGCCTTCATCCACATCGATGGTTCCAGGCGTCTCCATGTCAGCGACAATTAGGCGGGTAACCGTTGCCACAAAAAATCGGGTCCATTCAGGACACTGGTCGTCATTATCGCCGAGTGCTTTGTTGACTCTAAATAATAGCTCAACTTCGTGTCGATCAACGACCCAGTCCGCATTAACCATTCTTTCCAGCGCGTCGACTTCCTTTTTGTCAACCACTCCATCTTTCATGATCTTTTCGAGAATTTCTTCAGCCGTCATTCCGCTCTCCCAAACAGGTTGTTTGATTTTCGCTAATATTTTATCGCAACTTATTCAATCGCGGAGACTTCAAGTGCACGTTTTTCTTCAAACTCACGAATTTTGTTTTCGTGATGCAGCGTTAAAGCGATGTGATCGAGACCCTCCAGAAAACATTGCCTCCTGAAATCGTCGATCTCAAATGATGCCGAAAAGCCGGCAGCATCTGTCACGGACAATGCCTCCAGGTCTACAGTAAGTTGATAGCCGGGTGTGGTCGCAGTCTTTTGGTGAATTTGATCGACTTCCTGTTTCGTCAGCACGACGGGTAGCACACCGTTCTTGGAGCAATTGTTATAAAAAATGTCTGCAAACGAGTCGGCGATAATACAACAAAACCCGTAGTCATCCAGTGCCCAAACCGCGTGTTCCCGACTCGATCCGTTTCCGAAGTTTGATCGAGCGACCAAAATTGACGCCCCTTCGAATTGAGGCTGATTAAGTTCGAACTCCAAATTGGGACTCTCGTCGTCAAGGAAACGCCAATCGAAGAACAGAAATTGCCCGAATCCGGTTCTTTCAATTCTCTTTAAAAACTGTTTAGGAATAATTTGATCCGTGTCGACATTCGAACGATCCAGCGTTGCCACGATTCCAGTGTGTTTTGTAAATGCTCTCATCTCACTCGCCTTCCTCTTGATATTTCCAGTCGCGGATGTCGACAAAATGGCCTTCGACAGCGGCTGCGGCTGCCATTGCCGGCGAAACCAGGTGCGTGCGACCTCCTCTACCTTGCCGACCTTCAAAATTACGGTTGCTGGTGGAAGCGCATCTTTCACCCGGTTCAAGTTTGTCAGGATTCATCGCCAGACACATGCTGCACCCGGCTTCGCGCCATTCGAAACCCGCTTCTTTCAAAATTCTGTCCAAGCCTTCATCTTCCGCCTGCTTTTTGATGATGCCGCTACCGGGTACCACCATCGCATTAACGCGATCGTTCACCGTGCGACCTTTGACCACTGCCGCGACCGCTCTTAAATCCTGAATTCGTGAATTCGTACAAGAACCGATAAAGACCCGGTCGATAAGGATGTCGTGAATCGGAGTTCCGGCCTTCAAGTCCATATACTCCAACGCCAATTCGGCTGACTGTTGATCGACGGGGTCGGCGAAGTCGGTGGGATTCGGCACCGAACCATCAACTCGAAC
>JAHEJI010000245.1 GCA_024638965.1 Planctomycetaceae bacterium
TGGCTCACGATATTTTGGGTTGGACTGTGATGACAATTGGCATTTTGTTGCTCTTCAGTACCGATCAGTTCCTGTTGTTTCTGTTTGGCCCCGTTGACGCCGAAACCGGAAAAACCGGCCCATTTGGTAACTTGATCACGAATATCTGGAATGGCATTCTGGCAGGCGACCTAAAAGACGAAGACAAGTCAAAAAGAAAACGAAGGGGACGTCGCCCCATTTCGGCCTTTGGAAACGGACTGATGTGGGCAACCGCGGGTATTTTGCTGGTGGGCAGTTTGTGGCAAATGGGCGACGTTTGGCGTTCGTTCAATGCTCCGCGAACCCTACATGTTCAGTTCTTTGATTCTAACGTGACGTTTCCGGGCGAGGAGAGCGACCTTCCTTCGAAAGTCGATGACTGGACATTGGTCAAGGATGGATATAAAGCGGAAGATCGAAAACTCGGTAGCGACCTCGGTTTGCGATCCGACTCCTGGGAATACGAATCTCCTCGTTGCACAGCTGTCGCGTCGATTGATCAGACATTTCCTGGATGGCATGAACTGACGATCTGTTACCGTAACGCTGGTTGGACGCTTGTAGAACGGATCAAACGGGAGGCTACGATCGAGAGTGAAGATGACGAAAACGGCGAAAGCTGGCCGTACATCGAGGCTCATTTTGAGATGGAAACAGGTGAGAAGGGTTTTTTATTGTTCAGTCACTTCGATGCGTTTGGAAAACCGTTCGACGCTCCAAGCGAATGGGGCACAATAAATTCCTTTATCCTGCGAGCAAAAAACCGACTGTCCCACAAAATTCGCGCTCGACTGTTCCGAGGTGAATCTTATCAGACTCAGGTCTGGGTGAGTTCTTTCGCCGAATTTGACGAATCACTCAAAGCAGAGATAGCCGAACGATATCTGAAAATTCGAGAAATGATGCGGCAAGCATTGAAGGCAAAGCAGAAAGCGAAAGTTGACGCGAATGAAGTTGCTGCGCCCTAATTCGCATCGACCTGTATCACCAAAGAAAATCCACAAATATGACTTCTGCCGTTTCTCGCAAGTACCTGGTGACTGGCAGCGCCGGATTCATTGCCTCTCAAGTTGCTAAACAGCTTCTCGAATTGGGGCATCAAGTCGTCGGTATCGACAATATGAACGACTACTACGATGTCTCCCTCAAAAAACACCGACTTGACGCACTTCGATCACAATCGCGTTTTCAGTTCCAACAGATGGATCTGGAAGATCGGCAAGCAATCGCGGCGCTGTTTGACTCCCATTCCTTCGATGCGATCATCAACCTGGCCGCGCGAGCAGGTGTTCGTTACAGCATGGTCAACCCTCATGTTTACATGACGACCAACGCGATGGGCAATCTGAATCTGCTTGAGGAAATGCAAAAACGGTCAATCAAAAAGTATGTTTTGGCCTCAACTTCGTCGCTGTACGCGGGCCAGGAAATGCCGTTTACTGAATCGCTTCCGGTAAACACTCCGATTTCTGCTTATGCTGCTTCCAAAAAATCTGCAGAAGTAATGGCATATTCTCATCATTACTTGTATGGAATCGACGTTTCCATCTGTCGCTACTTCACGGTCTACGGTCCTTCAGGAAGGCCGGACATGGCGATTTTTCGTTTCATTAGGTGGATCCATGAAGGTACGCCGATCGAACTTTTTGGTGACGGAACACAGTCTCGAGATTTTACCTTTGTTGACGATATTGCTCGCGGTACGATTGCCGCGATCGAACCAGTTGGCTACGAAATTTTCAATCTTGGTGGCGGCAATCAACCCATCTGCCTCAACACCATCATCGAAAAACTCGAACTTCTACTCGGTAAGAAGGCAATGGTAGAAAACAAGCCGTTTCACAAAGCTGACGTCAAATCGACCTGGGCTGACATTCGTAAAGCCGACAAAATGCTGGACTGGCGACCCACAGTGCCACTCGACGATGGCCTCGCCGCCTGCGTGAATTGGTACCTCGATAATCAACCGTGGTCCTCCCAGATCAAGCTGCCGTAGTCATTCTCCACCCGGTGAACTAAACATGCCGATCAAGACCGCCATCGTTCCTGTTGCTGGTCTCGGCACTCGTCTGCTGCCCATCACCGCCGCCGTGCCCAAAGAAATGTTGCCGCTGGGTGCCAAGCCAACGCTGCATTACATCGCGGAAGAATTGGGGCGGATCGGCATTCAAAAAATCATTCTCGTCAGCTCGCTCAAAAAACAACAAATAGCCCGCTATTTCCAGCTTGATCGATCTCTTGAAGACTCACTCCGGGAAACCGCCAAGAAGGATATCCTTTCCAGGCTCTGGTCCCAGTCGCCGTTTATGGGTATCGATTTTGACGTTGAGATTCAACATCAACAGCGAGGCCTGGGCGACGCGGTTGTATGTGGGCTGCCAAAGAAGGCTCAACCCGTAATCGTCGCCCTCGGTGATTGCGTGATCGGTTTGGGCGGACAATCCGATCTGCTCGAAAGAATGATTGACGTCTATCAATCCGAGGCGGCGGATATCGTGATTGCTTTTGAACAAGTACCGGCTGACAAGGTAAGTCGATTCGGCATTGCCAAACCAGTGATTGCCGAACAGGAACAAACGGTGTTTAGACTAGCTGACATTGTCGAAAAACCCAACCAGGAGGAAGCGCCCAGCAACCTCGCTGTTGCGGCGCGATATATCTTTGGCGATCAGATTCTCAATGAATTGAAACATGTTCGGCCAGGCAAAAACAACGAAATTCAATTGACGGACGCTATTCAAAAACTCATTCAACTTGGCGCCAAGGCCTATGGTGTACGGCTGAAGCCAGATGAACCTCGTTACGACGTAGGCAATCTCAACAGCTATGTAGAAGCGTTTGTTAAGTTTGCTTTGGCTGATCCCAAGCTTCGCGACACCGTAATTCGATCCATTTCTCAATAAGCCGTTACCCGCGAAGAGACATTTCGTGAAAACTGTTACAAAACGAGCATTTGCCCGGGCAGGTTTGTTGGGTAACCCTTCCGATGGGTACTACGGAAAAACGATTTCAATTATCGTTCGTAACTTTTGGGCTCAAGTTGAACTGAGAGAATCAGAACAACTCACGATTGTCCCTCCAAGAAATGAAGCTCTGAGCTTTACATCAATCGATCAGTTGTCCGATCAAGTCTCCTTGCTGGGATACTACGGCGGCGTGCGTTTGCTCAAAGCAGCCATCAAACGATTTTGTGAGTATTGCCGCGTCACGAATCAACCGCTCCACGAGCGGAACTTCTCCATCACTTTTTCCAGCAACATCCCTCGCCAAGTCGGTCTTGCTGGTTCCAGCGCGATTGTAACGGCTACACTTCGTGGGTTGATGGCTTGGTATGACGTTGAAATCCTTCCGCACCTTCTTGCATCACTGACCTTGTCGGCGGAAACGGAACTGGGCATTCCAGCTGGTCTCCAGGATCGAGTGATTCAGGCCTATCAGGGCGTGGTGTACATGGACTTTGACAAGTCGAAAATGCGATCCGAGCACGGGCTCGCGTTTGGCGTTTACGAACAACTCGATCCGCTCTCGCTGCCCAACGTTTACGTCGCGTACGCGACTAACGCTGGGCAACCGACCGAAGTTCTGCACAACGACTTGAAGCAAAGATTCAATTCGGAAGACCCGCTAGTTATCGATGCAATGAATCAATTTGCCGAGTTTGCCGAGCGAGGCGTGGAAGCCCTTCATCGCGGTCGCAACGACGAACTGAGCACGCTGATCAACCAAAATTTTGACCTTCGCAACCAGATTTGTCGACTTCATGGAGAACACGTTCAAATGATCGAAACCGCTCGCAATGTCGGGGCAAGTGCCAAGTATTGCGGTAGTGGCGGAGCTATCGTCGGCACCTATTCGGATGAGGCGATGTTTGAGCAATTAGTCTCCGCGATGCAGGATATCGAATGTAATGTGATCAAGCCACAAGTTATCGATTCGTAGTCAGCCAGTTATCGATTGGGATTTCGTCTAGTGCGTGTCGCACGGACGTATAACGGTCGGGGCGTGCTGGTGCCGGGCGAAACCAACGAAAAGACGCCAAACTTAAACCAAACGCGCTCTAGTGAGTGCGTCACTTCGTTGCCCTGTACCCGCCCCCTCCAGGTGTCAGCAAGATCAACCGATCATGAGGCTGAACCTCAATCTGGCATTGGCTCTCAAGTTCTTGGGGATCTGTTTCGCCAGCTTTGAGAAGCAGATTGTGCCCGGCGGCACCCATCCCTCCTCCGTTGAGTCCAAATGGCCGCGTTGAGCGTCGATTGGTTAACAACGAGAGTGTCAGTGGTTGTCGGAACTCAATTTCTCGACGCATCCCGTCACCGCCCCGACTCGCTCCGGCACCTCCACTGCCTTCGCGTACCGAAAACTCTCGAAGCACCACTGGATAACGGGATTCGAGAACTTCCGGATCGGTAAGCCGCGTGTTGGTCATGTGAGTATGAACGGCATTTGCACCGCAGTCCTCCGCCGTTGCACCCGAGCCTCCGCCCACGGTTTCGTAATAACCGAACGATGCGTTACCTATCAGCCAGTTATTCATCGTCCCACTGCTGGCCGCAGCAAGCCCAAGTGCGCCGAGGATGACGTCGACGATTCGCTGTGAGGTTTCAACGTTGCCGCCAACGATCGCCGGACTGTCAAATGGATTTTTTGCCGGTTTCGGATTCAGAAAACATTCGGGCAAGTGAACGCGGACGGGCTTCATCACGCCTTCATTGAGTGGTATGTCCTCCGCGATCAGACAGCGCATCACATACATGATGGCGGCAGAAACGATTGCCCGATTTGCGTTTAGATTACCGTCAAGCACTGGATCGGTGCCTGTAAAATCAATCGCAAGAGAGTCTCCTCGTTTCTCAATCGCGACTCGAATCGTGGCCCCGTTGTCCATCGAATCTTGAAAACTGTAGCTACCGTCGGGCATTAGTTTAAGTGAGCGGCGCACTTTTGCTTGGGCTGCATTCTGAATGTGCTTCATGTATGTCTGAACGAAACTCAGCCCGTAATCCTCGACGAGCTGCAACAGATCATTCTCTCCGGAACGATTGGCAGCGACTTGCGCTCCAATATCAGCCAGGTTTTCGTCAGGTGACCGGGAAGGATATTTACCAGAAGTCAGCAGAGCCCGCAGTTGATCGAATTTCTCAGATCCCTGATCGATAAGTTTGAAATTCTGGATCAACACTCCTTCTTCGCCCAACTTGGTCGCATTTGCGGGCATCGATCCTGGCGCGATTCCCCCGATCTCAGCGTGATGCGAACGACTTGCGACCCACAACACAGGTTTTGGGTGACTCGCAAAAACAGGCGTCACCACAGTAATGTCAGGCAAATGCGAACCGCCAGCGTACGGATCGTTGGTGACAAAAACATCGCCGGGTTTGACCGTTTTGTTGAGCCGTATGATAGCTCGAACGGTTTCACTCATCGCGCCCAGATGGACAGGAATGTGCGGCGCGTTGACAACCAGGTCTCCCTCGGCCCCAAACACGGCACAGCTGAAATCGAGTCGCTCTTTTACGTTGACGCTTGCGGAAGTCTTTTGAAGCGAGATGCCCATCTGCCGAGCAATGCTCGAAAAATGATTGTTGAAAATCTCCAACTGAACAAGATCGGGCTTGTCGCCGGGTGCCGTTTGCGACTGTTTATCGACATCATTCTCATCGATCACATTTTTCTCAATCAGAAGCTGTGCTTTCGACAAAACGATCCCGTGCCAGTCGCGATCGATAATCGTGGTCGAAAACCGGCAGGTAATGATCGCGGGCCCGGTGATTTTGTCACCGGTTTTCAAATCATCCCGTTCAAACAATCCTGCCTGCAACGATTGGCCGGCATACTGTAGTTCCTGCCAGTTTTGTGCCGATCTCAATCGAGTCTCATTCAACTCATCCGAAATCGTAAGACGTTCTGCGGCCGAACTTGCTTCGACACGAGCTGCCACAATCTCGATGGGGCGGTTTTGGGCGTAACCATAAAGTTGTTTGTGCAGTCGGTTGAACTCTGTCAGGTAATCACCGTTTTTTGGACTGGCGACGGTAAGAAATGAATCTGTACCCTGATAACGCAAGTCGAGAGATTTTGTACAAGTAATCGAATCGCGAGGGCATCCCTCACTGGAAAGCGCGGCAATCGTTTTTTTCTGGAGCTGTTCAAAAACTGGTTCAAGTAAATCGGGATCCTGATCATCAAGCGTGCACATGACCGAAGAAACGGCATGGCTCGTCTGATCAGCTAATTGAATTCCAACGGCACTCAAAATGCTTCCTTGAGGATGATCGAGTATTCGAGTCATTCCCAAGTTTTCGGCGACAGCACAACAATGCTGAGATCCAGCCCCCCCAAACGAAACAAGCACGTAATTTCGTGGATCGTATCCCTTGGCGATCGAAACACTGCGAATCGCGGCCGACATGTTGTGGTTGGCAATCTTGAAGAACCCTTCGGCGAGTTCGCCAGGTGAATAGTGAAAACCCGCTTGTAGAATTGTCGAGCATAAATCATTCAACCGATGTTCAACGGCTTCGCGATCAAGCGGGAAAGGAAAGTGGTCGGAGCGAATTCTGCCCAGGAAAAGATTGATATCGGTAAGCGACAAGGGACCGCCTCGTCCATAACAAACAGGTCCAGGATCGGAACCGGCACTTTCAGGGCCAACCACCAACTTCGATCCGTCAAACTTGCAGACAGACCCACCTCCAGCTGCAACGGTCTCCACCGCCATCATCGGTGAAACAATTCGGACCCCCGCTTTCCGGGTTTCGAACTCGCGCTCAAATTGGCCGTCGTAACGAGACACATCGCTGCTGGTACCTCCCATATCGAAGCCAATCATCTTGGCGAAACCCGCCTGCTCGGCAATTCGAGCCGCTCCAACCACGCCACCGGCAGGGCCTGAAAGGACCGAATCTTTGCCCGAGAATCGTTTTCGTGAAACGAGTCCACCAGACGAAGTCATCAGCCTTAATTGGCTTTTTTTACTCAGGTTGGATTGAATTTCATCGAGGTAGCAAGAAAGGACTGGATTCAAATAGGCATCCAGAACGGTGGTCTCGGCGCGAGGGACAATTTTTATCAATGGGGCGACGTCTGAAGACAGGCGGATATC
>JAHEJI010000246.1 GCA_024638965.1 Planctomycetaceae bacterium
CTCTCTGTTCGCACCGCGCATCGCCGGTATGTCCGTTGCGATCGACTTGCTGGTTTCGGGGCGGGTGTTTTCGGCCGATGAAGCCTTGAGACTTGGCCTGACGCATCACGTTGTCGAATCGGAACAAGTCATGACAAGGTCAATTGAGATTGCCCAGTCGCTTCAGTTGACGGGCCCTCAAGCTGTGTCAGGGCTCTTACAAACTTTACGTCCCTCGCCCAAGGAGCTCCAAGCTGCGCTTGAACGCGAAGCGGACGAACAAGCCAAAGGCTACGCGCGCGACGAGTTCATCGAAGGCGTTAACGCAACGATCGAAAAAAGAACGCCGCAGTTCGGAAGCTAGTAGCGAGCGACATCACCGCGAAAAAAAACGCTCGGACATTTCCGAGCGTTTTGATCATTTTGTCAGTTTGCCAGGCTTGCACCGGCACTTGAGCTATTACTCGCGAGGGCGAACGGCTCCCGTTAGTCCCGAGTAGTCTTGGCGGTCTTCTTCGTGCCAAAGAGGCATGCCGCTCAATACGCGTTCTCGCAAGGCTTCAATCTTGGCTTCTGAGCCAGCCGGAGCATCAGTCGAAGTAAACTCGTCGGATTCCGTGGGAACGAAGTCCTCATCATGTCCATATTCCAAAATCGCTTCGAATACGTTTTTGATTTTCTTGCGTGGGGGCAATGAATTTTTAGACATTATGTGTGTACCTTTTTCGCTATAAAAAATGTGTTTGGTTCGATGCACTCGGTAATACTTGGGGAAGGCGAAATGCCAAAATCTCGGCCGAGCATGCATCATCTATTTCTTGATTTTCGCCATCCGTGATGACAATTAAACGCAGGTCGAATCAATAGCAGAATTACCATATCCTGCCTCAAACTATGCCGCACGAAAATCAAGAGAAGTTTGAACTTGATGTCGTCTATTGTCTTCGGTAGATGGCGTCATTATTAACCGATTTGCAGCGAAGTCAAGAAAATTGTTTCCCGATTCCTCGATAAATCAGCCACGACCTCAAATACAATCTTGTGTAAAACCAGTGCTTGCGGTTTGTGTTTCCTTAGATACCTAAATTAGGTCGTCGGCGACGCCATTGAGCCAAATTGTCGCAGTTGGCCGGCCAATGTAAGCTTCGGAAATCAGACGGATAGTGAACACTTATGAAATTTTGTGGAATCGGTAAAGCTTTCCACTAAACGAATGTCGGATCTGAAACAAAACATGAATTGGTTTCAAGGTGAAATCGCATTGGCAAGTCGATCACGTGGATTTCACCTGATCACGTCGGAAGTGGTCAACGCGATTCCATCCCTCGCCGACTACCGAATTGGGTGGTTGCAAGTGTTCATTCAACACACTTCGGCCGGGATTACGCTAAACGAGAATGCTGATCCCGACGTTCGACAGGACATGGAAACCGCGGCGAATTATCTGGCTCCACAATCGCTCCCTTTCATCCACACCTGCGAGGGTCCAGACGACATGCCAGCACACGTTAAGTCTTCACTCTTTGGCAATTCAGTTATGATTCCGATTACGAACGGGCGATTAGCGCTGGGCACCTGGCAAGGCATCTATCTCTGCGAACATCGTGACCACGGAGGGCCAAGGCGACTTGTCTTAACCATCCTCGGGGAGAAACACAAATGAGCGACGAAAATAGGCCTTTGGAAGAAAATCCGATGGCCAAGTACCTCAAAAAGTCTGGCAAGGTGAGCCCCCTGATTTCCATCATTCGCGGAGTGTTTGGGGCGATCGCTGGCGGAACGATTGGCCATTTCACGTTTATGTGGCTAAAGCAACAACACGGCTTTTATTCCCTTGTGCTGCCCGGCGCCTTGTTGGGGCTAGGATTTGGACTGGCCTCTCAATATCGAAGTTGGGCCTGTGGATTTGCCTGTGCGGTGGCTGCATTTTTCCTCGGTTGCTATTCCGAGTGGTGTTTTGGGTTTGGACCGTTCAAAGCAGATGAGAGCTATTTCTATTTCGTTACACACGTGTTTAATGTTGATAGTTCCATGACTATCTTCATGTTGGTCCTAGGTGTGATATTGGCGTTTTGGTTTGGGCGGGGTCGTTGAGGCTTGAGTCAATATCAGTTCTCTATTCGTCAGGAAACATCATGTTCAACTCCAAAAAGAGTTTGCTTTCGAATTAATCAGTGGTTTGGGAATCCAGTTGAAAACGACGACAAAAACTAAAACCGCTCGCCCGTCCGTAAATGAGTTCATTCAAATTCGCGGGGCTCGCACCAACAATCTAAAAAACATCGATGTAGACATCCCCCAGAATCAACTTGTTTGTATCACGGGTCGTAGCGGCAGTGGCAAGAGCTCGCTTGCCTTTGGAACCCTTTTTGCAGAAGGGCAACGCCAGTACATCGAAAGCCTTTCTCTCTACTCGCGGCAGTTCTTCAACCAGATGACTCGAGCCGATGTCGATTTCATCGAAGGACTGCAACCCACGCTCAGCCTCGATCAGCACGTCGGCTTTTCCAGCCGACGAAGCACGGTCGCGACGATCACTGAGATCTACGATTACTTACGAATTCTGATGGCCCGAGCAGGCGACATTCGTTGTCATGGCTGCGGCACAACGATTCGACAACAAACGTCTCAACAAATTCGCGATACAATTCTGGAGTTGCCGCCTGAAACAAAGTTAATGCTCCTGTCGCCTATCGTGACGGGTCGCAAAGGCGCTCACAAAGAAGTCTTTAACCAGATTCGCAAAGAACGACTCGTCCGAGTTCGCGTCGACGGCGAAGTCCACGATATTGATCGCGTGCCGGAACTCGACGTTAAAAAGGCACATACGATTGAAGCCGTTACTGATCGCATCATTATTCGCGAAGGAATCACTCAGCGGCTAACTGAAGGAATCGACTTGGCGACAAAACTTGGCGGCGGAGCTGTGATCGTGAGCTACGTGCTAAAAAAGCCCTGCGATGGTCCGGTGACCGACTGGCAAGAACAAATCTTCAGCACGATCTACGCCTGCCCGGATTGCCATATCAGTTACACCGAAGTCGAGCCTAGAACATTCAGCTTCAACAGTCCGCATGGTGCCTGCCCAGACTGCCAGGGAATTGGTTCTTTCACTCAATTCGATCCGGAGTTGGTGATTCCGGATAAATCCAAATCGATCGACACCTCGGCAATCGCTGCGTGGAACGGGCTTTCTAAAACCCAGGTCAAGAAACAAATTGCTCAAATCGAACCCCTGTTACGGCGATTAAACATTGTTCCGTCGACTCGCTTGGATTCAATCGCCGACACCATCTGGAACGAATTTCTATTCAATCGAGAAAGAACATCACCTGGGCTCCTCGTCATATTGGAAAAAGAACTTGCCACCACGGCGAAAGAAGAGCGACAGGAAACGCTGGAGAATTTCCAATCCAATGTTGGTTGCAACACTTGCGGAGGGTCCCGATTGAACCAACGAGCAAACTCGGTATTTCTTGCTGACAAAAACATGGGTCAAATCACGTCGATGTCAATCGATGAGTCTTTCGAGTATTTTGAGACCCTCGCGAAAAACGGGCGACTTGATCGCGACCAATCGTTGATTGCAGAGCCTTTATTTGTTCGTATTCTCCACCGTCTGACATTTCTGAGGACGGTTGGAGTCGGCTATCTTACGCTTGACCGACCGGGAACGACGCTGAGTGGTGGCGAGTTGCAACGGGTTCGTCTGGCGACGTCCATCGGTTCAGGCTTAACCAACGTTTGCTACGTACTAGACGAGCCTTCAATTGGGTTGCACCCCCGAGACAACGATCGGCTGATCAAGGCAATTCGAGCATTGCAGGGCAGCGGCAACTCGATTGTGGTGGTTGAACATGATGAAGAGATGATTCGATCGGCCGACCAAATCATTGACATCGGTCCCGAAGCCGGGACCGACGGTGGTTTTGTTGTCGCCACGGGAACCGCCGAGGAAGTCGCTCTCTGCCAGGCCAGTTTGACCGGCGATTATCTGTCAGGCCGTCGATCTATCAAGGCTCGAAAACGGACGAGAGAATTCGACAGGGCGAGATGCCTTAAATTGAGCGGTGCGTCTGGCTTCAATTTGAAAAACGTTGATCTCACGATTCCACTTGGATTGTTCACGTGCGTCACCGGCGTCAGCGGAAGTGGCAAAAGCACGTTGATTAATTCGACACTTGCGCGGGCGATTTCCGGTTCTCTTGGATTGTTCGCTCCCAAACCGGCTGAATTTCGCTCGCTCACCGGGATTGAGAACATCGATAAGATCATTCACGTCGACCAGAAACCAATCGGGAAAACGGCTCGAGGCTGCGCCGCGACTTACACCGGCGTCTTTGACGAATTCCGCAAGCTGTTTGCGGCAACAAAGCTGGCTAAGGAACGAGGTTACTCCGCGACCCGCTTCAGTTTCAACGCCAAGGAAGGGCGATGCACCGATTGCCTCGGTCACGGCATCAAGCGAATCAAGATGAACTTTCTCAGCGACATGTTCGTGGAATGTCAAACATGCGGCGGAAAAAGATTCAACCAGCAAACTCTGCAAGTCCGATTCAGGAGCCTGACGATCGCGGATGTCCTGGAGCTGTCCGTTAAACGGGCGATCAAAGAGTTTGAAAACTTCAGCAAAATACAAACCATCCTCAAGAGCCTGGATGATGTTGGGCTGGATTATTTACCGCTCGGGCAACCATCGACGACGTTGTCGGGTGGAGAAGCCCAACGCATCAAACTCGCCACCGAACTTGCCAAAAAGAATACGGGAAACACCCTCTATTTGTTGGATGAGCCGACGACCGGATTGCACTTTGAGGATATTCGGGGGCTGCTTTTAGTCTTGAATCAGCTGGTTGACCTCGGTAACACGGTCATCGTGATCGAGCACAATCTTGACGTGATCAAATCAGCAGACTGGATCATTGACCTCGGCCCGGATGGCGGGATTAACGGCGGTGAAATTGTCGCGGAAGGAACTCCCGAAACGGTCGCCGGAAACGAGTCTTCTATAACCGGGCGATACCTGCAAGAATTAGTCTGAAACGCGACCTCGCCAGCGCCATTAGGGCCACCCTCGTTGGGTATACCAGAGCGCGTTTGGTTTAAGTTTGGCGTCGTTTCGTCGGTGTCGCCCGGCAAACAGAACGCCACGACCGCTATACGTCCGTGCGACACGCACTAATGCCGCATCAATCACGCAAAATTGATCCAAATTATTCATCCAACTTTCATCCTAGTCGTAGTCGTAATCATAGTCTTAGTCGTATCTGCCGATGATGGGGACTACGAATAGGAGCAAGACTACGACTACGATTAGAAACCGGCGCAATCGTCTTCATCGTAGTCGTAATCCTAATCATAGTCTTAGTCGGTTCGTATCCGCCAATGATTGGGACTAGGATTAAGAGTACGACTACGACTAAGATTAGAAACCGGCGCAATCGTCTTCATCGTGGTCGTAATGCTAATCATAGTCTTAGTCTGTTCGTAACCGTCATTGATTAGGACTACGAGCAAGACTACGACTACGATTAGAAACTCGCGTTTTTTTTTGCTATCAGTCACCTGCGCAAACGGAGAGTCATCGTGCGACAAATATACCTGGATTACAACGCTACGACACCCATCGCTCCTAGTGTTGTCGAAGCAATGAATCCATTTCTCCTCGACCACTTTGGCAACCCTTCCAGCTCGCACAGTTTTGGCCGAGCGGCGAAGGAAGCGATTGAAGACGCCCGCGTGCGTGTGGCTGGATTACTGGGTTGTGATCGAGACGAGATCGTCTTCACCGGCTGCGGAACTGAAAGCAACAACCTTGCGATCAAAGGTATCATGTACGAACAGGGTCTCGGTGGAGATGGACATTTCGTTACCTCGGCAATCGAGCATCCGGCGGTCGCCAAACCGGCACAATTCCTGGAACGGTTGGGATACGACATCAGCATTGTCGGCTGTGATAACCAAGGCGTAATTGATCCGACTGACGTTGAGGCGGTATTACGCCCCAACACACGATTGGTGAGTATCATGCACGCCAACAACGAGGTCGGAACGATCCAGCCGATTCGCGAGATTGCTGAAATATGTCACGCGCGGGGGATCTTGTTACACACGGATGCCTCCCAGACTGTTGGCAAGATTCCGGCGATGGTCGACCTGCTGGACGTCGACTTGCTAACGGTAGCGGGACATAAATTCTACGGTCCCAAAGGCATCGGTGTATTGTTCGTCCGCGATGGTATCACGCTGGAACCTTTGCTGCACGGAGCTGCACACGAAAACGGAATGCGGGCCGGTACGGAAAACACACCTTACATCGTGGGCCTTGGCCAAGCAGCGTATATGGCGATGAAATGCCTTGATGAATCCGGTGAACGGATGAGCAAGCTCCGCGATCGGCTCCAAAATGAGCTATTAAACACGATCGGACCACGTCTCAAAGTCAACAGTCAAAGAGCAGAACGGCTTCCAAACACTTTGAGTGTTAGTTTTACCGGAGTCACCGGCCACGAGTTGCTCAGTCGAGTCCCCGAACTCTGCGCGTCAACTGGCTCAGCCTGTCACAGCGGGACGGGCTTCGTCTCGGCAACGCTGTCCGCCATGGGTGTCTCTGAAGCTGACGCGTTGGGCACGATTCGTTTGAGCGTCGGCTGGTACACGTCAGAAGAAGAAGTCGATCGCGCGGCAAGCCTTCTAATCGATGCCTGGGAGAAACTGCAGGCGCCGGTGTAGGCCCATGCCGCTCAATGTTTTTTTGAAAAAGCGACGTGGGATAAGCTTCTAGCTTATCAAGATCATGGCAGGCAAGATGCCTATCCAAAAAAATTGACCGTATTTGGTCAAACGGCCTCCAGCTCACGCTCGACGTCACATGAATTCTCGCCAAAACCCCCGACCGATGAGTGATCGATCTATCCGCAAACAGATCGACTTGGTCGCCTGAGCGACACATCAAGGTCGATTCCAACGCCCGCACGATGACCGATTGAAACATCTGGTACGAATAATTCGCATGCAACGTTTGGTTAGGAAACGAAAGACAATAT
>JAHEJI010000070.1 GCA_024638965.1 Planctomycetaceae bacterium
CTACGAATCAGCGGCAAGCCGAAATGTATTGTAGCACATCCCTTGCTCAGTCGACTCATGCGCCAGTTCGAGGTCATGTTGCTGGGCGATTTCCTTTAACAACGAAGGGGCCAAGCGGATCTTGTCGTATACACTCGCCGACATCGTCCAGCCATCATTTTTTCGGGTGTGGATGAGATCATGGACGTGCACCACATTTGAGCCATATTCGAGGAAGCACGTATGTATTCGCTCGTCATCCGAACGGACGGGAATGAAACGCGAAAGTCCGATGAGTTCTGTGGAAGCGTAGTCACGAAACGACGTGCAAAACGCTCCGCCAGGATTTAGTGACCGTGAGATCGAACCAACTAAAGACGTCACGTCATCCACCGAATCTAAATGTGTCAGCGTGTCGCCCATGCAGACAATTGCATCAACGGGCTCGCTAATATGATCTTCAAAGACTCGCAGATCATCATGTATTGTCTGCACGGTCAAATCGTTGATTCGCGAGCCGAGACTTTCCAAAAGTTGCTCGCAATTGTCGATGGCGATGACGTTGAATCCTTGTTTTGCCAACGGAATGGCCTGCAAACCATGACCGCAACCAAGGTCGATGGCTGTTCTCGATTCAAAGGGCTGCAAATCCACGGATTCGAAATAAGTCGCCATTTGTTCCGCAGCTGCATCGAAATCACCGACCATCCAGGCATAGATCGGTCCCAAATGCCGATTGTAATGATCGAAAACGCTCGATGACATCAGTAATGATACTCCCTACCGCACGAGCGGTAGCCGACAGATGTGGTGGATCAAAGAAGCGACCAAATCGCTACTAATTCTCCGATGATACTCTATCTACTTTGGGAGGAGCAACCTTGCCCGTGATTGGGACGATAGTATTCACCGCGTTTGAAGTTGGCGGCATCATGACTACATCTCCCATCAACGGGATTGGTGCCGTTGTCGCGGGCGTATTTTTTACAGAAAGACGATCGAGTAGTGGTTGGACATGCTTCCCGATCCAGGGCGCGGCTGCGCAGAGGCTGGCACTTGCGGTAATCAAGACAACCAGACCCGAAATCGAGAATTGGAACCGTCGTTTTCGCCTCGGCACCGCCGGTGGACACGTGTTGGTTACAACTGTCCCGTCGGCACGCTTGAAAATTCTGCCACAGATTCGGTCCCCTTTCGATTGAATCAGTTTTATCGCTTCGGATTCACCCATGGCTGACAAGTTGTAGACATTTTTGCTGCATTTGTCGCAAAAACGAGTTCGATCATCTCCCGTCATAAGCTCCCAATCCATTCGGCAGGGCGTGGCGATCGAGATTTGGTCGAGTGAAAAAGGAGGTCCTGTCGATTCAGTCGTATTGGTTGTGCTCATTACGGTCTCTCAATACTGTTTGTGTTTCGGCTTTGACTTGCGCGGGATGTCGAGAGTTCCGCAAAAAGTGATGTTTTTGCGGGGGACCGTTGACGCTTATTTATATGTTGCCTTGAGCAAACAAGTTTTACGGGTACCAGCCAATCGACTGCCGGCCAGTTATGCTGTTGATTAAACGAGATGCGAAATTCTCAGCGGAGAACACAGAATGAACGCGTTGCGAATTACTGACGTTCTGGTCAACAATTTAATTTTAGTTTTGGTGTTAGCCAGCGCTGGCCTGAACAGCCATCAAGTTGTCGCCTTTCAAGACTCCGATATCAAATTGCAACTTTCACTCCGGTTTCGTGACAAGGAATCCGATCCGGCTCATCCCGGTGTGGTTCAAACTCGAACTGAATCGTGGAATGCGCCTGAAACGGCGATCGTTATTTGCGATATGTGGGATCGTCATCACAGTCTCAACGCAACTCGCCGAGTCGGTGAACTTGCAGAACGCATCAATCGTGTCGTCGACCACGCGCGCGAACAAGGCGTCACAATCATTCACGCTCCCAGTAGTTGCATGGATGCGTATGCTGGCCATCCAGGTAGGCTCCGCGCCATCAATGCTCCGACCGCGGAGAACCTTCCGGCCGGGATCGATAGTTGGTGCGCCTGGCTCTCGGAAGAAGAAAAGCTGGCGTATCCAATCGACCAGTCGGACGGAGGCGTTGATGATGATCCGGCTGAGGGAAACGCATGGCATGAAAAACTTGCCAAACAAGGCCGCAATCCCAATGCACCTTGGAAAAGCCAAATCGCAACGATCCGAATCGACGAACGTGATGTGATTACCGATAACGGAACTGAAAACTGGAACGTTCAGGAGCAGTTCGGGATCAAAAACGTACTCGTCATGGGAGTGCATACGAACATGTGCGTTCTCGGCCGCCCATTCGGATTAAGACAAATGGCAAAAAATGGTCGTAACGTGGTCCTCGTTCGTGACTTGACCGACACGATGTACAACCCGGCCATGGAACCGAAGGTGAACCACTTTAGCGGGACGGACTTGATTGTTGCCCACATCGAAAAGTTTGTTTGCCCGACGATTACCAGCGAGCAAATCATGGGCGACTCGGCATTCCAATTCAAGAACGATAACCGAAAACACTTGGTCACGATTTTGGCGGAAGACGAATACCAAACGCGGCGAACCATTCCCCAATTCGCGCTCAACCACCTCGGACTGGACTTTCGTGTTAGCTACGTATTCTCCGAGCCAAAGGTGCGAGACCAACTTTGTGGTTCAGATGCGATCAAATCGGCGGACGTGCTGCTGTTGAGTATTCGCCGGCGAGCCTTGCCCAAAGCGCAGCTCGATCTGATTCGCGCGCATGTCGCAACAGGAAAACCGATCGTTGCACTACGCACATCCAGTCACGCTTTTTCCCTTCGTCCCGGCATGGAGGTGCCGGAAGGTGGTCAACAGTGGCCGGAGTTCGATCACGAAGTTCTCGGTGGCAACTACACCGGACATCATGGTAACAAAGACGGCAAGAGCAAAACGTATGTCAAAATTGCTGACGATGCAGACGATCGACCCATCTTGGCGGGTGTCGACGCCGATGAAGTCGAAGTTGCAAGTTGGTTGTACAAGACAAGTCCGCTCGCCGAAAAAGCGGAGGTCCTGATGACAGGACGCGTTGAAGGACGTGAGCCCGCGGAGCCTGTTGCGTGGACCCATAGCTCGCCAGCCGGTGGTCGGGTCTTTTACACGTCGCTGGGCCATCCAGACGATTTCAAACAACCATTTTTTCAGCGCCTGTTGACCAACGCCGTTTACTGGGCGGTTGGAATTGAATCTCCCAGTCCGGCCGCGAAATCCGATGGGCAAGTCGATTCGCCCGAATCCTCTCCCAAGACATCCGCCAGCGTATCGAAAGACAAATTTACGCTGCGTCAGGTAGAAACGGCAGAGCTGAAAGTCGTCGACGATTTGGAACTCGATTTATTGATTCGGGAACCGATTGTTGCCAATCCGCTGTACATCAATTTTGACGAACGAGGCCGGATGTGGTTAGTGCAATATCGTCAATACCCGTCACCAGCGGGATTGAAGCTGATCAGTCGAGACAACGTTTGGCGAAACGTCTCAGATCGACAACCGACTCGCAAATACTCGGGGCGCTGCTTTCGTCGATTCAACGGTTTGATGATCCAGCGGTCGCATTTACCGTAATCGAGCAGCTGCCGAATTGGTCGCTGGAAACGCAGAAGATCGCCGTGTCGACTCTGGCCAGCCGTTCAGACTGGGCGTTGAGCCTCATCAACGGACTCGAAATGAAACAAGTTAAGCCGGAGTGGTTCGAACAAAATACAATCGGCCGTTTGCGATTGCATAAGCGAAGCGAACTCAGACAACTCGTGGAAAAACATTTTCCAAAAAGCAAAAAAAGAGATTCCAGTGAAGTCATTCGTCAGCGAATTGAAGCTGTGGCCAAAGTGATTCTTGCCAAGCGCGGTGACCCCTTGGAAGGCCGAAAAACGTTTGAAAGCGAAATGACATCATGTGCCAAGTGTCATCGAATGTTTAATCGCGGCGGTGATCTCGGTCCGGATTTAACTGCTTACAATCGCAGCAATGTCAATAACATGTTGTTGTCGATTCTGAGCCCAAGTGCGGAGATTCGCGAAGGCTTTGAGCCCTGGACAATCTTTACCGAAGACGGTCGCCTCTTGTCCGGTTTCAAGGTGAGCGAGACCGATCATTCAGTGACATTACGGGAGGCGACAGGACAAACGGTGGTGATCACTAAAGACGAAATCGAGGACATGCAACCATCCAAGCGATCGCTGATGCCAGACGGTCTGCTCGACGGATTAACCGATCAACAGATCCGTGACTTGTTCGCTTACCTTTCCAGTACGTCACCGCCGATGTGACAGGATTTGACGTGGCGAAAATTTGAAGTGAGTTTGTTGTATCTGCTATAATGAGAGAATAGGGAGGGCAACCCACCGTTTCAAACAGAGCCATGACGGTTACTTATTTCAAACGATATCGAATGCAGTTTGATTTGCGCGATGGTTGCATCGATGCTCCAGATCTGCCTGACAACTACCAACTGGCACGCTGGCATGGAAATATCCTTGAAGCTCATGCGAATGCAAAATTTCGAAGTTTTCGCGAAGAGCTGGACGCCAATGTTTTCCCTTGCCTCGGCGATGCCGAAGGCTGTTTGCGATTGATGAAAGAGATTAGTTGTCGGCAGGGGTTTATTCCGCAAGCGACTTGGTTGGTGACGTTTGTTGATCCGGGCACGGGGCGCAAGGAAAACTGTGGGACGGTTCAAGGCATCCGTGAGCAAACCGACGTCGGGTCAATTCAGAATCTCGGCATAGCGCCAATCCATCGGGGAAAAGGCATCGGGACCGTGCTGCTGGCGAACTCGCTCAAAGGGTTTATGTCGGTCGGGATCAAATTCGTGAACTTGGAAGTCACGGCTCAGAATTACGGAGCCGTTCGACTGTACCAGCGGATGGGGTTTCGTACGTTGAGGACCGTCTTCAAGTCGATCGACGTAACGTATTAGCCCGAAATGAACTGTTGTGGTGGATGCTGTGCGCCGCTAGCGGTCGGTTTTGAGTGAGCTTGTTCCGGAAATTCTATCCTGCAAGAATCTTGCCGCTTTTGGAAAAAGTGTCGGAATATTGCTTTGTCATAACTCAATCTTACGTTCGGCCGTCGGGACGCTTGCCCCGGTTCCTCCTGCAAAACCGTGGCTCGTGCCCTAACGGCTAAATGCTTGAGCCCGAATTCTCAGGTTTTGGCGAAGCACAAAAACATTTTCCACTGGCTTCGACATCACAAGACGTACAAGATGGATCCCCATGACTCAAGGAAAACGCGTCAAGCTTTCCAATGGCAGAAGGCTAGTTGACGACATCGTCAGGATTGCCAATCGAACACCGCTCGCCTCATTCACTCGCGACTTAGATCTTTCGGTTCTGAATTCGCTCCGTCGGGGAGTTCGCCCCAAGATTTCGTGGAATGTGATCATGATGAAGGCCTATGGGATCGTGTGCTCTCAACGTCCCGAGTTGCGCCGGGCCTACGTCAGGGTGCCTTGGCCACACTTCTACGAGAGCGACAAAACGGTCTGTATGTTGACAATGAGTCGTGAATACCAAGGTGAAGAACGATTGTTCTTTGCACGATTCGATCAGCCAGGCGAACAGTCACTCCGTCAGCTGCAATCTAATTATAATTATTTGCGAAAAAAACCCGTCAATGAAATTTCGCAGTTCAGAACACAGATACGGTTTGCTCGTGCGCCTTGGATGATACGTAGTATTACGTGGTGGAGTCTTTGCAATCTCTGGCTTAGTCAGCGAGCCAAACACTTAGGAACTTTTGGAATGAGTTTCTCGGGACACCGAAATGCTTATGGAACTCAAGTCCTCGGTCCAAACACCACCACGATCGGAATTGATCCTCTACCCCGTAGCTCAATCAGCCGTTTGTTGTTCACGTTTGATCATCGTGTAATTGATGGGGCGCCGGCAGCCGAGGTAATTGATTCCATTCGACGTGCGTTGATCCAATCAATTACGCATGAAATGAAGTGTCTTTTGAGGGAACAGGGACAAAACCCGGAGCTATATCTGAAACAAACGCAATCTCGGCAGAATCGTAATAAGACTGCTGATCAGCAGCGAACCTAGCCAGTTTCAACTACCGCATTTTCGTCTCGCCACGATTGGCCGTAGAACGCATGGCCTGTCGAACTGTGTTGATATATTTTTCAGGACTTGATTGGAACTTGGCACGAGATTCATCTGAACTGAACAAGATAATTCGTTGGTTTTCCAATTTGCCCATGAACACACCATTCTCTTCCCGGCCATCGACCAGAAGTCCTTGATCATGGTAAATTACTGGATCGTAGCCAGCCAACAAGGGACTGAATTTATCGGGATCCTTTTGAAATTCACGCAAGTGTAGTTGGCTGGTAAACAGATAAGTACGTCCTCGGTGGACACAGCCCCATTCTTTATTGCCGTCTACCCATTTGGATGCCATCATCAAAGTCACCGGGCATTTGCCGTGCAGAGCGAATTCTGAGCGATCTTGCTGGACGACAGGTGCTTTTGATTTAGCCTCGTCAAGTTTATCGGATGGCGCAAATTGTTGTTGGGCGACTAGAGATTCCGGGCCTATGGTCGGGCTCTGCGCGACGGATTGTTTTGCCAGTGGCCGATCGATAAATTGGTTCTGGACTGGTTGTTGTTTGATTTTGGCAAGAGCTTGTGCACGCGGTGCCGGACTTTGAACCTCCGCCTTATCCGACGGGCTTTTGACGATGACCGCTCGAGCGATCGAGTTTGGCGATGAGAACGAGTTAGTTCCAGCATCTGGAAAGTCGTTGCTTTTGAGTGCAACTTCTTCATTTGGGACGAAGTCGTTTGCGATTTTTATGCTTGCTTGTCCTTCACGTTCTTTTTCAATGAACGGATTGGCCAACACTTGAGCACGACTGCGCATCATTTTTGCGCCATGCATTGGCGTTTTTGGAGCAAAGTGGGATGGCGGCTTGGGCTCAAATTGGTTGTGTTCTGCGATCTCTTGCGTTCTCGGTGCAAGTTGTTCTTGCAACTCCGCCAAGCTTTGCTTTAACGAAGGCTCACCCTCCGCCAATTCGTCAACGGTATTTTCGAGTGAATTCAGCATTCGGGCGTAGCCATCGATCGTACTTGGACTATTGCGTCGAGTGACAATTCGCCCAGCTGGCGTGATGACGACGTCGGATGGAACTCCGGAAATGGCGTACTCTTTGACCAGATCAGCGTGCAAATCGACATCAATTTTGACTGGCACAGCATTTACGTCGATGGCATTATGAACAATTGGACTTGTGAAAACAAAAGTTTCCAGATTTCTGCATGGACGACACCAATCCGCGGTAAAGTGAAGCAAGATAAGCTTGTTTTCTTTGACCGCCAATTGTTTCGCCAGCTCAATATCTTGTTGCCAATCAATATTCTGGGCAGGCGAAGAACTAACCTGTATCCACAGGAAAAAACAAACGCTAATCGAAAAAATGAGATTTTTTTTGGAAAGATTCATCGTTTTTTTTCAGCAAGAATGTGCAATAGGATCCACAATCGCTATCGTCAATTGACGGAATAGAAATGGACCAATTTTGCCAATTAAGTCGATATTCCCAACTGACGGCAAATTAAGGGTTTCAATTCGATCGTTTTGGTAAAATGGGAGGAAAGTTCAAAAATTTGTGTTAACTTCTGCTTGACATGTGCGATACTTTCGATAAAACTCCGTCATAGATCAAGCTTTCGCCTGCCCTTACAGGCTATATGTCTTGTGGATTTACCGGCTTTCAAGCCTTGCGGTTTGTTCGAAGAACAGACAACTTTCTGAATGATGAACGAGCGAGATCTGCTAGTTCATGCGAGTTTGGAACTCGGTGATTTCCTTTAATCGTCCAGATGTCTATTTGACGGACGATGAAAGGACCCAGCATTTGGCCTATCGGCTTTTAGTTTGCGAGAGCTATCTAAATATTTGTCGCTGATTCTTTCTTCCGGAATCGCATCTCAAACTTTATTGATTTGGAAAATTGCCTCGCGCATGGAAAAAGGCGCACATCTGGTCGTGACAGCATGTTGTTGCGTCCTTCGGCAAATTGAGACTTGCCAATTTGGTAGCTTGCGAAGCTACATGATTTTGTCGTTGAACGAGTTCGATAATTAGGAACAGAGCTTTGTTCGTTTAATCGTCTTGCGACAACAATTTAAATTCTTTTTAGGTGCTGTATGGCAAAGAAACGTTATCGCCAAAGATCTGGGGCGAGTGGTGGAAATTCACCTTCCAACAACGGTAGTAATCGTGGTCGAAGCAGTCGTCGACGTAGGACAGGCGGAACGGGTGGGACGAGCGGAAGCGGTGGTTACCGCAGTGGTGGCCGTCAAAGATCCGAGCGAAACCGCGAACCCGAGGTGTTCGATGAGTCTGAATTGACGGACGGTGTAGGTCTGCTTGAACTTCACCCGAATGGATATGGTTTCTTACGAGACCCTAAAAACAACTATTCGCGGGAAAGAACGGATCCGTTTGTGCCTGGCACGATGATCGAGAAATTTGGGCTTCGCCCCGGCATTATGATTACGGGGAAAGTCCAGCCTGCTCGTCGACAACAAGGCCCTCGTCTTCGCGAAATCACCGATATTGACGGGGTAAAGCCCGAAGAATATGCAGAAATCAAGAATTTTGACGATTTGACGGCGATTAATCCGGAACAATGGTACCAATTGGAAACGGGTCCAGTTCCGTTAACGACTCGAGTCATGGACCTGTTGACGCCGCTCGGAAAGGGCCAACGCGCTTTGATTGTTGCACCGCCTCGCAGTGGAAAAACGATCATGCTGCAACACATCGCGAATGGGATTGCGGAAAATCATCCGGATACCACGTTGATGGTGCTGCTGGTCGATGAGCGTCCGGAAGAAGTCACCGATATGCGACGCAACGTCAAAAACGGCGAAGTGATCGCAAGCAGTCTTGACGAAGACATTGAAAGCCACGTACGGATTTCGCAGCTTGTCATTCAACGCTGCAAGCGCTTGACTGAAATGGGACAGGATGTTTTCCTCCTGATGGACTCCATCACTCGTTTGGCTCGTGCATTCAACAAATGGGTTGGTAATACGGGACGTACGATGAGTGGTGGTGTGGACATCAAAGCGATGGATATCCCCAAAAAATTGTTCTCGTCCGCCCGGGCGTTTGAAGAAGGTGGTTCACTGACGATCGTCGGAACTGCTCTGATCGACACCGGTAGCCGAATGGACGAACTGATTTTCCAGGAGTTCAAAGGCACCGGTAATATGGAATTGGTTCTCGACCGCAAACTGGCGGATCGTCGAGTCTGGCCTGCGATTGATATTTCACAATCGGGCACGCGACGTGAAGAACTGTTGCTGGACGCCGATACTCTTCATGCAGTCACGATGTTACGTCGTACGCTGACTTCGATGCATCATGTCGAGGCTATGGAGCAACTCACAAAACAACTAGGCCGATTCAAGACGAACGATGAGTTTATCAAGCTAATCAGCGGCAAAATGATGGACGTTTAGACCCGCACTTCGTTTTAATTCTTGGACGTGATAAGACGGTAGCTATTTGCATGGCTGCGAGCGTGCTCGTGACTAAAGTAATTCCACGCTTCGCCATCGGGGCTGTGGTCTTCACGCACGGTCCCCCACTGTCGCTCGTTCAGATAGGGACCCCAGAAACGCCGACGCATGACCATCGTTGGCGTTAACCAGACGCTGCTGCTCTGCATTCAAATCGGGGATCCTGACCACAGACTTTCGGAGAAGCAAACCAAAACTTTGCTACGCCCGTTCAGTCTTTACGAGTTCCTTCGGCAACCACATACGAATGATAGCGAATCCAGTCGCAAGCATGGCCCCCGCAAATCCCCAAATCATTCCTCCAGCCGTTCCGACGATCGCAGCGTCAATACTCAAATCAGCCGATCCGACCGCAGTACTAAAGACCATTCCCAAAAGTCCGAAGGTGAGACTGACCAGCACGAATACCAAAAACGCAAAGGCCACTGTGAGTATCACCACCGCAATCGAGCCAAAAAAACATCGAATGCGTTTGGCGAGTCCAAACTCCATAATCTTCTGTCTGTGAATATCCGAAATCTGACCGGTGCGAATCACGGCCGGGGCGAAGAGGATGGTCAAAACGATTGCCGCCAACGGTGAGTATCTGAGACAGGCAAAAAACAGTGCCGATGCAGTAGTGATCTGAAACAACATCATCAATGAAAATGATGACGGATTGGTGTTCGCATGAATCGACGGTTGGCTTGGCGAAATTGTTGCCTCGACTGACAGTTCAGATGACAAATGTGGACGGGATTGAGTTGACGAATTCGATGGCATTTTGTCACTCGGACGAATGTTCCGTTCATCAAAAACAGTAAAGAATCAAAGACTCTTCGGGTGAAATCATACTCAAATCGCGAGAAAATTGCATCCCTTTGAGTTCTCTTTCCCCGATCTTAGTCTTTATCATAATCTTAATCTTTGTCGTTCTGCCTTAGCTCAGTATGCGTTGAGTTAGCTGAGTTAGCTGAGTTAGCCCCGTACGGGTGGACTAAGACTAAGAGTAAGACTAGGACTATGATTCTTGAGCCGTAGTAAAAAAATCGTAAGCTTTTCGTCGACACTCAGTTTCGAGGCAGATCGGATGAGGATTGTCGGTTCTGAAAGCCGGTCCGCAAAGCCCTGAAATCGAACGGTAGTTCAAAAATCTGCGAACATTGGCTTCAAAATCCGGTCAAGACTCTTACACAAAACCCGTTTTCTAGATGCTTCAATTGAGCTATCATCTCGGTAGCGGAATCAACGAATCCGAATGGAAGGTAAGCGAATGGTTAGCGGCTTCATTGGAAATGAAGTACCCCGCAAGGGGCTGCGGGTTCGAGTCCCGTGCCTTCCGCTCTTCGTGTCGTTCGTAACCGCATTCATGCGGTGAAGTTTTGCGGATCAAGACCGCTTGAATCGGCAGACCGATACGAACTCACTGCCGACTTTGAAGTCACAAATCTACCCAGGCTACCGGCCAGAAGCGCCGGAAGCAGGACGAGGTCGGCCACCAGGGCTCCGGTCAACATCAGCCCCATCAAAATTGAAAATGTGCGGATCGGCAGAAACTCAGCGGTCAGGAATACCGAAAGTGAAGCGCAGAAAATAAGCGTTGTCTGAAACATCGCAGTCGAACATTTGGAGTACGCGTACCGAACTGAATCTGCCCTGTTCAATCCCGTACGTTGGCCTGCTTTGAACCATGTGACAAAATGTAGTGTGTCATCGATCGCAATGCCAAGCGCAACACTGGCGGTCAGGATGCTCGCGATATCGACTGGGATCTGCAGCCACCCCATTGCCCCGAATACGACAGCCACGGGAGCAATATTCGGAATCATCACCAACAAACCTCCTGGAATACTGCGCAGAATCCACATCATCACAGGCGTAATTAACACGAAGGCCAGCATGAAGCTCACTAGCAAGTCACGAAACAAGAGGTTTTGCGCTTCATAGATAACAGGCGACAATCCGGTGAACTCCAAACTCACTTTCCGGTCTTCTAGTTTTTCTAAATAGGGCAAGCAGGCTTCCTTAATATCCAACACGATCGACCGATCAGCGACTTCAGTCAAGTCGACATTTGCAGAAACACGCCAGAATTCGACGTCGTTTCGTTCCGCCAAAAGGCCGTTATCGACGAGAGCTTGTTTTTCTTTTTCAAATTCGCTTCGGAAAACCGTTTTGCGCGAAGAATTGCGCAGCGTAGAACGATGGCTTGGAATCGGCGGTAAAAACGTAATGGCAGAAGTAACACTCTTGACATTCCGGACCTTCTCGATGGTATTCTCGAACCCACGTACAAGTCGAAGGCGATCAAGTAAATCGCTTACCTTCGATTTGGGAATACCAACGATTATTTCAACCGAGGTCAAAGGTGCGATGTGATTTTCGATCCAGAAGAAATCCTCGACGACCTTCGCGTCCTCGGCAAACATCTTTTTCAAGTCCACACTGGTATGGAGACGGTTGACGCCCAAAGCGCCGACCAGAATGGTGAGCACACCAACAGTTGCGAAAAAGCCCGAATGCTTGATGATCAAGTTGGCCATCGTTTCGCCAACTTTTTCCGTTAGCTGGCGGAACTTAGATCGCCAGAACGCAGTTCTACTTGGCTTCTCTTTTGATCTCGAAAACGTGAAGACTAAAAAAGCAAACGTGGTTAATAAAATCATAGTTGCCAACACGAGTGCCGATCCCGCATAAATTCCAAATTCTCGGACCGGCTGCAATTTGCTGATGTTGAGCGAAGATAGTCCGATGGCGGTCGTGAGCGAAGCCAGGATGACCGGCGTTAGTCCGACTCTCATTGCAGCGAGTGCGGGAGCCGATTCGCCGGCTGTCTGTGCTTCGTAGAAGTAATTGACCAGATGAACGGCCGCGGACGTTGTCAACATGAAGATCAGGGTAGGCATCACAATCGTAACTGCATTCAGAGTACCTCCCGATAAAACGACGAGCGCTACGCCGGTGATTTGGCTGATCGATGCGATGCCAAAAACGATGACGGCAAGTCGAAGTTGACCAATAAACAGCCATGCCACTGAAATCGCGATAAGCGAAGCGGGCACGATCAGATTCCTGGCGGAGGCAGAACTTGCTTCGTCGATAGCAGTCGCGTGATACGCACTTCCAGCGAGTCGGCTTTCGCGTTCGGTAATGTCAATTTCGTCTTTCAAAACATCAAGTGTCAATTTAATAATACGGGCGTTTGACGTTTTTGAATCGGTAGATAGTTGAATCCAGATTACCGATTGACCGTCTGGGCCAAGGAAGGCACCTTCAAGCCTCTTGCGTGCCTGGGTGAGTGACAAACCAGCTCGACCATAAACCAGTTCATCGACCAGCTGCTGTGAATCGAAGATATTATGGATCAGTCCCGGGTCAGTTTGCTCGGCCCGTTTTAGAAGGGCCGCTTTGAATTGCCCGACTCGGGGATCGTCGAGGTCACATGCTTCCCAGGAAACGACCAGTGAAAGATCACTTCCAAAAAACTCTCTAAATTGGTCGTATTCTTGACGTTCTGTGGAAGCATCAGGGAGCCATTGGGCGACTTCTGCCGTTTTCGTCTGGATCTTGGAGGCAGCGAACATGACGAACGGCAATAACAGGCCAACCACCAGCGTGGCCAGCTTGCTGCGTCGCATCCATTTTGCATTTGAATCTAAGCGTTCCATCGATCCGTGGGTTTGCCATCAACAGGATTTTCCTCGTCGCAGATCATCATAATATATTGAAAATCCTGGACCTCCGAATTCGGATCCATTTCAATTTGAAAAAGTTCGATCGCGCGAACTAATTCGGTTTAGGAAGACTGCAACGACCCTTCGAAATTCTTAAGTTAAGGAACGGCTCAACAATCAACTACCTCCTCTGATGTTGCCCACTGAATGGGGCCAATGCCGATGTTTTTGAATAGGAGCAAGCGGAGCAAACAGAGATAAAACAGCACCGTTTCCGGCACTGACAACCATGACCCGAATTGGAACCGGGCAGAATTAGCCGCGATACTAACCCACATTTCTCCTAGGCTGTAAACGACCCACCAAGTCATTGTGCAAGTTCGATCCACCCTACGCGAGGAATACGGGCCAATTGGTCAATTCGAGTTCATTGAAGTTGATGATTCAACCAGAGAACCTGAGCAAACTCTTTTGTCTCTGATGCCTCCGTGCATCAAAGCGCGTTTCCCAACGTCGCGCGCAAAAGAAATACGTTGCGAAAAGGCACGCCAACTTCTTTCAACGAGCAGGCAGATCGAATGTTGTCGTACCTTTCGCAACGATTGTCGAGACTCATATCAGGGGAGAAATACGAGTCACAAGTGACAATATGTAAACCTCATTCAATCAGCGAAGTTTCGCCGCCAACGAAAAAAGTTTTGTTTGCGGTTTGGTCGGAACTTTCTTGCGCCGCAAATGTTGAATCAAGATGACCTAGTCTGTTTAACAATTTCCGAATCGATGTTTAAAATTCTATTGTTGCGACTACCGTCGTAGCGATGCTGGAGGTTGCCCATGCGATGCTTAAAAGAGTGGATCATCCCGTTTTCAATGATTGTCCTCATCTTGTTGTCAGACGCGGTTGCCCTAGCGCAAGATCAAAACGCAAGTGCTGACCCACCCGTCAGTCCGAAAAAACAATACGCTGCCGATAGATACGTTCGTTACGCGAAGGGGATAATGACGCAATATGATTCTGATTCAAACGGCTATCTTGATGCAGAAGAGCTAGGCAAGATGCGGCGTCCGCCCAATGTTATCGATCAGGATTCTGATGGAAAATTCTCCTTCGAAGAGCTCCTCGCGACGCTCGCAGGGAATACACGAGAACAACAACCCGAGACTATCAACAAACTCAATCGCGAACAAAATAAAAGGGTCGAAAACTACGTAGATTCATTGATGAAGCAGTATGATATTGACTCCAACGGATCCATTGACGGAAACGAACTCAAAAAGATGCGTCGTCAACCCGACAATCAATATGATCGTGATTCCGACGGGCAGTTTTCAAGATCTGAACTCATCGGAGCGATTACAGGATCGTCCGAAAAGAGCTGGGAACAACTAAAAGAACCGGCAGAAGAACAGCATTCCGCAGCATCGCAAGGAACGCAAGACGAATCGACTCAACGAACCCGGTCTCGACTCGAAAGCTACGTTAGAGGACTCCTCGATTCTTATGATCTAAACAAAGATGATTTATTGGATCAAAATGAACGATCCAAAATGAGAAGACCGATTGCGCAGAAAGCAGACGCCAACCGAAATGGCAAACTGTCCATGGATGAACTGATTGCTTATTTCCAAGAGTCCTTGGCAACCAGTCGATCGAGAACGCGTCACACGAATTCCAGCACGGCAGGAAAGCAGTCGTCAAAATCACCAACAGCAACAGCGTTTGTGGAATTTGAATTACTTGAACTCAGTCCGGACGCGTCTCCGGAGGAACTCAAGAACCATGTTTCAAACATAAATGCGGCAGAATCCGCTGCTGGTTCTCTAATCGCCGACATTATAAAACATGAATCCGTAACGAAGCGAAGCACAATGAGCTTCGGTGTCGTATCGGGACGACGAGTTGAAATGCGAAGCGAAGGCAGGCTTGCGATACCAACGGATTACGGTGGCCGATCCAGTTCGAACAGCTACACGTTGGAGAATGTTGGGCTGAGACTGGATGTTGAGCCGGAGATAGTTGGTGATTGGGCTTATTTACAAATCACGGTCTCAAAGTCTGGTATTGAGAAAAAGGTTATTAAGAAAACTTCTTTCGATATGGCCGTGAAAGGGCCGGTACGTGTTACGAAGGACGAAGAAGGCAATATGATCGTTCTTGCAGGTGACAAAGACGACGTTAAACAAGTCGAGGCATGGATTTCGCAAACAATCCCGTCGATTCCCACGCTGAAAACGTTCGAATTTGAATCGACCCTCGTCTGCCTGGACGGTCGGGCCTCAGCAGCTCTGTTTTTCGAGTCGGATCGCCGCTGGGTGGTCATCGTTCAAGCAAAAGTCAATTGAGAGATTTGATTACACATCCAGAATAGGCGGCTTTCTTCAATCCCGCGTGAGTTGGCTGCCTGCGCATAATCGTTATCATGGTTCGGTCGAATTCAAGGCACGGTTGCCATGACATTCACGACTTGATGACGATTTGCGTTTGGAAGTACCTGCGTAATGCAAAATCTACTGATTGAAAAACCATATGAATTCGTGGGACCCATCAAAACGGCTTGGCCACAAACTCTCTATACCAGGAGCGGCTTGTTTCGACCATCGCTGAAACGGTTGCAAGGCGTCGTCGATCATGAATGCCGAAACCTTGATCGTCTGAAAGCATCCATTGATGCGGGTCATGGTGTGATGATGGCGCCCAACCATCCGCGTCTGGCAGATCCCATGGTGTTCTGTTTTGTGGCTCGTGAAACCCCCTGCAACTTTTATGCAATGGCCAGCTGGCATCTTTTCAACCAGGGCTGGTTTACCAAATTCATGATTCGCATGATGGGTGCCTTTAGTGTAAATCGTGAGGGCCTTGATCGTCAGGCGATCGACTACGCGATCAAGATTTTGCAGCATGCCGAACGGCCGCTTCTGATTTTTCCCGAAGGTGCTACCAGTCGAACCAACGATGGCTTGATGGCGCTGATGGAAGGCCCGGCTTTCATCGCGCGGACGGCTGCTAAACGTCGAGCGAAGGAGAATAAAAAAGTCGTCATTCATCCCATCGGTATCAAATACCTCTTCCAAGGCGATATTGAAAAGGCTTGCGATGGGGTGCTAACCAAAATCGAAAAGGGTCTCAGTTGGAAACCGCTGACCGGTATGTCGTTGATCGAAAGGCTGGTAAAAGTCGGCAACGCGCTGTTGACTCTGAAAGAGCTGCAATACGATGTACCACGCATTGCAGGGACGTTGCGCGAACGCCAAACCTGTTTGAGAAATCACTTGTTGGCTCCCCTGGAACGAGAATGGTTGGGTGAAGAAAAAGATGATGGAATTCAGGTTCGAGTCAAAAACTTGCGAATGAAGATTTTTCCGGAAATGACTCGGCAGGAACTTAGCGACGAGGAGCGACATCGACGTTGGGATCAGCTCGCGCGAACCTATCTTGCCCAGCAAGTCGATTGTTATCCGGAAAAATATCTCTACGGTTTGCCCAGCATCGACCGAATTTTGGAGACTTGCGAAAAATTCGAAGAGGACCTGACAGGTCAATGTACGATCCACGGGAACTTGAAGGTGATCATCGATGTTGATGACGCCATCGAAGTATCTCCTGAGCGCGTGCGGGGTGTGTCGGAGGATCCTATCATGGCGCAAGTTAGAGAGCGGTTGGAGGCTCGAATAGATGAGCTGCAGCACGAGTCGCGATTGTACGAATCAGAATAGCAGTTGGCGGCAGGCTCCTGCCGAGCCGGAAGAGCGAGGCAGTGGGCAGGAGCAAGGAGCATGTGAAATCTGCGGGAACGCAGGCAAATAATAATTCACCATTCACAATTCGCCATTAATTATTACATCGGAATTTCCGCTACCCCAACCGTTTTTGTTTGGGAATCGAATTGGCGAAGAACGCCGATTGTCACTAACGGTTTTTTCGCGCGACAACCGTAATAACAAGCGCTGTCCAAACGAACCGTTGTCGAACTAGTCGCTTGTGTCCGCCATCATGGTCCATTCCATAATCGATGATGGGGGTAAGGGATCCACGCCGAGGTGCCGTAACATGTTCAGACATTGAGCGCGATGATGCATCCCGTGGGTCGTAACGTGAGTCAACACGGCGCCGCGCGTAAACGAATACGTCATTCCGCCATGCGAACCGGTTACGATTTCGTCCGTCGGATGCGCGTTTGCCGACTCGTGCATGTCAGCCGACAGAGAATCCAACAGCTCGTTCATTTGTTGAGCCGACAAGTCTCCTGCGGCCTCCAGCCGTTCACTTTGTTCTCGACCGGCCAACAAATCGCCCCAGCCTTTCATCGCTCCAAGAATATGACGGAGCGTATTATGCAATGATCCGAGACCCATTTCAAAACGGTGATGAAATTGTTCGTCGGTTATTTTTTCACAAGCCTGGATGATGTTTTGGGTCGCCCACCGATCATGAGCCAGCAGAATTTGCACTGGATCGCTCGTTGCCATTGTTGTTTCCTTTTGAGTAGTGACGGTTTCAAAACCTTTTCATTTGCCCAAGAGCGTCGATGAGCCTCGAGCTAGTCTGACATGCCCTTGAGAGTCTGGATTCTTCATTCCGAATTTTCAGTCATCCCGAGGCATAGCAAGGCCATCGCGGTTCCATAACAGCGGCCAAGCTCGTGCGAGTCAACAAAACAACCGTCGATTTCCGGAAGCGACATGATCATCTTTTTTTGCAGTGCCTCAAATTCGGCGCGAAGTTGTTCGTCTTTAATTTTGGTAATCGCTTCGCTACGACCACGCATGTCATACCAAAAAAAGAAACCGCCATAGGCCATGTTTGATGTGTGATCGTCGTACTTAAGTGCCGATGTCAAGTGTTCATGCATGTCCAATGATATCTTGATTGCCGCTACAAGTTGTTCATCGGTCGCCTCTTGCCAATTCCAGAGACCCAACTCGCACAATGGCATTCGGCCAGCCGATGCTGCAATCTCCTGGGCTGTTCCTGGGGCTTGTTCTCCCTTTTTTCCGCGTGCGCTGCCGTAGGGGTACGCTCCGTTTCCAAAACGATCGCTCGCAAGTGAAGCGACGCCTTCGGTGACTTTCGATTGATCGACTTTTGCACCAGCTTCTTTTGCTTCCGAAAGTGCATTCAGGGCAGTGGCCGTAACGAATGGATTGTTGTACTCGTGATACCAGCCGCCACGTCGAGTTTTAATATGTTCCAAATCGCCAACACACTTTTGCAACGCAGGCATCAGTTCCGGATTTGCCCCGACCAGCCTGGAAAGAAAGCGGACGCGATACGCATACGCCCAGAGAATTTCATCTCGGTCCACTTTGTTAAGATTTGCGTCATCAATTACAAACTCCGCCGCTCGTTCAATCGCGGAATCAAGGGCCTGCGCCTTGTCAGGCAAACCTGGTTTGTTGGCAAGTAGAGCCATCCCAACAAGCGCGGTCACCGCAACGTGAACATTTGGAAGGCTGTCGGTTCCTCCAAAATCGTAATCGCAATCAACCAACCCACCATCGCTTCGCTGCATTCCGAGCAAATATTCGACACTTCTTCTAATCAATTCTTCCTGGGAATACGTGCCTGCTGGAGCCGCACTCCCAGCCGATTTGATTCCCGCCCGCAATGCCGCCTCAGGGAGATTTGTGCGAACCTCAAATCCGCGAATGATCGGACCAAACCCTTCTGCTTCCGCGGCTGCTTTCCAGCCTAGTGGATGATCCGGGTGATTTGTGGCGATCGATTGCCATAATTTGATGGCTTGTTCATGATCACCCTTTCGGAAAACGTCGAATGCCTTTTCCATTTGATCTTGAATCTTCACAGTCTGTTCATCGGCCGCAACGGTGCCGACCACAATTTCGCCGTCGACGCCGGCATTGAGTAAAGAGAGGAACCATTTGGGGTGCAGGGTTGTTATTCGATCAACCTTCATTTTTTCTTGTGCGTCGGAGTTGAGGATGAGGAACCCAGGTTCGACGAACTTGTATCGCTGAAGATCGTATCTCTGCTGCTGCTCGCGCGTCGGTACTGCTTTGACCGGAATAAAATATTCATTGATCGCTTTACGAGTGGCTTCCCACGAAAACGGGCCAGCCATCATATAACGATCAATTACAGGTTTGCGATCCATAAAGCTGCCACGAATGGTCGGCACGTACCAGAAAACAGGTTTGCCCGTTTCACGTGAACGTTCGAGGGCTGTTTCGACATCCTTGACCCAGTTCACCCCCGTACCGATCCTGGCCGCAATCGGACTAGGGGTTACGCGGATTTTTCGTGTCGAATTTCCTGTTTGCCCCTCACAGGGTTCGAGGCTCCAAATGAGGATTGCGAGCGCGCACCAAACAAGAGGGAATCGATTACATAATCCCGGATTGCATATCCTCGTTGCGAAAGATTGCACTTCGATCTCCTGTTGCGGATCGCAAATGGCTAAATGTTTTGCCTATGATACTTGATAAGTCTACGGCCATGAACCACATTCTTGGAAATTGGTTTGGCACAAGTGAGCATCCACTCTCTAATCAATTTACAATATGTTAAGGTCCAAAAAACAGAATTTGAATCGTAGTTGTGAACGATACACGTTTTTTGAAGACGCCAGGCAAATGTCGTTTGGTCGAGTCGCGGATCTCTGGCAAAACGATGCATCGTTTCGTACGTTTTTCATCAGGACTTTGGCGATGAGTGATTTCCGGGCTTATCGTTGGGAAACGCCACCGATTAATTCCAAATTGTTGGAACGCGCGTTCGAATTTGTGTTGCTGGATTGCCCGATGCTTGATCGGAGCGTCGATCGCGACTCGTTTGCTAAATACTTTGAAGGAATTCCAAACGCTGGCGTGGCAGTATTTGAAAACCTGGGCAAAGATGCATTGCTGATTGTCCCCGGTCCGGCTGACAACGATGAACAATTCGCGCATTTGGCCGGTTTCTTGAATCACGGTTCCGACGAACAGATTCACGAACTTTGGGCACAGGTTGGAGCGAACCTCGCCACGCGATTACGCGATCAAGATTCACGCGCACCCGTTTGGCTTAGCACCGCCGGAATGGGAGTCGCGTGGGTTCACATACGACTGGACTCGTTTCCCAAGTACTACGGCTATGCACCGTATCGAGAGTGGAACCCAGGTACGATTCGGTAATTTTCAATGCCAAGCCGTTAGGCGCCAGAAGGAGTCTATGTCGTCGCCTTCGGCTCGTCGTTTAACTAAGTCATGCTGTCCAACTAATTCTCGATTTCAAAAACTTCGACGTTCATCGTTTTGCCTGACTCCATGTTGGCTCCGCCGAACAGAGCAAACTCATTGTCTGATATCGGCAACAGGCGGTGGAAAAACCGGCCTTGATCACACACGTGAATCGGCTGCCAACTCTTTTTCGCCTCATCCAGGCGGTAGACGTTGCCGCCGTAAGTGCTGGCCACAAGTGAACCACCGACGTTGAAACAGGAACTGCCAAATCCTTCCATTCCTTGCTCGCCTGGAAGACCAGGACCTTCAGACCATTTCCTGGATTCGATGTCGTAGACTGCAACTTTCGTCGTCGGACCGCCCACTTTCTGCATCCCACCAATCACGACCAAATGATTGCCTTGATAGCCAACCGAAATGGCTCGCCGCTGAAAGGGCGGAGTTGGCAAGGTTTCCCATTGGGGGTCCTCACTTGACATGTCGATTGAGATTGCCGAGTCGGACCAGGTTGTTTTGCCTTCACCCTTCATTTCCCAGCCGCCGATAACGTAAATCGTATCTCCTACGACAACCGCATCAAAAGATGATCGCGCCGTTGGCATCGGTGTCAGCATTTTCCATTCGTTGGTTTTAAAATCGAATTCTGCGAAATCAGTGACGGAATGCAAATCTTGTTCTTCCGAGTCCTTATTGCGAGCGTTGAAGCCTCCGATGCGGTAGAGCTTGCCATCGTGTGCAACCATGGCCAAACCTTGAAGCCCAATTCCTTCGCCGACGGCTTTCCACTCGGTTGGATTTTCGAGATCTAAAGCGAACAAGGTCTTGTTTTGGTCTTCAGCACAATAATGGTGTGCATCACCAGCGTGTCCGCCGTAGATGTAAACGTGATTTCCGACACGTGCTCCGCCAAAACTTGTAATTCCGACTGGCATCTCAGCGATTGATTTTTCAGACATCTTGGCCGAAGTGATTGTGGAGGCGACTGGGTTGTCTAACGTTAGCGTGCAATAATATACTTTCTCACTATATGATTTACCGTCGGCTTCACCAGGCTGCTGTTCTACCACTTTTGCACGCAACAGAACACGACCTTGCGGAATCTGTTCGGGGTTCACAATCCCGTCGGCATTTGATTTTAGTTTCTGCTCGTTTCCTTTGTCGTCGAAGACTGAGACTTCACAATTTTCAGTCGGTTTTCCCCAAAAAAGAGTTTTTGCTTTCAACTTGCCGGAACTCGAATCAACTACAATGTCCAATGGTAGTTTGCCAGACGGTTCGGTGGTCGTTCCATTTTCATGATCTAAGTACTTGGCCGTATAATGTAGGAACATCGATTTTTCGCCACGATTAAAAACGCCGTAACTACAATCGCTGTCGACAGCTTTCAGGTCTGTTTCCGAAACGCAGTCAAACCAGCCGTTGTCGTCTTTAGTTTGCTTGGAGAATGTAATTTCAGTTGGGTTAAATTCGGCGTCCAAAGACCAGATTTTCATACCTTCGATACCGCTCAAAAATTTAGCCTTGTCTGGGTGTGGCCCTTCTCCAAAAAACACTTGCACTTTGCCCGTCTCCATCGACTTAGCCAACCAAATGAAATGGGCAAACATCGAACTGGGAATCATTACGGCAAAAGTCAGAAAAGACATGAGCAACAAATTCTGTTTACGACTGCGATAAAACATGATTGCCTCGGTCGAGTTTTGTGACGATTTCAAGAACGATCTATTTGGAGCGACGCGACTCATAACTTAACTTATGAGCGAATTGTTTTTGTAACTCATGCCAATCATATCTGGAAACGACGCAACAAGAAATAGCCGACGCAACCGCCGGCAAAATACGGAGGGAAGTCCCACCAGGAGAAAGTCGTTCCCAAAAACAATCTTCCAACTCGCGAAGCGCGCAAATTCGTCAAGAGTGGAGCGTCGTAAAGTTGAAGAAATTCAATTCCGCAAGTTGCCAGAACAATCCCCAGGACCACAAAAAACGGCTTGGCCTTCGGAAACACCAACGAAAAGACCAAGACGAAGAAAATGACATAGAAAAACCCGCCTGCGGTTTCCCGAACCGGTTCAGCGAATGGGCCGGTGTAGATTTTGGTCAATAGACCAACAACGACGGTGATCGCGATAAACAAAATTCGAGCGATCAGTTTTCGAGAATCGTAAAAAGCTGGATTCGATTCGCTCATAAAGCGTTGCCCATTTCTTGCGGGCGGACAAGCGTTTTGGTAATTACTCTCAAGTAATCCCTGTCTCGTCGGGAGCGGGAATTTCCTTGGGAGACTCGGGACTGAGTGCTGCTTGACTATTGAAATACTTGTTTTCGTATCGTTGTAGGAGGTCATCGAATTCTTCAATGAGCTTCACAAGTTCTTCGTAGTCCAGTTTCTGCAACGTCAACATTCTCTGGATTCGTCGATGCGTCGGTACGACATGGCGGTCGGGTCGGTGGGGTGGTTCGATGACGACAACGTCCGCACCCGTCGTGCCCTCGTAACAGGTTGTACTGGGAACTGCATGCACGTTATAGCGAAACGAAGCGAACGATTTATCGTTTTGATAAATGGCCCCGGCATCACGCAGACAGCGCACAATATGGGATGGGCTGGAAACCAGAATCGCTTGTTCGATCCCTCGTTCTGCAAAGATTCTTCCTGCGTTGGCGATTTCTTCGACCGTATTCATTGAATTGGTATCAAGCACGACTCGTCCAAGCATAGATTCGGACAGCTCTTGAACGCGTTTTGGATCCTGCAGTTGAGGAATTCGGGTTCGCAAAATTTTGAACTTAGTCAGACTTGGGAAATGGATCTTCAAATACTCAAGCGAATATTCGGCTTCCGAAAGCACTTGACCGGTTTTCTCAGACTCGCCAAGTCGAAATGCTTTTTCGGAAGCGCCAGTTCCAAACACGATGACGTCTGCGTTTGTCTGCGCAGCCATCAACATCCCTTGAGGGATGCGACCGGGTTCATCTGGCGGATCACCCCAGGCGACATGACGCCAGTTTTCAATATTGAGATTACAACCGTGTACTAGGACACCAGTTTTCATCCTATCCCTTAGCCTTTCGAATGGAAAGCGATTTTTGCTTCAGTCCGGCCGCCGATAATCCTGACAGCGCGAGTACCACGCCGATCATGATAAACGCGGTTCGCAGATCAAATTGTTGGATTAAGAATTCGGCAAGCCGTGGGCCAGTCGACGCGATCGCCCATGCTCCACCAAGCACGATGCCAGATGCAAGACTTGTATGATAGGGCATCAATCGCTGACCGACACTGATGGCCACCGGCGTCATCGAAGCAAACCCCACACCTGTCAGGAAGCAGGCTGTATATCCCCAGAACCCCGGCTCCAAGAAAGCGAGCGCAATCAAAGCTGGTGAAAACACAATTGGTGCCCAGATCAGAGGGATTTTTTCTCGACCAGCGACAATCAATGCACCCGCGGCAAGTCCGCCCGCGCCTTGACCAACAATCATCGTCGCATTGGCTCGACCAACAAAGGGAGCTGAATAGTCGGCCACATCCTCGGCCGACCAACTGGGATTGAGACTGGCGACGTGGTGCTCCATCCAACGCACGAGCAAATACACAATCGCCATGTTCACCGTAAAACGAAAGACGGCCGACAAATACAGGCAGGTGATTGTCCACCAGTCGTATTCGGCGATCGAATGAGTATGTCCCGACGAGATCCGTTTCTTGTGCTGGACTTTGCCAATCGAAAGTTGCAAAACGACCGCCATGATCAGACCGGGTATCAGCAGATAGGAGAGGTTGCGCAATGAGCCCGTGCCCGTTGCCAACGCGGGACCACTCAGTGAACCAGTGAAGAAGCCGCCCATTCCAAAAACGAAAAACCAGCTCAATACCATCCCGCGTTTGTCGCCCGCCAGCGACCCAATGGTGGAGGCGGCAATCGGATGAAACATTCCAACGCCCAACATTCCAATTGCGTAAATAATAAAGACGCCAGGAATGTTTGGCGAAAATCCCAGAAGTGTAATTCCCAGCGTACCTAAGAGGATGCCGATGCCTCCAAACGCTCTTGTGTCAAGTCGATCACTCAGCCATGCGAAAGTAGGTTGGGCCAGCCCGCTGCAAATGGAACCCAACCCCAACAACATTGCCGCGTATTGTGGCAGCATACCGTACTCTTGTTCAATAACGCCCAAAAGCGGTGGCGCTATTCCCGAATAAGTATCGACGAAAAAGTGGCCTAACAGGATGGCTCCGATTGGAATCGAAAACAACCAAAATGACGATCGCTTCATTGAGTCATCTGAA
>JAHEJI010000247.1 GCA_024638965.1 Planctomycetaceae bacterium
CGCCGGCAAGTTTGGGTTTCAAGTCGAGGGAATGGACGATTTGCCGAGCAAGGATTTTGACAAGTGGGGCGGAGGACCAGGCCAGACTTTTTACGAAACCGCCAAGAACAAAGCGATGGTTAAGTACGCGGAAAAGTATCCGCATTCTTCTACCGCTTACGGGGCTTTCGGTCAGGACTTTATTCGGGAGTCGGTTGCAGCGAACAAGACGTTTTGTTTGTCAATCAGCTTCAAGGCCCCACATCGCCCAGTCTCACCGGATCCAAAGTTTGACGACGTTTACAAGAACACTGTTTTCGAGAAACCGCAGAATTTCGGCCGCAAGGCTGGCGAACATTTGGCCTGGCAAAGTCGCACGGGACGGCAATATCCTCGCTTCGAATCGTGGGGATACTCAGACAATTACAACTCCGTCATGCAAAAATACAATCAACAGGTTTACGGTGTTGATCAAGCAGTGGGCATGATTTCCGCTGAACTTGAGCGACAAGGCGTCGCCCACAACACCGTCGTGTTCTTCACTTCCGACAACGGATTCTTGTGCGGTTCACATGGTTTCGGTTCGAAGGTGTTACCGTACGAAGAGTCTACTCGCGTGCCACTGATTATTTTCGATCCGCGTTACGCAAATACAAAACACGGCGGACGAACACGAGCACTAACGGGAAACATTGATTTAGCTCCCACGATATTGGATTTGGCAGTCGTGCGTCCCGTCGAAGGTGTGGATGGCAGGAGTTTGGTTCAACTGTTGAAAAATCCAAAATCCAAAATCCGCGAAAGTCTCGCGTTGATGAATTTTTGGGGTCCTGAAACGACGCATTCATTCGGTGTCGTTACAGACAAATGGAAATACCTGTTTTGGTATTCTCAAGAGGACAACATGTCCGCGACTGAAGAGTTGTTTGACATGACCGCCGAACGGCTGGAGATGAACAACGTTGCTTACGACGAAGCGCAACTAAACGACCTGAATCAGATGCGAAAACAGTACTCCGAAATGGTATACCGCGTCGCGGAGCGATCAATCAGCGAAGACTATCGCAAGTACGGCATCCTGTTTGACCGCAAACAGCCCTGGAGAATAAAGAAAGAACTGCTGGATATGAGTGCCAGGTAAATTGACTCTCAGGTCCAGAATTTGTTCCTTGAGCTGACCTTAGCCGCAACCAAAGAGGCAACTTCAGAATTCGTCATTCCTTGATCGACATTCGTTATTTCAACGGCTGCGACCTGATTTACGAACTCCGAACAAGGAACTTCGAAGGTGAAGAATTGTTCTTTTGCTCACTCAAAATCAATTTCTCATGACGTGCATAACATGAGAACTTGTTCTGGCAACTCTATTCCAAATCGGGAAGTGCTGGCTCTTCGCCACTCTTCTTGAACTCGGCCAACCATTCTTCGGTCTGTTCAAGTGCGGGTTTGAAACCGGATGGGCCACGAGCAGCGGCGACTGCCAGATGCCCGTCCGTTCGAACGAGGAACACGCGGTCGGGATGTGCGCTGTAAGCCTTGTTGACAGCGTTATCCATTCCGTCGATCAGAGTTGGCATCGTGAGACTTTTGTCTTTCATCAACATCTCCGCTGTTGTGCAACGTTCACCGTAGTTCTTGTGTTGATTGATACCCTTTTCCCTTGCGTAATCGACCGACCGGTTGCTGTCCGCGGCGTGTGCTTCGGTGATGTAGACTAACCGAAATTCAGCGATGTCTTTGTAGGTTTTGTACATTTGTTCCATTGAATCAACCTGATTCAAAAAGGGCGGTCACGTGTAGCTGCCAAAGAACAACACCACTGGCTTCTTGCCTTTGAAATCAGCAAGATCCGTTTCGGACTCACCATCGAGCGACTTTAGTTTGAATGTGGGAGCCGGATCTCCAACTTTCGGTGCGTCATCGCTTCTTGATTGCCGGCCTCGTCGGCCTTGTGAAGAACGCGCGCGGTTCCTATCAGGTAACATTTCGTTGGACTTCACAATGCCATCGCCGTCCGAGTCTAGAGCCTTTAATGCGGCAACTGACTTTTCAATTTCCTCCGCTGAGATTTCGCCGTTTCCGTTCGCATCCAGCGCCGCGATGACCGGCATCCTTTTCACCATCTCCTCCATTCTTGAGTTTCGGCCCTGACGAGCTTGATTGTCGCGTTGTTGTGCGTTTAGATCGAAAACGCAAAGTGTCGAGACAATCACGGCAATTAACATCGTCCCCAGGTATTTCGTCATGAGCAAATTTTGGTAGGGTTAAGCTTTGGATCCATTTAAGCGGCCGTGTCAAAACACTGACTTGATTAGTATCGAGTCGTCCTTAATTGAACACCCAGCATACCGATTTGTTTTGCGTTTTCGGAATCACGCTGAGAAAGTACAGTACTTCGAACGTCGATTGTCATCACGGCTCGACAGCTTCTCGTTGCAGCAAAATTCTACGGGTTCATTGACTTGACCCATTCAGTCAACAATTTTACGGCGTTCCTATCGACCTGATTACTTCCGATACTGGGCATTCGGCCTTCGCTGAGAGTTTCAATCCGATGAATGAGAAGCGATTTGTCCGGCTCTCCCGGCGCAATTAACAGGCCATCTTTGATGCCCATATCATTCTGCGCGGGTCGCACACCAACCGTGCCGGTCTTGTCCAGTGTCGTCGCATGTCGCAAATCAATGTTGGCGTTACCGGGTCCTAGCGGTTGATGACACATGGCACAATTTACGTCCAGCCAGACCCGCGCTCTCGTTTCGAAATCAAACGACTCGTCCATTAGTGAACAATACCTGGGAGCGCTCGACGCATCAAAACTGCGTGGCAGATCAAGCAGCCCTTTCTGTGCCCACTCGACGATTTGATTCTTGTCGCCACTGGCCGGTGTACTTCGATTAAGCTGCGCCGTGTTTAGCCCCAACACGTATCCAGAAGCGTCTACGTGACAACTTGAGCATTCCGAAGCCGAAGGAGCATGCCACGATCGGATTCCTCGATTCCAAAATTCAAACTGTTTTCCGTTGGGCAATAGTTCGGCATCGCCGTTTTTATCCCAAACGTAAGTGGCGGACTCCCAGCCCTCTGTTGTGCGTTTGATCAACCGTGTTTCGAACATCCGCTTCCGTCGACCATCGTCGGCCAGGAAATTTTTCACGATCGTCGCGCCCACTGGAACCTCCCAGCTACCCTCTTGTCGATAGCCAAGTGTCTTACCCTCGGGCAAGATGAAATAGCGTTTCTTCTCGGCGTCATCCGACCAAAAGGGTGCGTTGACTTCGTACGGAATCAAATGATCGGCCACTTGATATTGCCTGGTCGAAGTAAACAGACCTGTTTCCGAGATTTTTTTTGGCCAATCTTCAAAAGTGTTTTCCGGTTTGTCAGTTGTCACGACCTGGTAGATCCCACCGTCGAAACTGAGCAGGTAAACTTCGCCGTCATCGTCTTCACCAAACGAGGCAATGCTTCGCCCGGTTCGACGCGCGAGTTCGGTCTGATATTCGCCGTTGTTGTCCTTTTTGGTTCGCCAAAGGTTCCCGGTCATGTAGTCGCCAAAGAAATACGAACCATCAAGCTCGGGAAACTTCTTGCCTCGGTAGACATACCCGCCGGTGATCGATCCGCCCCACTGGCGACCATAGAACGCCACCGGTTGGTCATGTCTTTCAATGGCCAGTTCGCTTCTCTCGATGGCCGTTTTCGGTTGGAAATCATCTTTGGCTTCGTAGCGATTCCAGCCGTAATTGCCGCCTTTGCGAATGATGTTGACCTCTTCCGTTCGATCTTGACCGACATCGGCGGCCCACAGGTCACCGGTTTTTCGGTCAAAAGAAAAACGCCAGACGTTTCGCAATCCGATTGCATAAATCTCAGGCCTGGCGTCCTGAACATTGATGAACGGATTATCCGTTGGGATGGAATATTGCTTCCCTTCATCCTGCCGGTCGACATCAATTCGCAAGATTGAACCAAGCAACGTAGATACATTCTGCCCGTTACCGTGTGGATCGTCTCGATATCCTCCATCTCCCAAAGAAAGGTAAAGATAACCATCCTTGCCAAACTCGAGCGATCCACCATTGTGGTTTTCGTACGGCTGCTGAATTTTCATCAACACCAGTTCTGAGTCGACATCAACTTTGTTTGGATCCTCTGAAATCTTGAAACGCGAAAGAATGTTGGGAGCGGCACGTTGGCCTTCTGCTTTGTCTCGTTTTGATGAGAAGTGGCAATACACGTAGCCGTTGTTTTTGAATTCGGGATGAAATGCGAACCCGATCAAGCCTTCCTCGTTGCCCCGGCGGCTGATCCATTCACGAATGTCCAGAAAAATATCGCTGGTCGGCTGTTCTTCCTGTTTCGAAAACCAGCGAATCACGCCCGCCTGTTCGACCACAAATATTCTCTGGCTTTGGTCACCCGCCCCGGTCAAATAAACCGGCCTGTCAAATCGCAATGTTGAGAAGACCCGTTCAATGCCAACGAACTGTTTGGCATGACCTTCTCCGTCGGCCTCGTGATCCGATCCACCGCTTTTCGGCGTCTGTTGGATTACCTGCTCTTGTCGGGCTTGGACAGTCAAAGAATTGGAAGCAGCCAAAACGCAACTCACGGCGGCAAAAAAAATAGTTTTGAAGATTCGAGTCATAAGAACATTCAGCAAAAAGTGGTAAGAAACACTCATCTCGGCCATTTTTACGCGACGTCCAAAAGCAAAAAGCAAACTTATTAGAATACTTTGGGAGGTTTAATCTATTCAATCTCGTTGCAATTGGCTCGCGCCGTTATTTGGCACATGAGAAACGGCGATGTCATGAAAAAACAAGAGAATTTGACGTTTTCTTTGTGGAAACTAAAGCTATTATGGCCAAATGCCCCAAAAAAAACATGCTAGAAAAGTTTCTTTGCAAATGGGACAAATCGTGAAAACCAAAACCGGCGATATTCGTCAAAAAACGATACGAAGCTACTGTTTTGTCGTGTCCTTGATCGTCTGCCGGGGCTGCACAGGTTCAGAGGCAAAAAAGAAAAAAGTTGAATCTGGTCCGCCGCCGGAAATCTCGTTTCAACCTTTGAAGAGCCCTTCGGAACAAACTGGCGAGCCGATGTTCACCCAGTTGGACGGTCGTCAGACGGGCCTCAAGATGATCAACGAACTCAAGCCGGAAAACATGCGCAAATACTTGCTCAACGGAGCCGGTATCTGCACTGGAGATTACGACAATGATGGATTGGTCGACGTATTTGCCGTTTCTCAAGATGGCAAAAATCGACTCTACCGGCAAACTGAGCCTTGGAAATTCTTCGACGTCACCGGATCCGCCGGCGATCTGAGTGGTGAACTGTACTGGGGAACCGGTGCCTCATTTGCAGACGTAAATAATGATGGATTTCTGGATCTGTACGTGTGCAATATTAACGGCCCAAATCAGTTATTCATCAATCAACAAAATGGATCTTTCGAAGAGGACGCCGCGCAGCGCAATGTCGACTACAGCGGCGCCTCAAACATGGCTTCATTTGCAAATTACGATCAAGATGGTGATCTGGACCTGTACTTGTTGAACAATCGCGTGTTTTCAATTGCTGAAGAATCTCCGAACTTGAAAATGAGACTCGTCAATGGTCGCAAAGTGGTTCACCCGGATTACCGAGATCAATACTTTTTGCTGGAAGACCGTTTGCAGGAAGCCAGCCAACGTGACATTCTTTTTCAAAATGATGGTGGCGGCAATTTCAGAGACATCACTTGTGAATCTTGATGGACCCAATTAGAGGAACGCGCGAAAGTGCACACTTGACGGCCCCAAGCGCGCTCTACCCCATTTTCACCCCAACATTCGAAAAACTTATCCGTTAACACCCATTCTCGCCAATTATCGTCAGCGCGAGTGCGGCAAAAAACGATGCTGGCACAGACTTTGCACGCTGTTTTCAATTCGGTTTTGGACCAGATTCAATGACGGATAACAAACGTGGACGGATTTACGATTGAATCGAAACGTCGATCGTTGATCGAACGCTACGCCTCGCCGATTCTCATCGCGTTTGCCATTGCAACTCCATTGTTGATGTACGCCTCGTTGCGCTCGATACAGACGAAAACCAACAAGGTGGCGGATTGGTTACCAGCGACTTACACCGAAACCGATGACCTGATTTGGTTTCGAGAACATTTCGTGGGCGATCAATTTGTAATCGTCAGCTGGGAGGGTTGCCGCTTGGGCGATGATCCAAGCCAGGCAAACGCCGAGCCAGATGATCCCCGAATCGAGCAACTAGCGAGCCTTCTGGTACCCGCTGTCAACCATCCTGACGATTCAGAGGTAATCTTACCTGAGCGCGCCGAATCAAAAGCGATGGCTTTCGATTCTGGCCGCCCGACGGTCAAACACTTGTTCAAGTCCGTCACGACAAGTCGACGAATATTGAATCAGCTGACGTCAGGGTCCATGAACATTCCGTACGATCTGGCGGTCAATCGACTGAAAGGATTATTAATTGGACCGGACGGGCATCAAACGTGTGTCGTGGTAATGCTCGCCGACGAATCGATTCCAAGACTTCGAGACGCAATCGGTCGTGGCATTCATGGCTGGTTTCAGATTTCACACCCTGAAGGTGAGCTGTTCACCGCGTTGCGGGCCTGCAATATCGATCTTGATACCGTTCATCTTGGTGGGCCAGCAGTCGACAACGTGGCGATTGATGAAGAAGGAGAGCGGACGTTGCTACGATTGGCGAGCCTCGCCGCTTTGATCGGATTGCTGCTCGCATGGTGGTCGTTGAGAAGCATACGATTGACCTTGATCGTTTTTGCATGTGGTCTGTTAAGTGCCTTGGCAAGTCTATCTGTGGTTTGGATTACGGGCGAAACGACGGACGCCTTTCTGTTATCGATGCCTTCTTTGGTGTATGTGCTGGCTATTTCGGGCGCC
>JAHEJI010000248.1 GCA_024638965.1 Planctomycetaceae bacterium
GAGAACCGTCTGATTTTGGTAAAGATTTTTTTACCGATGCTGGATGATGTGCAGAACTTTTTTCAGGTTCGCTGTGTCTACAACCTAATAGTCGCCTTTTTTGATAGACTAAGACTGAGTTGATCGGATGATCGCTGGTGGCTGATGCCACGAGAGGAAAGTCCGGGCTCTGCAGGACAGGATGGTCGGTAACGCCGACCGATCGTGAGATCAGGGAAAGTGCCACAGAAAGTAAACCGCCGAACGGCTGCTCGCAGTGCGTGGTAAGGGTGAAACGGCGAGGTAAGAGCTCACCAGCGTCTGGGGCGACTCAGACGGCTCGGTAAACCCCATCTGGAGCAAGGCCAAACAGAAAGCAGTGGTAGTCCGCCGCGTTACGACTTTCGGGTAGGCTGCTTGAGCCGTCCAGCAATGGTCGGCCTAGATAAATGATCATCGGCTGACATCGTCAGCTACAAAACCCGGCTTACGATCAACTCATTTTTGTCTTGGCATGGTCTGGCGGCTGTCGGAAGAAACTTTTGCACGCGAACTCGCAAATTCTGTAGAATCTCGGCAAAGGTGGTCAATCCATGCAAGAAACTGGAGAATCCGAGCAGCTTTCGTCGACTTCGGTCGGCCTAGTCAAGCGATACGTTTTGGCAGCGCTCGGAGTCGTGTTTGTTGGCGTCGGAGCAATTGGCGTATTTTTGCCCGGTATCCCGACCGTCGGACCGTTGCTATTGGCCTCGTTTCTGTTCACCAAAAGCTTTCCAGCGCTTGAGCAACGTCTGATCCGCAATAAATTCTTTGCCAGGTTTCTGCCGTACCTGGATGGTTCGCATGAAATGCCGATGCGAGCCAAGATTATCACGATCGGAATCATGTGGTCCAGTATTGCATTAAGTCTGGTCTTATTCTGGAGCAGCAGCCGGGCTCCGATGTGGTTGATCGGAACCCTGATTATCGCAGGTCTGATCGGAACTCTTTTCATTTTGAGGTTTGGGCAACGAAATTCAACGGGTTAGACCAGCCATGCGTGCAGAAGGCATCATCTAACACTTGGGCGGCTTACAGCCGCAAACCAAAAAAAATCAACAGGAGGGAAGGGACTCGACAAAGACGTCAAAAGGCAAACAACAATCGTCGAGCACGTGTTTTTTGGTTTCCTATCGCGAATTTTGACCATCCCGATGGAAAAGACTTCGTTTCCTTGGCGCTCTCCTGTTCAAAAGTTTATGCAGAAGACGAAGATTTCTACCGTTACTAGCACGAATGTTGGATTCGCGTAAATTCTGGGCGTTTCGTGGTTCGTCCGTCAACGCTACCACGCCGCCGAAGAGCGCGGCGAAGAATTCACGCTCGGCGACCACCATTCCGCCTGAAGGCGGGACTACAAACAAATGTCAGAAAAAATCGCGGCCTCAGCCGCAATCAACGACTGCTCTCCGCTTTGTCTTCCAATTCCTGCTTCCACTCATGGAGTATCTCTAGTGCATTCATTGGGGTAAGGCGATTCGCATCGAGAGCCTTGATCTTGTCGACAAGTGGATGATGAGCCGGACCAAAAAGAGTCAACTGGATTTCCCCTGTGGCCGACGCCGTTTGCTCGCCCGATGATTTGATTGCATCCCGATTCTGCTCGACTTCATTTAAGGACTCCAGTTTTTCGAGAATCTGCTCGGCTCGCATGTTAACCCAATTTGGAACGCCGGCCAGACGTGCAACCTGAATTCCATAGCTCTTATCCGCGCTGCCTTCGACAATCTTGTGAAGAAAGACAATCTTCTCATCCCACTCCTGGACAGAAACGTTGTAGTTCTTGACTCCTTCAAGCGAATCTTCGAGCTCCGTCAGTTCATGATAATGAGTTGCGAACAGCGTGCGGCAACCGAGTTGATCATGAAGATATTCGACAATCGACCAGGCCAGCGAAACGCCGTCGTAGGTGCTGGTGCCACGTCCGATTTCATCCAGAATGACGAGCGACTTTTTTGAGGCGGTGTTGAGGATTCTGGCGGTCTCCGTCATTTCGACCATAAAGGTACTTTGTCCTCGCGACAACTCGTCGCTTGCCCCCACCCGTGCGAAAATTCGGTCAACGGTTCCGATTTTCGCGGATTGAGCCGGAACAAAACTGCCGATCTGCGCCATCAACGTCATCAAGGCGACTTGTCGGATGTAGGTACTCTTACCAGCCATATTTGGCCCGGTGATCAAATGCAGAAACCAAGCCTCCGGCTGAATGAATGTGTCGTTAGGAATAAAAGCCCCGAGCGGTTCAACGACATCCAGAACCGGGTGTCTGCCTTCGATGATTTCCAAAGTCTCGTCGTCGAGAATTACCGGGCGGCAATAGCTTTGTTCGACGGCGAGCTGAGCCAATCCACTGACCGTATCGAGCGTCGCGATAATCTCCGCGTTGGACTTGAGTCGAGTCGTATGTGCACGGACCAATTCACGCAGTTGATTGAGTAGGTGCAGTTCTCGTTCTTCCGCCTGAGAGTCCGCGGCCAGAACTTTCTCTTCGTACTCTTTGAGTTGCGGCGTGATATAACGTTCGGCGTTTTTGAGCGTTTGTTTGCGAATAAACTCGTCGGGAACTTTGTCTTTATGCGTGTTCGTGACCTCCAGGTAGTAGCCAAATACCTTGTTAAACCCAACTTTCAGGCTGGGGATCCCCGTCGTCTCACAAACCTCTCGCTGATAGTTTGCAATCCACTGTTTGCCACCCGACGCGAGGGTTCGAAGCTCGTCGAGTTCCGAATCGTAACCTTCTTTGATGAAGCCTCCATCTTTCGTCTGGACCGGGCAGGGGTCGATCAGCGCATTTTCAAGTTCGCTCCGTAAATCCGCGCAGAGATCCAAATCGGATTCCATTTGAATCAGCCATCTGCATTTGCGCCCTGCGAGGCTGGCCTTGATTTTCGGCATCGCTGCGAGCGTTTTGCCGACAGAACTCAAATCGCGCGGCGACGTTCTCGCAGTTGCCACTCGTGCCATCAATCGTTGTAAGTCGGAAATTTTTTTGAGCTGCTCACGCAATCCGTTTCTCAGCCGTTGATCCTCAACAAACTCAGCCACGGCATCCTGGCGTTTAATAATCTCATTGCTTCGTGCCAGGGGGTTGGTCAGCCAGTCGCCCAACAATCGACTTCCCATGGGTGTAACGCTACGGTCAATGACACCAAACAATGACCCTTCCCGAGAGCCGCTGCGAATGGTTCGGCTGATTTCAAGGCTGCGCCAAGTTGCCGAATCAATTTCTACATACTCACTTTGGTGGAACGGCAAAATACGATTGAAATGTTCCAGTGAAGCTTGTTGCGTTTCTTTGAGGTATTGGATGATCGCGCCAGCAGCACACACGGCGGAATGCGAAAACTGATCCAAGCCGAAACCATCGAGCGTTGCCACGGCAAATTGCTGTTTGAGCGCGTCGGTCGCCATCTTTACCGAAAAACTCCAAGCCGGCCGCTTCGTGATCATGATTTGATCGTCTTCAATCGGAATCCGCTCAAGCTCCTGCTCGTTGATCAGGAGTTCTTTTGCGCCCAATCTAGCCACCAGATCTGCGAGTTGATGTGGCCCGACGGAAGTTGTATTGAAACGCCCGGTTGAAAGTTCGGCCCAAGCGATTCCGAAATTCGGAGACCGATCGTTTTTCTTGTCTGAGTCGACGGCAATCGCGACAAGGTAATTGCTTTCAGCAGGATCCAGAAGTGCTTGATCGGCGATCGTACCCGGAGAAACCACCTGAGCGATTTCGCGTTTTACGAGTCCCTTCGCGGTTTTGGGGTCCTCAACTTGTTCGCAGACTGCGACACGAAATCCGGCCTGAATCAAGCGTCCAAGGTAACTGTCGAGTTGGTGATGGGGGAAGCCGGCCATCGGGACGGCGTTCGCACTTTTGTCCCGGCTGGTAAGAGTCAGCCCCAGCTGTTGTGCGGCGACTTTGGCGTCTTCGTGGAACAATTCATAAAAATCCCCCATCCGAAAAAACAGGAGCGCATCACCGCATTTCGATTTTGCGGCATCGTATTGTTTCATCATTGGAGACTTTGACATGTCGAAAATCGTAGCAATCTTGCCCACGGTCGACGAGAGGCTCGATTCTTTTCGTCAAAAATAGTGGGCCGCCATTACGAGTCGAGTATTCGTTAAATCCTCTCTATTACTCCTGTTTTTCGCTATCAGAACAAATACATTCGCTACCAACCAGATGTCCGATTTTCCGTAAGTGTGCTGTCGTATTGAATTTGCAGGGTTCGAACTCGCAACTTGCAGCTCGCTGGTAATTAGTTAGTTGAGATTTGCTAACTGACTGTTATATTGAAGGGATCTAAAACCACTGGAATTTTAGACTCGTCTCGCCGACATTTGATCGGTGCCGTTTCCGAATTTTTGCTACTTGGAGGATAACTGTGGAAACGCTCACAACTACGAATCACCTACCCCCTAGCCAATCCCAACCCCCCCCGTTTGTCATTGGCCAAATTGGTGGCGAAGAAGCAGAAGATAGTTTTGATTTTTGGGGCGTTTTAAACCGTCGCAAATGGCTTGTCTTTCTCGGACTCGTCGTTGGAATGGGACTGGGAGGACTCTATCAGGCCAAAACTGACGTTATTTATGAGAGTCGCGCGACGCTCAAAATCGAACCGAAAAATCCATTGGCGATGCGGTTCACCAATACGGACGTGATGGCTCCTGCCGCGGAAATGATGAACTATCGCCACGACAGAATCATTGCCACCGACGACAAACTCCTGATCAAATGTTTTGAGACCCATTCGCTTTACAAACTTGACTCTTTCAAAGATATGGAAGAGGTAGAGGTGATAGAGCAGGTTCGTGGAGATCTTGAGGTCTTACCTGATAGGGAAGAGCCGTTTATTTACGAATTATCCTTTCGAACGTGTGATGCGTATGATGCCAAAACGGTTCTCAATAACATTATTGCAACCTATGAATCTAATCTTGACATCCAGTATCGTGACGAATCTGAGGAATTCATAACGCTACTGAAAGAAGTCAAACTTCAATTTGACGAGAAATACACAAAACTCGAAAATGAAGTCCAGGCATTACTGAAACAAAATACGGCGCCTGTACTTGGCTCTCGTGGGCAAAACATTCATCAGTTTTACATCGGTGATTTATCGCAACAAATTGGTGAAACTCAAGACGAGTTCAACATGCTGGTCGCTGACCGAGCACGTGTCATGGAGGCGTTGGAAGCCGGAGAAGAAGCGATCGAAGAAATGTTCTGGATTCTTATTCAGAACAAAAGAATTAGCTTGAGCTATTGGGAAGAGCGTCAGCGTGTTGAAAGCAATGAGCAGTTAATTCAGAGCATTAGTCAAATGGAACTCGCCCTTCGTGAACAGAGCTATCGACTCGGTGCCAGCCATCCGACAATCAGATCACTTAGAGGGCAGATTGAATACTGGAGAGAGTACCTCAATAAATCGATCGAAGAAAAGGAAGCTAGCGACAACGGAGTCGATGCTGAACTTTCTCTTCGGCGTTATTTAATCGCGATCGAACAACAAGCCGAGTATTTGACTGCTTCGCTTACCAAAGACCTCGAAGCGTTCAATATGCACGTGGCCGAAGAAGAGAAATTGTCAACGTTGCGACAGATGACTGAACTTAAAATGCGTGAACGGGACAAGGTTTATGAGCTCTTGAGCTTGACGCAAGAAAAAGCGTTCGAGATCGATCCGTCCGGGGGTCTTAACAGTCGCTCCAGCCAGGAGGGATTCCGGTTCCAGCGATTAATGGATGCGACACTAGGTGAAAAAGTCTGGCCGATTCTTCCTATTGTTCTGGGGATCGGCGGTTTGCTGGGCACTTTGGCTGGATTCGGGCTCGGTTGCCTCGTCGAATTGGCGGATAAGACTTTCCATAATCCGGACGAGATTATGAAACAGCTTAATCTTCCGTTAATCGGACATATTCCGGTGATTAGTTCAAGCAAACGATACCTCGTTGAAAACTCGTTGATCGAGCCCATTGTCTGCACCTACCACCGACCCAAATCCCAGGTTGCTGAAGCCTTCCGAGCAGTTAGAACCGCTCTTTACTTCAACACCCAGGGACAAGCTCACCAAGTGGTTCAGGTCACCAGTCCGACGCCGGGTGACGGAAAATCAACTTTGGCCGCCAACCTGGCAACTTCGATCGCCCAATCTGGCAAACGAGTTTTGCTCGTCGACGCTGATATGCGTCGACCGCGCCAAAACATCACGTTTGGAATCACTTCCAAAGAAGGCTTTGCGACCGTCCTGAGCGGCACCTCAAACTGGCGTGACGTCGTCTTTGAATGTGACGAAATCGAAGGTCTATCAATCATGCCTTGTGGTGCCAAGCCAAACAACCCCGCTGAATTGAGTACTTCACCGCAAGTCAAAGAACTGATCGAAGAAATGCGTGAAGAGTTTGATTTTGTCGTGATTGATACACCACCCCTGTTGGCGGTTACTGATCCATGCCCAATCGCGGCACGTGTCGATGGCGTGATCTTGACTCTGCGTATCAAGAAAAACGTTCGAGTCAGTGCTGAACGTGCCACTGATATTCTTCGCAACCTCGGCGCAAATGTCTTCGGCCTTGTTGTCAATGGCGTTGGTGCTCAAACAGGTTATGGAAGTAATTATACGTACGGTGCCTACCGGGCTGGCTACGCCTACAACGGATATGGATACGGCTATGGTTACGGTTACGGCTATGGCCAGGGAAAATACTACGAAGACGAAAAAGGTCGGCGTCAAGTAAAGAATATTGAGCAACAACCCCCAGTGGTTTAGTTAATTCTTCGAATTGACTACCGATAGGGCGTTCCTACATCCTCTAGGAACG
>JAHEJI010000071.1 GCA_024638965.1 Planctomycetaceae bacterium
TTAGTCGTAATCTTAGTCGTAATCTTAGTCGTAATCTTAGTCGTAATCTTAGTCGTAATCTTAGTCGTAATCTTAGTCGTAATCTTAGTCGTAATCTTAGTCGTAATCTTAGTCGTAATCTAAACCACTCTCCCAATGTGTTCCCTCATTGCGTTAGCCCAGTACCAGGTAACATCAGATTGAGTTTGCCTGCGGCTGAGACTACGGATACGCTTGGGACTACGACTAAGATTTTGGATTCGAACTTTTCTTGTGGGTTCACGTTTGTCACGAGCGCCGGACCTAGCACAACAGTACTGTTCGAGCCACGGTGCAATTCGTTCAATCGGTCTACTTTCGTGTCACTTAAATCCGAAAACCCTTTGTTTTTCCAGCTGTATTAAAAACACGATAGTCCAAGTTAGGGCATCACGTTAAGCTTAAGTTGTTCCTAAATCTGTATCTCTCTCAACCATTCCAACATCCGGCGGACCGCGATGGACCCCGAACGCGCACGAATACAAGCCGATCTTAGCGGTCAAATTGACGGCCAGATTCGTTGCGATGATTTGTTTCTTGAGATGTACTCGTGTGACGCCAGCATCTACCAGCAACGTCCTATCGGCGTTGTCCGACCCGCCGGAGTCGAAGATGTTGTTGTGTGCGTCAATTATGCCCGCGAAAACGGGCTACCTATTATTCCCCGGGGCGCCGGTTCTAACGTCGTCGGCGGATCCATTGGGCCTGGATTGATTCTCGACTTTTCCTACGCAATGCGGCGAATCGTAAAAGTCGATCGGGAAACGGTAACGGTTCAACCGGGTTTGGTGTTGGGGGAACTCAACCGGGAGTTAGCCGCACACGACCGGCTATTTGGACCGGATCCACAGCGGCGGAGTATCACGACGATGGGTGGCGTCCTCTCGACGAACGCCTCTGGCAGTCACTGGACGTGCTACGGCGCCCCGCGTGATCAGGTCGTCACGATGGACGTCGTCACGGCCGACGGCAACCTGGTTCAAATCGAATCGCCACGAAACATTGTCGGCAGCGGAATCTCGATGACCTCATCGGAAACAACGACCGTTCCATCACCGGAAGCTGCCCAACGACTGGAAAATAGTGTTGCGTCAATCGTTACCAAAAATAAAGAATTAATTGACAAAGGTCGTCCAAACACCAAACTGAATCAAGCCGGGTACAACGTATTCGATTTGATGCAGGATTCGAAGATCGATCTGAGCCGTTTGTTGGTTGGCAGCGAAGGTACGCTTGGAATCATAACGCAGGCAACGGTATTGACTGAGCCGATACCTCGTCATCGCGGAGTTGCTTTGCTCTTCTTTCATCGACTCGATTCGGCCGCAAACGCATCGGTTGAAATTACCAAGATGGGTGTCGTGGCCTGTGATTTGCTGGACCGTCGTTTGCTTTCGTTGGCGCGGGAGCTGCGTCAATCGTACGCCAGATTGATCCCGTCCGAAGCAGAAGCAATGTTGTTGGTCGAGTTTCAGGACGTCGACGATTCTGCATTGCGTCAAAAGCTTGATCACTTAAAAACTCGTGTCCAGCGGCGCAAGAAACTCGCTTTCGATGTTCGATTTACGACCCAAAAAGAAGAACGCGACTTTTTCTGGCGATTAACTCGTCGTGTCATCCCGTCTCTCTATCGGCTCAAGGGCAATCAGCGGGCGATTCCGTTCGTCGAAGATATTGCCGTTGATCCAACTAAACTGCCTGATTTTTTTAAAGAACTTCATCAGCTGCTGAATGATAACGAGATCACTGCTTCGATTTTCTCGCATACGCCTCAAGGCCTGATCAACTTGCGGCCGTTTTTGAATTTATCGGACAAGAATGATCTGCAACGGATGAATCGTTTTGCCAATCAGCTGTTCGAAAAAGTCAATCAAATGGGCGGTACGATCAGCGGAAGCAGCGGAGACGGACTGAGTCGGACCTGGTACCTGCGTCGACAATACGGTCCGCTCTTCAATGTTTTTTTGCAAATCAAAGATATGTTTGATCCGCAGAACATTTTTAATCCGGGAAAGATTGTTGGCCAGCCTTTCTCTGGTTTGACCGATAATGTGCGACCCACCGGGCTCTCCGATCAGCTGGTTTTCAATCTTCCCCAATCCCTCGAGTCAGATGACGAACCCGCGGATTCGGCAGACCTTGAACCTCAAACTAAAAAGCCACAACCGCTGCCGATCGTCGAACCACAGCTAAATTGGGTCCTACCAGAAGTCGCCTTGGCAACGCGGAACTGTAACGGCTGCGGAAGGTGCCGAACAACGAACCCCAATGAGCGGATGTGTCCGGTTTACCGTTTGACGCCTCGCGAAGAAGCGTCGCCGCGGGCCAAAGCAAATTTGATGCGCGGGATCCTGACAGGTTCGCTTGCACCGGAACAGTTAACGACGGACGATTTCAAGAGCGTTTCGGATCTGTGTGTTAATTGTCATCAATGCCGCTTCGAATGTCCGGCCGGCGTCGATATTCCGAAACTAATGATTGAAGCGAAAGCTCAGTACATCGCCGTTAACGGACTCAAGCTCTCGGATTGGCTGCTGACGCGACTGGACTGGCTTTACGAGATTGGGGGCCGCATGCCGCGAGTTTCAAACCGAATGATTCGCACGCCCTGGATTCGCTGGCTCCTGGATAAGATTCTGGGAGTTGCCCAAGGCCGAAAACTCCCTCAGTTTGCCAAAACCAGTCTGATGAGATGGGCCGCACGTGAGCGATTGACCAAGCCCTCCAAGCAACAGTCGCGCAAAGTCGTCTACTTTGTCGACGGCTATGCCAATTGGAATGATGTCGAACTGGGGATTGCGTTTGTCAAAGTGCTTCAACATAACGGGATCGATGTCCTGATTCCACCGGGTCAAAATGTATCCGGAATGTCAATGATTTCGGATGGATCAATCGTACCGGCCAAGAATCTTGCAGTAAAAAATGTTGAATTGCTTGCTGAGTGGATTCGCCAGGGCTACCAGGTCGTAACGACGGAACCGTCGGCAGCATTGGGTTTGACGCACGAATATCTGCACTTTCTCGACGACGGCGATGCGAAGTTAGTCGCCGAAAACACGGTGGATTCGACTTCGTTTTTGATGCAACTGCATTTATCCGGGGAGTTGGAACTTGACTTTCGGCCGCTTAATGCATCGATTGGTTATCATCTGCCGTGTCATCAAAAGGCACTCCTGGGACATTGCGATGACAAAGCCGCGCCTGGCTTGAAACTTCTGCGTTTGATTCCGGGTTTGCAGGTCGACTTGATTGAGAAAGGATGCAGCGGCATGGCGGGAACCTTCGGTTTGAAACAAAAAAACTATAACCGCAGTCTGAGAATCGGCTTGCCTTTGATCAACGCCATGCGCAGCCCGACGATTGTCGCTGGAACGACCGAATGCAGTGCGTGCAAGATTCAAATGGAACAGGGCACCACCAAACCAACCGTTCATCCGATCAAGATTCTTGCGCTGGCGTACGGCTTGATGCCCGAATTAGATGATTTGTTCAGTCGACGAAGCGAGGAGTTGGTCGTAACATGTTAGTCAAAGTAATTCTGTTTGCGGCGGCCAAAGACATCGCGGGTCAAAACCGTTTGGAATTGTCAATGGACGATTCGGCGACCTTGGGTGATCTAAAAAGCAGGTTGGTTGAGCAGTTTCCCGGCTTGCATGAAATAGCTTATAAATCTTCGTTTGCGGTCGACCAGGAATATTCGTCAGACACAAAACAGCTTCACGACGGGGCGGAGGTCGGGTTTATCCCTCCGGTGAGCGGAGGGTAGGGCGGCGGACAGCTGCAACAGATTCTTAATCTTAGTCTTAATCTTAGTCTTAATCTTAGTCTTAATCTTAGTCTTAATCTTAGTCTTAATCTTAGTCTTAATCTTAGTCTTAATCTTAGTCTTTAATCTTAGTCTTACTCGCAGTCGTAATCATGATCTTGATACCCCTCGCTGACCCCTTGGTTTGGAACAAAACGACGATTAAGACTAAGATTATGATTACGACTAAGATTAATAATGTAGAAACAAGTTCCATCAATACCTCGAGTCGCGCTCATCTTTCTAAATGATCAAAATCGTCCAAGAAAAAATTGATACAGCCGAGGTGCTTGCATCCGTTCAATCGGAATCATGTGGCGCGAATATTCTATTCGTAGGCACCACCAGGAATTTGACCGACGGGCGGCAAACAAAACAACTCTCTTACGATTGCTATTCAGAAATGGCGACCAAGGAAATCAGAAAGCTCTGCGACCAGGCACTTTCCAAATGGCCAATTGAACGCGTTTCCGCTGTCCATCGAACTGGTACGGTGGAAGTTGGCGAGGCCAGTATCGCGATTGCCGTGAGCAGCCCTCATCGCCAAGCGGCCTTTGCAGCAGCTCAATGGTTGATCGACACGCTCAAAAAACAGGTGCCAATCTGGAAGCAGGAACATTGGGCTGACGGATCTACGGAATGGATCCATCCCGACGGTGCAACGCCCCGGATGGAGGCACCAGGCCAATGAGTTTTGTCGAATCGGAAAGCAGACTCGATCCAATCATCGATTCCTTTGAACGAACACACAATAACCTGCGAATCGGAATCACGGATCGTTGCAACATTCGCTGCTTTTATTGTATGCCGAATGAAAACATAAAATTTCTTCAGCACAAAGATATTTTGACCTTTGAAGAAATCACGCGTTTTGTTCGAGTTGTCGCGTCGGCAGGTGTCAACCGACTAAGGCTCACCGGTGGTGAACCGCTTGTTCGATCTCAACTGCCAACCCTGGTGGAGATGTTAGCCGCGATCGACGGCATCGAAGATATCGCGATGACCACCAACGGTATTTTGCTTGCGAAACATGCCCAGGATTTGCGAAACGCTGGACTGGACCGACTGAACATCAGCCTTGATACGATCAACCCGATCACATTTGAACGGATCGCCCGAAGAAAAGGTCTGGAACAAGTTTTTGAAGGTATTTCGGCTGCGCGGGATGCGGGGTTTGCAAGAATCAGGATTAATGCGGTTGCGATTACGGGTATTGCTGAAACCGAGGCAATTCCGTTGGCTCGATTCTGCCGGGATAACGATCTTGAGCTGAGATTTATCGAATTCATGCCGTTGGACGCCGAAAAGAATTGGGATAAACCGCAAGTCATCACTGGTGATACCATCCGGAAGCTAATCGAATCCGAAATTGGAAAGCTCGAATCGGTCCCGCCCTTGTACCCTAGCCAACCCGCAACCGATTTTCGGTATCTCGATGGCAAGGGCAGGTTGGGTTTTATTGACCCGATATCCCAGCCTTTTTGCAGTAACTGCAATCGCATGCGAATCACGGCCGAAGGCAAATTGAGAAACTGTTTGTTTTCTACCGTTGAATGGGACCTACGAAGCATCCTTCGCAATCCTGATTCAACAGACGCTGAGATTTTGAATTGCGTTCGTGAATCAATTGCTGCCAAGAAAGCCGGGCACGGCATTGATTCGGAGGATTTTCAAAGACCGCGAAAATCCATGCATCAAATCGGAGGCTGACGCGCCGATGGGAAAAACTTCACCCGCCGAACTTGCCAATCCGTCGATTCCTGAACCGCCCCGAATTTATCTCGACAACGCCGCGACAAGTTGGCCTAAGCCGGAACAAGTCGTAGAGGCCATTGCGTCTTATTACCGAGACTCCGGAGTACCGGCGTTTCGCGGCATCTCTGGACAAACAAGCGGAACCGATCAAGGTGTGGAACGGTGCCGACAAAAACTGGCCCAGTTTATCGGGTCGAAAAACAAGAACGAAATCGTATTTGCGTTTAACGGAACCGACGCATTAAATATGGTTCTTCAAGGCGTAATCTCTCCACGCGATCATGTGGTTGCAACCACGATTGAGCACAACTCCGTCCTGCGACCCTTGAGTTATCTGGTCAATGAAAAAGGTGTTGAAGTAAATTACGTCGACATCGACAAGAACGGGCTGGTGGACCCCGATAAGATCGTGGCGGCCGTACGCCCGAACACAAAACTGGTTTGCATCTCCCACGTGAGCAACGTTACAGGTGTCATTCAACCGGTCGAGGCGATTGGTAAGCGCCTACGAGATCACCATGCGTTGTTCCTTATTGACGCCGCCCAGTCGCTAGGCCATCTCGAACTGAACGTCCAAGAGATCGGCTGCGATTTTCTGGCGGCTCCAGGACACAAAGGCCTTTACGGCCCGCTGGGGACTGGTTTGCTATATGCCGCGGAACGATCCTGGCAGAAAATCCGGCCATATCGACTAGGCGGAACGGGTACTCAAAGCGACTCAGATGTTCAGCCGGAACAGATGCCAACCCGATTGGAGTCGGGAAATCTGAACGTGGGCGGAATTTTAGGATTGGAAGCAGGCTTGGATTTCGTTATCGAAAATACCATCGCAGAGGTCCATAAAAAATCACTTCAACTTTCTACACACGCAATCGACGGGCTTTTGACGATCCCTGGCGTTGAGATTTATTGTTTGGGCGCACCGGAACGAACGGCAGTCCTGAGTTTTAACATTTCGGGGCGCGACTCTCGAGAAATCGCCACGATTCTGGAAAGTGCATTTGGAATTCAAACGCGGGCAGGCTTTCATTGTTCGCCAAAAGTCCACTCGTCACTGGGGACATTTGAATCAGCAGGTACAATTCGGATTAGCATTGGTTTTTTCAATACGGTTGATGAGATCGACAAGTTGGTCGAAGCTGTATCACAAATCGCTGCGGCGATGTAAAACAGGATGACTAGGTTTTTCCAAGGATTCAGTGGCAAACTTTAAACGGCATTGCGTTTAACGCCCAGCCGTAGGCCCGGCTGAATTTGCTCAAAACCGGCGCCTGCGGCTTCGAGAGCAACAATCGCTTTTTCCGGGAACCAAGTCCTTTCACGAACATGTGCGCAAAAAGAAAATGACCAAAGCAAAGACAAAATCCGACGCACCCTGGTACAAAGATGGGTTGAAATTCGAGTGCACGGGATGTGGTGACTGTTGCACGGGTAGCGCAGGGTACGTTTGGGTCAACCAAGCGGAGATCGAAACGCTGGCAAAAATGTTCGATCTCTCCGTGGACAAATTCGAACATTCGTATGTCAGGAAAATTGGCATTCGCAAAAGCCTCAAAGAGCTTCCGGTTAGCTACGATTGCGTATTTTTCGACAGCGAGACCCGCAAGTGTCAGGTTTATGAGGGGCGACCGCGACAATGCCGAACTTGGCCGTTTTGGAATTCCAATTTGAAAACGAGCCAGGATTGGGAGCGCACTTGTGACGAATGTCCGGGCAGCGGAACCGGGAAACTCTATCAACTGGCGGAAATCGAACGGCAAAAACAGGTCCTGAAGATCTGACCTGAATTCGTTGAAACTGACCAATATTGGGCGAGAGACTAACGGGGTGTCCAGAAAAAATATTTGAACTTTTGTTTGCCAGTCGCGTAACACTTAGACTGCGAATGACGGCCGTCGGTTGACTTTAGTATTTGCCCTGCCTACACTTAGGTCGATTTACCAAACCTGCTTATCCTCGCTTTTTTCGTATTTTTTCGAGCACGGAGCTCCGTATGACCAAGAAGGAAATCGTCAAAACGATCTCCGAAGAAATGGGTCTGACACAGCTCAAAACCAAAGAGATTGTGCAAAAGACATTTGACGCGATCATCGATGCGTTGGTGACGGATGAGCGCATCGAGTTGAGGAATTTTGGCGTCTTTGAAGTCAAAAAGCGAGCTGCACGCAAGGCTCGTAACCCTCGTACCGGCGACAGAGTCCACGTACCCGCAAAATACGTGGTCACCTTTAAACCCGGCAAAGAGATGGAAGAGCGCGTTCGCCAATTGCAAGAAAAGGAAAACCGAGCCGCCCTGCTCGGCGAGCAACAGTACGGCCAACCGAATACGCCCCCACCAGCTGTCAATGAAACCCCAGACGAGTCCGACACGATTTCAAATCAGTGACGACGCTCCTTTCGTCCATTTCGGCAAGACACTCAGATTGTTCTGGCCAGCTTCGGCGGGAGGCCCTGGCGGCAAAAACATTTCGAATCGAGTGCCGCGTAATGCATCCAGTTTCTGCACCAAGCCCAGTTCCCTTAGACCGCTCCGTCGCTTAGGCTCCTTCAGTGACAGAATTTCCCTCTTCGTCTCAAATTGAAGAGTATTGGGATTAGGCTAAAATCATTCAGGTAACATTCTTACAGATGCCAAGAAATTAAACATGCGAAATGTATTTCGAAACCTGCCTTCGGTTAATCAGCTGTTAGATAGTGCTCCGCTCAAGAAAATGGTTGAGTCGGTTAATCATCGAGTCGTAGTTGACGGCGTGCGAACTTTTCTCGACGAACTTCGGGATCAAGTCAGTACAACGACCGAAGACGTTGTCATTCCAACGGCCCATGAATTGGCCGAAAAAATCGCCAAGTGGCTGGCAACTGAAGAACGACCCTATTTGCGTCCGGTCATCAACGCGACGGGAATCATTCTGCATACCGGGCTTGGACGCGCTCCGCTCGCGAAACCGGCGATCGATGCGATGAACGAAATCGCTGATGGATATGCGAGCGTCGAGGTGGATTTAGCGACAGGAAACCGCGGCCAACGGACGAAATCCGTGGAGCGATTGCTTTGCGAGCTAACGGGAGCCGAAGCTGCTGCCGTAGTAAACAACAATGCTGGTGCCACGCTGCTAACCTTGTCGGCCATCGCATCCGGTAAGGAAGTTATCGTCTCGAGAGGGCAGCTCATCGAGATCGGAGGAAGTTACCGACTGCCCAAAGTGATGGAATGCAGCGGGGCCATTCTTCGCGAAGTCGGCACGACGAACAAGACTCACGAATCCGACTACGAAGATGCGATCAACGAAGAAACCGGAGCGCTGCTGAAAGTGCATCCCAGTAATTTCGAAGTCGTTGGCTTCACCAAGTCCGTTTCGCTAAAAGAAATGGTACGCATTGCTTCAGCTCACCGACTCCCGGTGATCGACGACATCGGTTCGGGCGCACTTGTCGATTTTTCAAAGTATGGACTGACGGACGAACCGATCGCGGCAGAGAGTATTCGCGACGGCGCGGATGTAATTCTGTTTAGTGGCGACAAGCTTGTGGGCGGGCCGCAATGCGGCATCATCTGCGGAAAGAAGATATGGATTGAGAAGATCTTGAAAAATCCGCTGATGCGGGCATTGCGTGTCGACAAAATTACGTTGGCCGCACTGGCCACGACATTGGGGCTTTATCGGAATCTGGAACAAGCGGAACAAAAAATTCCATTGCTACGAATGCTCTCAATGCCGGTCGAAAACTTGAAACTAAGAGCCGAAAAACTGGCGGGGCAAATAGGTCATCTTGACTGCATCGATTCATGCGAAGTCGTCGAAGAAGCATCGATGCTTGGTGGAGGTAGTCTGCCGACACAGACGATCCCGACTTGGTGTGTAGCGATTACCGCCAATGGATCTTCGATCGATCAGTTCGCAGCGAAACTGCGAAACAGCACTCCCTCCGTCATTGGACGAGTGCAGAAGGAGCGTTTACTGCTAGATTTGCGAACGATCTCACCTGCTCAGGATTTGCACCTGGTCACCGCCTTTGAACATCTTGACTCTGGCGAAAATCGTTAGAGTTTTTTGCGAGCTTGATTGACGGTCCTGTATTTCACAAAAAATGCTCCCGCGTTTAGGCGGTGAGAGTTTCACCTCCCTCTTTTCTCCGACACAACGCACGGCCACAGCTGGGTTTTGACAATGCCGATAAATTCTCGCGAACCCAGACCAATATTTTCTGGTTTTCGAACAAATTTCGCAAATAATCGAGATCACAGCGCGAATAAACTCTCTGATTTCACGCGAAGTACTAAACCAAATTGGGGAAAAAATGGGCACGACGGCTTGGTATCCTGACGACGCATATTATGGAAAAGGTGCGACTCTTAAAGGCCAACCGGGAAAACACTACGTCAAGTACGTACCTGTTGGTTACGTCAATTCGCACTCAATCGTCGTCGGCTATTTGCTGTGGGTCATCGGATTCACCGGGGCTCATCGCTTTTATTACGGTCGTCCTTTAACGGGCGTACTGTGGTTCTTCACCTTCGGCCTGTTGGGAATTGGCTGGTTGGTCGACGCCTTCTTGATTCCCGGAATGGATCGGGAAGCCAGTTTCCGATATCGTCCCGGGACAATCGACTACAGCGTCGCCTGGGTCTTGCTCGTTTTTCTAGGCTGGTTGGGGATCCACCGTTTTTACCAAGGAAAAATATTCACCGGCATTTTGTTTCTGTTAACGGGTGGCCTATTTGGCGTTGGCGTCGTCTACGACGTTTTGACTTTGAATGAACAAATCGACCACATTCACGCATGTGATCAAACCGCATATAGTTATTACTAGACAGAGATTTGCTTTAACAAAAATCGCAACGGTGGCTTTCGGCCACCGTTTTTTTGTTTGACATCGGCGATAAGCCCTTGTTGTTTTCTATTGTGTCCACTTAGATTAGTGCTTGTCGCACGGACGTATAGCAATCGCGGCGCTCTGATTGCTAGGCGAAACCGACGAAAAGACGCCACCCTTAAACCAAACGCGTTCAAGTTTTAACGGTTTGAAGATCCGACTCGCGTCATTTTGAATAGACACAGCAAAACCGACAGGCTTGCCCATGAAAGAATACACGGTTGAAATCGATATCCACTTGCCACGCGACAAAGTGATTGAACTCTTTGATAACGTGGACAATTTGTACCATTGGCAAAACGGATTGCAAAGTTTCGAACACTTGAGCGGAGAACCGGGTCAACCGGGTGCGAAATCAAAACTGGTTTATCTCAATGGTAAACATCGAATTGAATTAATTGAAACGGTTACCAATCGCGATTTGCCCGACTACTTTGACGGCACCTACGAGTGGGACGGCGGCAGTAATACGCTCGTAAACCAGTTCATTGAGTTGAGTCCGAGCAAAACCAAATGGAAAAGCACTTGCGGATACGATTTCAAAAATTTCAAGATGAAGTTGATGGGTTTCTTGTTCAGTGGGAAGTTCCGCGAACAGAATATGACGTTCCTGAGAAACTTCAAGGCATTCGCAGAAGATGGAACGAGCGTCAAAGAAAATCGCTAAAGCTCGAATTCCATTCCAGCCGCGGAAATTCTCGCCACCAAGAACTTCGCGGGTGCGAATAAGGGAAATTCCCTCGTGACCTTCGACGAAGTCTCGTAGATCGTGTTCAACGTCTGACATTTGTCCACCTCAACAGGGTTACTCAGCAGGGTTAAAATGTATTTTCTCCTACGTCTGCTCTTCCGAATTGGCCAATGATTCCGCTTCACACCTTTTCTTATCAATTGATCGCCGGTTGTGACGAACGACACATCAACAACAAGTAAGCAGACGGCGCCAGTATGAGAGCCAATATCGTCGCTCCGCCTACTCCGCCCGCAATTGCAACTGCCAGCGGTGGCCAAAAGCCTCCTCCGCCAAGGATAAGTGGAGTAAAGCCTGCCATGGTTGTCAACGAAGTCGAAACAACATGACGAGTCGATTTCGTGACGACTTCTCGCATGGCGACTCGGTCGCCCGCTGCTGCTGCTTCGTTTTCGCGAATCGCTGCGAGCACAACAATCGTGTCATTGATTGCCACGCCCATGAGTCCCATTGTGCCAATGATCGCCGTAAACCCAAACGGATATCCAAACATCCACAAAGCCCCCATCCCGAGCCCCACCGACAAGGCACCGACGAACCCCACAATGGTTGCGACTCGAAACGAGCCAAACGATAGAACCAGGGTCGCGACCATCAACACCAACAGGATTCCGACGCTGGCCATCAAGTTCGAAATCGCCTCGTCACGTTTGGCTGACTCGCCACCGTAACGTAAAAGATATCCTGCCGGTAATTCAAAGCCTGATTTGTCGAGTCGTTCCTGAAATGCCGTTAACACGGTCGAGGGAAGCACACCAGCCGGAATGTAAACCTGAATTTCGTTCATTCTTCTGCCCGCTAAATGCGTGATCGAACCAAACCCCGATTTCAAAGACACATCGGCGATGGCTGAAATCGGGACTCCGCGATAACGACCTTTTTCGGAAGCGATAGAACGCGTTGGGTCGACCATGTCGAGGTTCGTAATACTGTTTATTCCCGCACGATTCTCATTCTCCAAGCGAACGCGCACAGGCAGTTCCTCCGTTGCTTCAACGATACTACCACCGATCAAACCGTCAGTTGATGCGCTGAGTTGCATTGCGATCTCGGTCAGATTCAGTCCGGCAGCCTGGGCACGTTCTTCTTTAATATCAAACGCGATTTTGGGAAGGACTTCATCCATTTCGGCTCGAGTGTGGATGACTCCAGTCGTATCGACTAGAACGCGACGCAGTTCAGCACCAAGCTGCTGCAGGCGATCCAGATCCGGCCCAAACAAGCGCACTTCAACCGGAGCATCAAACGGTGGCCCCTGCTCCAGCTGCCTGACCAGCGTTCGCGCATGTGAAAATTCCTGGTCGAGTTTCGCTTGCAGGCGCTGGATGAGTTCGGCCTGATTCTCGATCGATTTGAATTTTACCAACGCCTGTGCGTATTGCGACACGTTGGTGCGGCGAGGAATCAGGTTGTAATAAAATGCGGGAGCACTCTCACCAATGAACCAGTCAACACGGGTAATCTCAGCTTCTTCGAGCAAGACCTCCCGAATGGCCTCGGTCGTTTGCAGGGTTCCAGCCAACGAGCTAGTCGGTGATAGCTCCAATTCAATATGCAACTGGTCACGATCGGCTGGCGGGAAAAACTGTTCTTTCAACTGAGTCGCGACGCCGAATCCCAGAATTGGAAAGATGACTCCCAAGAGGACGCCCAACACAGGAGCCCGAAAAATGAAATCCAGTAGTCGTTGATACGCGCGAGCCAACCATTGACTGGAAAATCCAGCTTGTAACCACGTTGCCGTATGAGGCGCGACATGTGCTGGAGAGTTCGTGTTCTCCCTGTTTTGAAAAGGACTGATCCTGGCGGCAATCGCCGGAATGATCGTCATTGCCAGGAAGAACGAGCTGAAAATCGCCATGATCACCGTCATCGCAATCGCACCAACAAATTCACCGGCCGGACCCGGCATCAATGCAATCGGAGCAAACGCCAGCGCGGTCGTAAGGGTTGAGCCAAATAGTGGCCAGAAGAGATGTTTGACACTCTTGCCAACCGCCAGCGGAGCAGGTGTCCCATTTCGCAGTCTTTTGGAAGTCTCATCAACAACCACAATTGCATTATCAATCAAAAGTCCCAGCGCGATGATCAGGCCCGTCACCGACATTTGATGAACCGGGATTGCCAGCATGCGCATCCCGAACAAAACCATCATGGCCGCCAACGGCAAAGCGATCGAGACGACGATCGCACTTCGCCATCCCATCAGCACCAGAATGACAAGAAACACCGCCGTTCCACCCATGAGCAGATTGGTCAGCAGCTTTGATAAACGACTCGACACGTATTCGGTCTGGTTGAAGATTCGATCCAAGTCGATTCCAGTCGGTAGCTCCGATTCGAAATCGTCCAGAGCCCTGTTCGTCGCTGTAGCCCACAGGTCGATTCGACTGTTTTCCCTGACAAACACGCCTAACACCACGGAGCGTCTTCCTTCCACGATCGCCAGACTGTCGGGCGGGTCGGCAATCGTTTTCTTGACTCGGGCAAGATTACTTAACCGAACAAATCCGCCGCCCTCCTGGTAACGAATCGGAATGTTTTCAATTCGCTGGATAGAATCGAACTCACCCAATACTTCGATCAACGGTTCTTCGGACCCACCCCGAATTTGACCTGCCGACACTTTGGAATCGCTACTTCCTATTTGCCTGGCAACATCTGCAACCGTGAGGTTGAGCGCATTTAAATGTTCCGGATTCAGGCTAACCAGGACTTCTTCGGTCGGCTCGCCAATTAATTTGACTTTTTCCGTGCCATTAACGTTTCGCAATCGATCTTCAAGTTGTTTGGCCAAGCGGTGCAGGACTGCGTAGCTAATCGGACTGTCCTGATCCCAACGCAAGCCGATCAACATCGCGAACGCCTTGAAATCCATTTCGTCAAAGTCGGGCCGTAACGCTCCAGCAGGCAACTCGTTTTCGATATCGCTCAACCGATCGCGAATCTTCGACCAGACCGGTTCCGATTCCATGACTTCGTCTCGCAATTCGATTGCGATTGTTGAAATGCTTTCGCGGGACGTTGAGCGAATTTCCTTAATCTCTTCGATCTCGCTGAGGGCATCTTCGATTTTTTCTGACACCAATGACTCGACGCGTGACGGCTCAGCGCCGGGAAAAACGGTGTTGATGAACGCACCTCGTGGCACAAGCGCTGGATCTTCCATTCGCGGCAAGATGAAAACCGACGAGAGCCCGCTGACGATAATCAAGCAAATCGTCATCAGCATCAGACGCGAATCTCGGTAATAGAAGTTGCTGAGGTTCATCTGATGCGGCTAGTTGTTTCAGTTGGTGTTACGCGCTGACCATCTGCGATTCGATGGAGTCCGTCGACGACGATGAGATCGCCCTGGTTAATCGTGCCTCGAGCCAAAACACTGTTTTCGATGGTGTTAATAATTTCGATATCGCGTTTTTCAGCCCGGAAGTCTTTGCCGTCCTCGGCCGGAACGACGACCATCACCGCCCAAAGTCCCCTGACACCCTTCGAAAGCGCCGAGCTCGGAATCCAAAACCCTGACCCGTGCACAATGCTTTCGATTGAGATCTCACAGAGTTGTCCCGAGACCACACTATTTCCGGCCTCTTCGTCAAATTCGAGCAACACGGTCTGAGTCCGCGTGACTGGATCAAGTTCAGGAATTTTTGCGCTGACGACGGCAATGTGAGACGCGTTCTCAACGACCACGTTTTGTTTATCTCCAACTTTCATTTCCGCAACGATTGAAACCGGGAGCCCGACCCAGGCTTCAAGATGTTGTTGCTCGACAAGTCGAACGACCGGCGCGGAAGCTTGTGCGATTGTTCCCGGATCAAGATAGGTTGTCGTAACCGTTCCAGAAAAAGGGGCTGTCAGTTCGCTCTTGGCGAGCATCACATCGATTTCTGAAATGGATGCTTCCAACTGGCTGACCACCGACTTTTGAGCATCGATTTTTTCCTGGCGAGTCCCTGCCAGCAGTTCCGCCAATTGCTGTTTCGCAGCGTCCAAGTTCGCGCGGGCAGTTTTTTTGGTGTAGAGGACCTGATCAAATTCCTCATTCGAGATGGAGAGACTTTCTCGAAGACTCTTGCGGCGTTCAAGGTTTAGTTCGGCTCGTTTGAATTCAGATGTCGCTGCCACGACCTTTGCGCGAGCTGCTTCGATCTTTTCGGCACGAGGACCTGCCGTCAACTCAGCCAATACGGCTTCTGCTTGTTGTCGATTCGCGATCATGGCAGTTTTCTGAGCCAGAAGAGTCGCGGTGTCCAACGTCGCAATGACTTGCCCTTTCTCAACCCTGTCACCTTCGTCAACCAAAACGTCGGATATTTTTCCGCCCAGTTCAAATGCTAGGTCGCTTCGATTACGTGCTCGCACCGTTCCCGTGAACGTCCTTGGCTGTTTGAACGAATCCACTCTGGAAATGGTGGTGACATTAACGGGCAAAGCCGGTGGAGACGTTTCAGTCTGCTCCGCCAAAACTCCCTGATCAATCGGAAGTTCAATTCGGCCAGTCTGAAGAGCCCAAACCAGAGTTAAAATGGCTAGCAAAGGCAGGACCCAAACAAGTTGACGTTTCGTCATTTTGCTAACAAAAAAATTGGCGGGACTCGGTTCACTCATTTGAGAATACCTCCCGGCGAATTCTCTTCAGCAGGCTGTCCATATCAAACTCGGTTGAATGTGGTTTCCAGTTTTGACCGTCTAAAAGTGCTGCGGTATGAAAACGGACGATGGCATAGGGGTCGTCGAGCCCCATTTGTTCGAGCGATTGCGATTTCAACATGATCGAATAGGCTCCCGATGTCAGCGACCACATTCCAAATACAAGTTCTTCAGGTTTGATGCCATCAGGCAATTCCAAATCTTCTTGTGCCACCGCATCGCGGACGATTCCCGCGACGACTGACATACACTGCATTTCGCAGCCCTGGATAACGGACTGGCGTTTTTCAGACGTTTTTTCCCGCACGGAAGGAAGCTGTATAATCTCTTCAAACATAAAAAAGTCAGGAAAGTCACGGACAAACATTTCAGCGGCTTCGCCAATCGCCACCATTCGAAAACGTGACCGGCCTTTAAACTGGGCCGCCTTTTGAAAAAGTTCAACTCGTTTGGCGACGTTCTTGATAGCCAGTGCGATAATGATTTCTTCTTTGCACGAAAAATGGTTGTAGATCGTGCCCTTAGAATATTGGACCGCTTCGGCGATTCGGTCCATGTTCAAACCGTGGTAACCCTCGCGCACCACGATTGGCCGGGCGATTTCCAGAATCTGCGCCTCTCGCTCGACAATCTCTTGCTGTTTTGGTGTCAAAATCGACATCTTTCAATTATTGACGAAATGTCAGAAAATGCAAGCGATTCTTGGCTGGACAGACGATGGTCGGCCAGATCGTGGCCACATCAAACGTTTACCGCTACGCAAACGGTGTGCGCGTGAACTGCGTACCCGGCTCTGCTTCGCAGCGATCTTCGGACTTGTTTTGAGAGCCGAAGAACGATGATCTAAACATCCACCGTTTTTCTCCACCTCTTTTGGCGCGACCGACGGGCGGGCCGCTGATGGCCCAGCAGAATTGAATCCCAGATTGATAGAGGCGCATCGTTAAACTCGTGGGCAACGCCCACTGCATTGGGTCAACATCCCGCGTTTGGACCGGCAAGCGTCCCGTTGGGCACGCCGTAAAACGAAGAGGCTACGGAAATGCCTTTCGGCCGATCGGCAGGCAATACCGCGTCGCCAACGGCGTCTAGGGTTTAGAACTACCAGAAAATCTTGACAAATAGCTTTCTCTCTGATTTTTGAAGCGTGCTTGACCACACGTGTCATTCAACTCGCGATCCCAATAGTAGCCAAAAGCAACAACGCGATCGGCAGACCATGGGAGAGAGATAGGTTGATGAGCCAAATCTTAATTGGAATGGGGTTTTTGCTCGCAGTTGGATTCGCGTTTCAAGTATGCGTTCCCATAAAACCTGGCTCGCCTATTTAGTTTCAGTCGTCAGTTTTCAGTTCCCAGTGCGTAATGAAAGGATGAGTTGCCTCAATACTGCCGACGGCCAACTGGCTACTTTCAACTGAAAAGAACGCCTACTGCCAACTAAAAGCTTCCTGTGATAGGATTCCCAATTCCCTACTTTAGCCACTTAAGAGGACTGGCCCACGATGGCAGACAACGAACATCCCTGGCAACAACCCATGTCGGACGATCGGTTTGACTTGATGCGAAGAATCCTGGCCGCGCCGAGCCCGATTGGGCTGGAAGCTTCGATGACTCGCGGGATACTGGAACCCCAGCTGCGTTCATTCATGCCTAACGACTGGAAAATTCATACGTTCAAGGGGAATGCCGGGATTGTGTTGGATACAGCTCCCGACGATTTGGAAGCGTTCTCGGTGATGGTGATTGGACACGCCGACAAAATCAGAATGCAAGTCCGTAGCATTGGCGACGATGGGAAAATATGGGTTAACAGCGATTCGATGTTGCCAATGACGCTGATTGGACACAAGGTCTTGCTCTTCAGCGAAGACCCGGAAAATTCTGGCTCTTGGCGGACACTGCGCGGAGGAACGATTGAAGCTCTTGGCGCGATTCACTTTGCTGATCCGAAACTTCGTACGGGCGACGCAGGAATCAAACCCGAAATGCTCTACTTGGAACTTCATATCCACGGCGAAAACAAGAAAGAACAGGTTGAAGCTCTTGGTATACGGTCAGGCGATCCAATTCTTTACGACCGCCCGATTGAGAGGGGGTTTTCTCCGAGCACATTCACAGGCGCTTACCTTGACAACGGGCTTGGTTGTTTCGTTACGTCTGAAATTGCCCGGTTGGTCGCCGAATCATCTGGCCTCAAGAACGTTCGTTTCCTCGGCGCAATGGCTTCGCACGAAGAGATTGGCCGTTTCGGTAGCCGGGTTCTTGCAGAACGATTTCGTCCTGACGTCACAATTGCAGTCGATGTCGGGCACGATTTCGTCGCAGCTCCGGGGGTCAGCGACCGTCGATACGAACCGATCGCAATGGGAGCTGGTTACTGCTTGACCCATGGAGCTGTGACCAGCGCGACACTCAACAGTTTGATCACATCCGTTTCGGTGGACAAAGGAATCCCTGTACAACATGAACTTGCCGGACGGGACACGGGCACGGACGCCATGGCCGCAGCCTTGGCAGCGATCGATTCGGCGGCTGCTTCGATCGGTTTTCCGATTCGAAACATGCACACAATTTCTGAATCCGGGCACACGGGAGACGTAGACGCGGCGATCTATGCAATATTTGAAACGCTCAAACACATGGATTCCATGAATAGCGGCAGTGGAATCACCGTCGACGACCTGCGCAGTGGGCATCCCAGACTTGACCAGTCGTCCGCACTGGTACACCAGCCCGCGCCCGCCGAAGAAAAGTAGGCGTGAGCCTCCGTGTAGTGCAGAACCAGAACTGCGAGGGGTTCATTCCGGCCTCCCTGCTGTTCGTCAATTACACCGTAGAGGCAGGAAATCCGGCTGAATCTCGAACTGGATGAACGCAATCCTGCCCAAATATCCGCCACAGAACCTGCCAGTAAAATCGCGTGGTTTTGTTGAATCGATTGCAACGATTATTTCCCCACCTGCGTCGCTCGAATCGCGAATTCGTGTTCGGAATCCCAACCCAAAAGTCGTGCCTCAACATTAAACTAGGCTTGTATGTCAGAGTACAAAGCCCGAAAGCCTTCAATGTGTTTCCAATGAAGGAAAGCCTGACGACTTAACGCCGTTTTCGTCGCTACGACCACAATCAGTTTGCTAGTCGTTTCGCTAATGAATGCCTAACGTCCACGACTCATCCTTTTTCAACCATGCCAAAGCAACTTCAAGTACGAGTCCTTCGATCCTTACAGGAAATCGAACCCATTCAGCATCGGTGGGACAACCTCGCTGCGGGCAATCCTTTTCTGAAGACGAATTGGCTGTTGGCCTGGTGGAAGCATTTTGGTCATCAATGCCGACTGCTTATATTGGTGGTCGTTGACGAAAACGAGGAAATAATCGGAATCGCACCGTGGTTCATTGAGCGCAATCTCGTGTGTGGTCGGGTTATCAAATTTCTCGGGTCGGGTCGGGTTTGTAGCGACTATCAAACGATCCTCTGTGCAAATAATCGATATGTCGAAGTCGTCAACGAACTCGCCAGATGGTTGGTCCGATCGAATTGCGATCCCAAACTTGAACATGCAGCATCTGAAAGATGGGATTCGCTGGATTTTGAATGGATCCAAGCGGATGATCCAATTATTAATCGGCTGATCGAAAACCTTCGCGAAAATGGCTGCCTTGCCGTCAGTTGCTCGGAGCCGAATTGTTGGCGGATCCCCATCGCCGACTCCTGGATACGACAAATCGCGCCGTTAAAAAAATCGTATCGCCAAAAACTGAGAATGTTGAAGCGCCGATACGTTGATTCTGGAAGAGCCGTCATACGGTTCGCCGAAACCGAATCTGATGTTGACGAGACCATCGACCACTTGATTCAACTTCATCAGCGGCGGCAGGAATCCAAAGGCGAAGTTGGCTGTTTTGAACACGTAAATTTTCAAGACTTTTTGAAAGACACTGCCGATCGGTTTTGGCGTCAAGGCAAGCTTGTTTTAGCAGAGACACGAATTGACGGCTTGTTGGCCGCGGCGAGTATCGGCTTTGTTGAAGACAATGTGCACTTTGTTTACCAATGTGGCATGAACCACAAAATGCACAAATTGCAACCGGGTTGGATCATGAACGCCTTCTTAATTCAGCACGGGATTCAAAACGGTTTGAATTCGATTGACTACCTCCGAGGCGACGAGCCTTACAAGCGGTATCTGGGCGGAGTGCCGGTTCAGGGTCATCGCATTAAAGTCACAGTCAATTCTACTTTCGGAAAAATCCGCAACGCACTCTGGCTGGGCGGAGTAGCTGGAGTCTTTAAGAGTGCATCCAAAGACATCACCGTAACAGAGCTGTGACGGTGTTTGTTGAGTAAGGCGTTGCCGTTGGGCAGCTTTGACTTCGGATAGGAATGGTTTCAAATGTAAAATCACCTACAATGCGCCGGTGCGTGCCAGGAACAACGAACGGACAACCTGGTTCGAACCGGGGCAACTTGCTCCGATACTGTTTAGATGGATCAGCGGCTCAAAAATTCGGAATAATTCGCAAAACGAAGCGATGAAGAACACTTGGGAACATTCCGAATTGCGAGGGGTCGACGTCACTCCGTTTTCTCCCTAATTGCGTTTGAACGGCGGCACCGATCATTTACCACAAACTTAAGACGATGGAACAAGATGTTGGGATTTTTGAAGTCGCTATTTGCAGGATTCGCTCCGCCAAAACCTGCGGGTCCACCGAAGCAGATTGCATCGGTCAACGCCGGAACGCCACTGATTTCCGACAACGCTACTTGGGTTGATCATGCTGTAGTCGTCAACGTCACTGCGAAAGACACAGTTCGAATTCTTGAGCTTTCCCTAAAAAACGTGGAACAGTGTCTGCTTGGTTTAAAGTTCCAAATGAGCAGTTCAGATGTTGAAGTCGGGGCTTATCCAGAAATGTGGGTGAAAGTCGGAGGGGTTGGAGAAGCATTTTCCAAAGGACTCAACTTCCGGCTCAAGGGCACCAATGACTGGACAACCTGCGAGCTACCGTTCTATTTGAAAAAAGGCCAGCCCGCGACGCTGCTCAAACTGAACGTTGTCTTTGAGGGTGCCGGTTCAATCTTGTTGAAAGACATCGAGCTGCATTCGACCCCGCTTGAATAATGAACTGCTGAGAGAACGCAGTGAAAAACTTCCGAGTACTCCAGATCGATCACGTTGAATTGTCTGTGACTGACAGATACGAAGCCGCCGACTGGTATAAGCAGGTTTTGGGGCTCGAGATTCTTCCAGATTACGAGCATTGGGCCGCCGATCCGGGTGGTCCTGTGATGATATCCAGCGATGACGGAAGCACGAAGTTGGCACTATTCGAAGGACCGTCGCAAGGCGCCAAACCGATCGTCGGGTTTTATCTAGTCGCATTTCGAGTCGACGCATGCGGCTTTGTTGAGTTTTTAAAACGTCTTAAGGAACTACAACTGTTGGATCACAGGGGGAGTCCGGTCACCTCCGATTCGATTGCTGACCATGCCGGTGCATTCTCGATTTATTTTAGCGATCGTTACGGCAATCGCTTGGAAGTCACGACCTACGATTATCAGGAGACCGGTAAGGCGCTTGCGGAATTTCGTCAACAAGCCGACTGACACTGATCAAACTGTTTTTGACAGTGCCGAGAGAGCCTGGTTTAATGAAACGAATTACCGAGATCTCTGATCATTCACATCGAATGTCCGCTCGGAGCTGAAAGGAAGGCGGTTTCATGTATTTGTTTCGCAGCATCGCAGCAGTCTTGCTCGGCTGGGTTTTGTTCGCTACGGCGAGCATGGTCATTGTTACGCTTGTCATGGCACAAGAAGGTCCGGTTATCATCGTTTTTGCACTGGTATCGCTGATCATAACTGGCCTAGTCACAGGCCTGTTGGCGGCTTCGATCGCGGGAAGCAATCGACGGATCGTGGGTTACATTCTGGCCGGGCTAGTCGTTTTGGCAACACTTACCAATCTGTTGCTGAACCTGGGCGCCGAACCAGTCTGGTACAAGGTCGGGACATTGGTGTTAACCGCGCCATCAATCTTGTTTATGTGTCTTCGTGCGCCACAAAAAAGCGTTGCAAACTGATTCCAGCGGGACTCTGGCTAAGTAACCACTAAATCGAGGCGCCTTAATTGAGATCGATAGCTGGTGAAGGTACGATATGGGTCATCGATCATTTCACTCAGGATTAGATTATGAATCACAAAGCGTCAACAACACGAACCGATCGTCGAACTTTCTTGAAGTCAACTACCCTGGCTGCCGGTGCTGGCCTTGTCCCGTATTTTCATTGGACGCAGCCTGCATTCGCGAATCGTTCCAGTAACGACCGACCGACGGTCGGATGTATTGGTGTTGGAAGTATGGGAACGGGCGACGCCAAGCATCACAACCGGTTTGGCGACATTATCGCCGTCTGCGATGTCGATTCACGACATGCTGACAGAGCAAAAAATGATAAGGAAATTGGGAAGGGGAAAGCAGACTCTTATAAAGATTATCGAAAAATCCTCGATCGAGACGACATTGAGGTTGTGAGTGTCGTGACGCCAGATCATTGGCACATCAAAATTGCGATCGAAGCTTTGGAAGCCGGCAAACATGTCTTTTGCCAAAAGCCTCTGACCTTGACGTTGGAGGAAAACCAACTGATCCGCGCTGCTTGCAAAAAGCACAGTGATCAGGTCTTTCTGGTTGGAACACAACAGCGGAGCAGCAAAGGCAGATTCATGCGGGCCGTAAACATGGTTCAAAAGGGTTTGCTGGGCGATATCAAGTCGATCAAAGTTGGCATCGATGGCAGTCCGACTGGCGGTCCGTTTCCTGTAGTTGAACCGCCCAAGGAACTTGACTGGGACATGTGGTTGGGGCAGGCGCCCAAGGTCGACTATCGTGAGAAGCGATGCCATTACGAGTTTCGATGGTGGTACGAATACTCCGGCGGGAAATTCACGGACTGGGGAGCCCACCACGTTGATATTGCAACCTGGGCGATTGGCCAAGACAAAATGGGGATGGGGCCAGTCGAAATTGACGGGACCGACGCCAAACACCCCGTTGAGTACAAAGATGGCTATCCTCTACAGGACGACTGTTACAATACGTCACACGATTACTCGGTCAAGTGTAAGTTCGAAAACGGGATTGTTATGGATATTACCAGTCGCGGTGACAACGGGATTCTCTTTGAAGGGACGAAGGGTCGAATGTTTGTCAACCGCGGTAAGATCACCGGCGCGCCGATCGAAGAAAACTGGGACGAGGGCAAATACACCGAAGAAGATCAAATCGGCCTTTATAAAGGCAAACAACACGAAGATCACAAAGCCAACTTCTATCGTTGTATACGAGAAGGTGGACTGCCCGTCTCCGATGTGTTTTCGCACGTACAAGCGATGAATACATGCCATTTGGCGGCCATCGCAGCTCGACTCGGGCGAGTCATCAAATGGGATCCGGAAACTGAACAGATCGTTGGCGATGATCAAGCTGCAACATTCGCATCCCGGAAACAGCGGGAGGGTTTTGAAATCATGCAAGTCGAAGAGACAACGCTTCGTTAATCGGCTTCTTGCGTGCGAGCCGGATCGAAGTTGCCCGCCCGTGTTGCTACCTAAACCGACATAAAAAAGGGACGCTCGAGAGCGTCCCTATTTGATTGAATACTTGCGTCGTTAGTGACGGGCCGGAAAATAAGGCCCTCACATTCTGCAACCGCTATTTGCTGGTTAGTTACAGCCGCAGCCGCAATCGGGGGTGCCGCAGCTGGAACATGGGTCACAACATGGTTTCTTGACGCGCTCAAGTCTTGTCCGAGTCACACAAACCTTTACTTTCTGCAACTTTTTCCTGGTGCGGCCGCATTCGTCTGTGACACAAACTTTGCGCAAGCGACAAACTTCTTTTTGATATTGGACTTTTTGAAATTTCTTCTGACGTGGCTGGCAGCAAGGTGCTGGAGCACAACAATCGCAACAGTCTACAACCGGTGCACAACAACCGCCACAATCGGTTGCATTCAAGTCTGCCGTGAACAGGCAGCACACACCGCAAACCGCGGCAAGTAAAATTCGATTAAACATTCAGATTCTCCATTTGGAACTTGAGATCGGGCTACAAACGTCTTTGTGCACGACAACTCGCGCATATCTTATCTACAATGCAAGGTCGTTATTACAAAGACAAAAGAATTTTCGAATGCAGGTCGAATTTCAGGAATCATTGAATCAAAAAACCATACAACCGGCACAAAGCGATTTGCCGGCAGAGATAAGAAACGCTGCTTTTCGCAAGAAGGCTCAGAATTAGTCGGCCTTCGTTTCTCCATTTCGTTGGTCCTATTTAGTGGCAATGGAGATTCTTCATTTCGCCCCACTCAATTCAGAATGACTTTCAGATATTTGCTCGCTTCGCACGGAAAAACACAATGTTTCACGCAGCTGTGAGTGCCTTGCCGCTCATAGAAAGTGG
>JAHEJI010000072.1 GCA_024638965.1 Planctomycetaceae bacterium
CGCTCGACGACCTTCGAAAGTCAGCTGTCGAGCATTAGTGATGAATTCCTTTTCGATGGACGTTTGGGCGGTAACGGTCTCCTGCCCATTGACAAAACTTGAGGTTAAGAAAATAAGGATTACCCCTGTGATCGAGGCAATATAACGGCGACAACTTTGATTTGGCTGCATGATTTTCAATTCAATTTCAGTAAAAAAACTCTGCGAACAATCTGATTTTCGGTCAAATGTAGACCGATGGCTATAGCACTTAACGTCCAGTCTAACGACATTTCTTCACGAAACGCTTGGAAAACAACTTTTCCCCGATCGTGGCAAGTCCGGCAAGACTGGGTGCGTGCTTGATCACTTAAAACGTCGCCTGCCGGTGTTACTCGGCTCTTCAATCACTCGAAAGCGAATTTGTCATAGTCCAGAAATTCTGTCTGAAACGGGGTTTGCAAGTAAGAGCAAGCCCGTATTTAATAAAACTGGCTCGATTCGTTATAAACAACCCAAAATAGCGGTTTTTTTAAAATCTACGATAGCGGTGTAGCCGTATAAAATAGATGTTCGCAAAGAAGATGAATTACACGGGAACAATACGAGCCATCGGCTCAATCAACAGGCGAAAAAATGATTGCAAATCGAAGTTACGACTGTTTAGTGATAGGTGCTGGTCCGGGGGGGTGTACCACGGCAGCATTGGTCGCCGAGCAAGGGTTTTCGACGCTGGTGGTTGAGCGTGACAAAATGCCACGGTTTCATGTTGGCGAATCATTGATGCCGGAGGCGTATTGGATCTTTGAACGTCTCGGGATCACTCATGAAATGGATCGAATTGGATTTACGCGAAAGCACGGAGTTCAATTTGTAAGCGCGGCTGGCAAAGAATCGAAGCCGTTTATTTTTGCTGAGCATGATGACCGGCCTTGCAACGAAAGTTGGCACGTCATACGCTCTCAGTTTGACCAGCTTCTTTATGATACCGCCTTCAATCGCGGTGCCACCGTAGTTGATGAGACCCGGGTTCTCGACATTGACATCCGCAAACAATCACCTCACCGGGTGACCGTAAAATCGGCGGACGGCAAAGAAAACGAAATCACGACCAAGGTCGTTGTGGATGCCTCTGGGCAATCGGCCATGTTGGCGAATCGACTCGGGTTGATCGAACATTATCCGGATCTCAAAAAGGCTGCGATTTGGGGGTATTTTAAGGGAGCGATTCGCGCAGGCGGAGGCAATCCAGAAGTTACGTGTATTCTTCATACCGAGTCGAAAGAGGCTTGGTTTTGGTATATTCCGCTGAGCGATGGAACGGTCAGCGTCGGACTGGTCGGTGACAACGACTTTCTGCTCAAGCGCGGTGGGTCGCCGCAGAAAACATTCAACGAAGAAATTAAGAATTGCCCTGCGATCAGACGTCGACTTCAAGACGCAAGCATGGTCAGCAAGTTCAATGTCGCGAAAGAATTCTCATACAAGACAACCGAACAGGCTGGCAATGGCTGGGTTTTGGTCGGCGATGCGGGCGGTTTCATTGATCCGATTTATTCCTCCGGAGTTTTCCTCGCGCTTAAGTCAAGTGTGATGGCCGCCGAAGCGATCACCGAAGGACTTCACAAAAACAATGTCTCGGCCAAACAACTTGGCAAATGGACACGCGACTACGAAGGTGGCGTTGACTGGTTGCGTAAGCTGGTCCGCGCTTTTTATACCAATGAATTCAGCTTTGCCGAATTCATCAAGGCTTATCCCCATCACGGCGGCAACTTGACAAATCTTTTGATTGGTCGCGTTTTCGAAGGCAATCCCGGTCGCATTTTCGAAGACATGGATCCGTGGATCGAGAAAGCAAAAGCAGGCGAAAGTGTCGGTGCTTAGCGTAGCTTGCAAATCTCGGTCGTACTCTTAATCTTACTCTTACTCTTACTCTTACTCTTACTCGTACTCTTACTCTTACTCGTACTCGTACTCTTACTCGTACTCGTACTGTTTCGTCAAAAATCGCAGGCCATTATGGGACTAAGACTATGATTACGATTATGACTAAAATTATTTTTGACTAAGAGTGAGAGTAAGACAGTGACCTGCTTATCGATTAACCAGTCCCGCCAGGTACTCTCTCACAATTGTCCTCGTGATTTCCAGGTTTGAAGCTGACGGAATCAGGAATTTGGGCGATGGCGAAACTGGCTTGGTCAAGAAATTGGCTGGAATTGGATCGGCGATTACGCCTGCAGCTTCGGCTAATCGCATTGTGGGTTTCAAATGCCAGGCAGACGTCAAAATCCCGACCCGACCAGGATTCGGATTTGCCTCAAGCCATTTGCGAATGTTTTGCATTTCCTCGAGAGTGTTAACACCTTTCATCTGTCCGATGTTTTCAGCCGGTACCAGCAGGTCTTCAAGAATGATTGCGGCTTCTTCACGAGGATCAAGGTCATTTTCTGTTGATCGAAATGATTGTGTACCAGTGCAAATAATATTCTTGATTTTGCCCCCATGGAATAGCCGTGCAGCCGTTGCGACACGATCACCACTACAAGCTAACTGGACTGTCCCATCAATTCTCGTTTCCGTTCCGCCGCCCAGAACAAAAACCGTGTCGTAGGGATCAAGTTTCATCGGGTCAACTTCCAGATACGGAGCTTCTCGTTGGAATGCCAACCAATTGGCTACGAAACTGTTTCCCCCGATTGTGAGCAGGAAAAAGCACAGCATGCTGATCAGGGCTGGCCAAGTTTGTCTGAGTAACAGGCAAAAGTAAATCAACATGATCAGCGCCAGCCACAAGATTCCGCAGGGTTGAGCCAATGCGGTCAATGTTCTTTCGAACGTAGTCTTGCCGCCAAGGACCCCCACCGCTCCGACAAACAACGCTCCTACGAACAACATCATCAACAAATGCGGAAGCACGCGGAGCCGATCCGTTGTCGTTCGTTCCCGAATACGATCGGCATGATTTTCATCCGTCTGATCATCCCCGTCTGGTTTTCGGCGATTCCAAAATGCCATGGAAGGCGACTCCGAGCGGTGGTTTTCCCTAAGTGACTGGAATTTTTGTTCGAGTGTACGTATAACCGAATGCGGGAGAGGGGCGGTATACCGGCCCGATGGCTAATAAACAATGTTGTATAGGGAAATGCCCGAAATGCTAAGCCTGAAATCGACTTCATCGGAACGTTGGCTTGTGCAAGTCGATGAGAATCTGCCGGAAATCTTGATCGATCATGCCCATTGTGAAAAAAAGGCGGCAAGCTGCGCCATGAATCTGATTTTTGGCTATGTTGAAAATCGAGAGCTCTGCGTGGAAATGACAGAGATCGTCAATGAAGAACTTGAGCATTTTCACATGGTCCTCGATCTGCTTGATCGAAGACAAATTCGTTTTCGGCGACTAAAGCCCAGCAACTACGGGCCGCAACTAAGCGAGCATATTCGAAAAGGCGAACCAGTACGCGCAATCGACCGATTGTTGATTGCCGGATTGATCGAGGCTCGATCATGCGAGCGGTTTGATTTGCTGCGAAAGCACATGGATGGTCGGGATCCTGAACTTGCCCAGTTTTATGATGGACTGTTTGAATCGGAGGCTCGTCATCACTCGACCTATATTCGTCTTGCCAAGGCTTTTGGACCTGAACAGATGATCAAAGAGAGGTTACACGAACTTTCCGAAATTGAATCCGAGATCATCACTCGTGGTGACAGCTTACCGCGAATGCACAGCTAGGATGCATTACAATCATTGCGTTTAACGCCAATACCGTTCAATGGAGAGTTCGAAAACGGTCAAGTCATCCTGAACCGAGTGGAGCGAGGTGAAGGATCTCTCGTCGTTTTACGTGAGATCCTTTGGTCGCTAAAGCTCCCTCAGGATGACTTGATACATCAAGACTCCATCCACATAATTTATGTTGATTTGTTTCGTTGTCCCGCGCAGCGGAATGTGGGGTCAGAATGAATTTTGGATATTTCCTTGCTTCATAAAATGGCATTGCGTTTAACGCCCAGCCGTCGGCGCCGGCAACATATTGGATACATAGCCGGCGCCTGTGGCTGGGCGTCAAACAGAAACGCCAGTTTGAGACCAGTCCATGACACAACTTTCTGAACTTCTCCCGGCTGAACATCCACTCGCTGGATGTGATGATCTGATCGACCAACTTCGCGAATGCGGTCGGCTGTTTCATTCTCGTGGTTGGTCAGTCGGAACCAGTAGCAATTACAGTGTGGTGCTTGGAAATGATCCCGTTGAATTGATTGTTACCGCCAGCGGAAGGGACAAAGGTCGACTCGAGCGAAACGATTTTGTACACGTCGGGGCCGATGGTTGTGCCATCGAACCGGACCAGCCAAAGTCTTCGGCCGAAACGATGTTGCACGTTGTTTTGGCGGAGCAGCCCGGCATCGGCTGCATTTTGCACACGCACAGCATTTGGGGGACGTTGCTTTCAGACTATTTTTTTGAAGACGGCGGCATTGAGTTTTCCGGTTACGAAATGCTTAAAGGCCTGGAAGGGATCAAGACGCATGAATCTGTGCATTGGATTCCGATTTTTGAGAACACTCAGGATATTCTCCTCCTCGCCGAAAAGGTCAAAGCATGTCTTTCCGACATTGACCAACCGTTGACTCATGGGTTTCTGATTCGCAAACATGGTCTCTATACATGGGGTCGCGATGTGTTTGCAGCCAGGCGACATATTGAAATTTACGAGTTTTTGTTTGAATGCACCGCCAGAAAAATGAGTTTGCCGGAAAAAATTAGCGGACAAGATTGAAAAGATAACTGGATTCGTGAGAGGTCGTGAGACTGCGGACAGGTTCCACCGGTTAATTACCCGCCGACGCGGAAAATAAAGGCTGACTGAAACCGTTCTTATTCGGTACAATCGTTAGTCGCAATCATCAATTGTTGGAGCAAAAAATGGCGCGAGTTCATATTCCGGACGAAAATCGTCACATTGTTGATGTTCAGGAAATCGTTGATTTTTTGAAGCCGTTTGGTATCGAGTTCGAAAATTGGGATGTGGAAGGACGGATCGGTTCGGAAGCAACCAACGAAGAGATTTTGGAAGCATACGCCCCTGAGATCGAACGTCTGAAATCAACGCACGGATTTGTCACGGCTGATGTAATCAACGTGAATCCAGATACTCCGGGGCTCGATGAGATGTTGGCCAAGTTCGACAAGGAACATCTTCATACCGAGGACGAAGTCCGCTTTACCGTTAGAGGCAGCGGGGTCTTTCATATCAATCCTGAAGACAAAGGACCTGTCTTCAGCATCACTGTCGAGTCGGGTGACTTGATCAGCGTTCCAAAAGGGACGCATCACTGGTTTAATCTTTGCGGCGACAAAACCATCCGCTGTATTCGCTTGTTCGAAGACATGTCGGGTTGGACCCCGCACTACATGGACGAGGCGACTCACGAAGGCTACGCGCCGGTTTGCATGGGACCGAGTTACCTTGAAGGCGATCAAGGCGGCGAATTCGAAAGTCCGGTCAAACTGTAATCATCGCCTTTTTCGGTTTCTCCAGGTTTCTCTATGAATATTCAGGGAATTCTCCTCGACGTCGAAGGCACGACGTCCTCGATCAGCTTTGTGTACGATGAAATGTTTCCATTCGTGCGACGAGAGCTGGATCGTTTCCTGCAAAAGGAATGGGGCTCCGAAGCAGTTCAAGATTGCCTGCCTTTGCTCGCAACCGACATTGAGGCGGGATCCGTCGACGAATGGTTGGGCCAGGGCAGCGAGGTCGACAAACAAAAACTCGTCTCCAAAGCGGTCATCAAACTGATGGATGCTGACGTCAAGGCGACTGGCCTGAAACATCTTCAAGGCTTGATTTGGAAAAATGGATTTCACTCGGGTCAGTTGGTTGCTCATTTGTACGATGACGTCGCACCCGCGATCAAAGCTTGGAGCGAGGCAGGAATCGACGTCAGAATTTATTCCTCTGGAAGCATTGCCGCACAGCAGTTGTTTTTCGGCCACACAGTCGCGGGCGACCTGTTGCCAATGATCGGCGGTCACTACGACACGACGACAGGACCGAAGCAAGAATGGAAAAGCTACGAGAAAATTGCCCGCGAGTTCGGAATTCCCGCCGAGAATATCCTGTTTATTAGCGACGTTGGCGAGGAGCTAACGGCTGCGTTAGCGGCCGGCATGAAAACCGTTCTCAGCATTCGCCCAGGTAACAAATCGGTCGAGAATCAGGAGCGGTTTTTGTGCATTGAGAGTTTCGACCAGCTATCGCTGTTTGAACCACAGGCGTAGGGGATCCTCCCGCGCCAATTTTTTTTCGTCTCCAACCGCGATGCATTGCCGGAACAGCGCACGGCTTGTTTCGGCCTGCTAACATCGCCATTTCTCGACGAATTCCGCACTCGTTAGCGACACAACTCGCCAGCTCTACGAACCAAGTCGACAAACTCGGCGCGATAACCAGAAGCATCTTCGCCGATTGCGGCAGAAGCGATCTCTTCAATCATCGCCGGATTTGATTGGCCCGCGAATTCAGACCCGCGAAGCAACAATCCGAACGATGCGACGCTGGCTGCAAACCGGAAACCGGAAGACGCACTTGAGAAACTTTTCTCATCGTTCTTCAACGTAAATTCAATTCGCTTGCTCTTGTTGGCATCCGGTTCTTTGTAACGCAAAGCCAGTGTAAGCAACTCACCTGATTTCGCAGCCTTCGTTAGCTTGGAGACGGGCTGTTGCTTGGCTGGTGCCTGGTCATTTGAGTTTTGGTATTTAAGTTCGGTTTTGGACGAACCAGTGAACGCATTGTTTTGATCGGTCGTTACCAATTCGTACAAAGCTGTCACGGTATGCCCAGCCCCGATTTCGCCGGCGTCTTTTTTGTCGTTGTCGAAATCCTCCGTCGCCAACATTCGATTTTCATATCCAATCAAGCGATAACCGCGAACTTCTGCTGGATTGAATTCGATTTGGATCTTTACGTCTTTGGCGATTGTGACCAACGAGCCAGACATCTGATCGACAAGCACTTTATGAGCTTCACGAATACTGTCGATATAGGCGTACATTCCGTTACCGTTGTCCGCCAGTTTTTCCATCTTGGCATCTTTCAGGTTGCCCGTTCCGAAGCCGAGAACCGTCAGAAATACGCCTTCCGACGCTTTTTCGGTAATCAACTTGACGAGCGCATCGTCCGAGGTCACGCCGACGTTTAAATCGCCGTCGGTTGCCAATATCACTTTGTTGACGCCTTCGCGAATAAAGTGCTTTTGTGCCAATTTGTAGGCCAGTTCGATTCCGGCACTCCCGTGTGTCGAACCCCCTGGTGTTAACGATTCAATGGCCTCGTTGATTCTCTTTTTCTGATCGCCCGAAGTTGGTTCAAGCACCCCACCCGCGTTGCCTGCATAAGTGACGATGGAAACGCGATCGTTCTCGGTGAGTTTGTCAACCATCATTTGAAAGCCTCGCTTCAGCAAGGGAAGCTTGTCGGCACTGGTCATCGAACCCGAAACATCAATCAGGAATACAACGTTCGTTTGGGGTCGTTCGTCGCGATGAACGTCTTTTCCTTTCAAACCCACCCGAAGCAATTTGTGCTCAGGATTCCATGGGCAACTCGCCAGTTCCATATTCACGGAAAATGGATCATTTCCCTTGGGTTGGGGATAGTCGTAGCTGAAGTAGTTGACCATTTCTTCGATTCGAACGGCGGCAGCAGGCGGCATTTGCCCGCTGTTGATGAATCGACGAAGGTTTGCGTAAGCGGCCGTGTCGACGTCGATCGAGAACGTGGAAATAGCAGCTTCACCTATTGCGGCAACGAATTGGTTTTCGGGAATCCGTTCGTATTGTTCGTTGCTGGACTCAAACCGTTGATTTGAAGGTATTTCGTACCACACATGATCTTTGAATTCACGTCTGTAAACGGCTTGTTTTTTGTAATATTGACCAAAGCGCTCGGCAAAACCTTTGTTACCTAGTTCCTCGGTTGAGTCGGGGTAGTTATTAATGGCCTGAAACTTCTGTCGTCTTTGAACTCGTGATTTAAACGTATTGCCATCTCCGGGAACACCGTAGCCACTAGCGACATTCGCCGAAAAGGTTTGGCCAGCAGAAAACGGTTGGCCTTCTCCTTGTTGGCCTCCTCGCCCTCCGCCTCCGAATCCTCCGCCACCCCCACTATCCGCGCGGACAATGGTTGTACCAGTTGTAAATTTTCCGTTTGCAAACGGCTCTAACGGCTGGTTTTCATTACGTGAAGCGTCTAAATAACCGGCAACCAATTCTTGGGTAGTTCTGGATGGACCTTGTTCCTCCATTGACTTTATGCCACCAAGAAATACTGTCCCGCCATCAGGCACGCTCAGAACCGTCGACTCGTCTTGGATATCGGAATTATTCAGCATGGGCAACTTGATCGTAGTTTGCTCGCGCGGCGACGAAGCAACGTTACCACTCGATCCATCATCAAATCCCTCAACATCTGAATTGGACGCCGGTTCAAGAAACCCGTTCAAATCCTGATACTTAAGGGTTAGAGTGGATTGGTTATCGACCTTTCCGGAAAATTGAATCGTGACCCAGATTCCTGCTGCCAATAAAACCATTGCCGCAATTGCCCACCGAGCAACGCTCGAATTTGAAGAATCCTTTGAGGTCTTTTCTTTTGGCAGTTTTGATTTGGAGTCCAATTCTTCAATTAGCATTTCCCGCAAACCAGGATTTGCCGGTGGCAAGTCGACTTCAATGGCATTGCGAAGCTGGTTTCCAAGGGCCGTGGTTCGGCGTTGGTCTCCATTGCGCAAAGTCGACGTCTTCGTTGTGTTGGGGTCGCAATGATCCAGGGCTTCCATCGTCTGATCGACGAGGAGTTGTTCGGATGGGCTGGTGCGCTGTTTTCGTTTCATGATCGTTCACCTGTGATAGATGGTGCTGGTGTTTCGCTGCAATTCGATGTTGGTCCCGTCTTTGGTGGACCCGCATCAGGCCGAACGACTTGGCCGGTCGCGCGTTCCAGCCAATTCGCTACTTCAGTGTGTCGTTTCAACGCTTTAATTGCACGGTGTAAATTGACTCGTACGGTTCCGACCGGTCGACTCAGAATTTGTGAAATCTCTTTCGCATCGAATCCATGAGACCAGAGTTCAATCACGTCGCGTTCGGAATCTCCTAGCTTTGTCATTAAAGCCCGCAGACATCTCAGAAAATCAATCTGCTCGGCGCGAGCCGCGGGATCATGCGCTTTCGGATCAATGTTGTCGAAATCGTGCGGATCCGTTGCCGTATGCCGGTTGCTGGATTTGATTTCATCCAAGGCTCGGTTGCGGCACACCGTATAAAGCCAGGGAGCCAGTTTGTGGGCGACATTGCCGGGAGGCTGTTTGCACAGTTGCATGAACGTATGCTGAACTACATCCCGCGCCGACTCGACATTGCCACAAAACAATCTTGTCGCGTAGGCGGTCAACGGTCGTTCGAATCGGTCAAGTGCTGAAAGCAAGAACTGTTTGCGAGTTGCAGCTGCACTTGTCCCGAGTCTTGCAGTTGTTCGCAATTTTCCGTTTTGTTGCATGTCTGAAACTCATTGGGATCCAGTATGTTTCAAAAGACTCACTCATTTGCGACCGATTCGTTACAGCTATTTTGGCAAAAATGGTGTGCTGGCAAAAAGATCTACAGAAATCGACGAAAAACGCCCAAAAAAGTTTCCTCGTGTCCGAACCATTTGGGCGTTAACGCCGTAAAAGCGGTTGATCCACCCAATTCTCACAGGATTTCGCCGCACTCCAAGACGGAGTAATTTCTGATTTGTAACGGTTTCAATGGAGGGCAGACCGAAGCAAATCGAGCCGTCACAATCAGGAGTGTTCTTATGGCTGGTCGATTATTCGTCTCTCTGCTTTTCATTGTTTCGCTGTTTTCACCTTGCGGGATGTTGGCCATTGGCGATGACGTCAAATTTGACGCGCCGGCAATCCTCACAGCCAACCCGTTGATCGTTGAAGGGATTTCCTTCAACAGTGAAAAGATCGTTGAAGTTGTCATTCCGGTTTCGTCGCAAATTCATCCTGAACTCCGCGAGTCAATCGACGAGTTTCGCTACGACGTTTTTTGGAATCGGTCCGCCTATCCGATCTTTGACTATGGCCCCAAAACGCAAACCTATAGCGGCATTAATGGACTGATCTCGATCGAGCGGAGATCCGACACGAATCGTACGCTCGGGATCGGTTTAAAGAGTGGTTACGAAGACATGGTGAATGCCACTGCCGAAGCTCAGTTTTCGAAAAAGAATGGTTCTACGATCAGCTACCAGGAGGTTCCGCAGCACGACGTGCTCGTCGCCAGCGGGACACTCAAGCGCGGAACGGGAGCTTTTTTTCGCTTTCATCCATCAAAGAAAGATACCTTGGAGGGTGGTCGAGATCTGGTCGTCGCTTTTCGAGTCCCCGGCCATTGGCGGGGCGGCATTTTACAGATTGAGTGCCGAGCGGAGGGGGAGAAGAAACGGCTTGGCCCCTGGGGGGACGAAATCCGAGTTGGCCAAGCGTTCGTAATGCCCGTTTATCTCGAAGGCGACGACCAGGCGCGTGAAATTGCACTCGAGTTTGTCCAAACGCAAATGGCCCTGTCTCAAAAATGGAAGAATAAACTCCGGCGGCAGGATACGGGCGGTTTCAAGCAGGAAATCGAATCGTTATTTGGAGCAACGTCGACAAACAGCGTTCCATCCGCCTGGGCAGAGTACCTGATTCAGACAGGTGACGACCGACATTACGACCGCTACTATCGTCAGCTCTCCGAGCCCATTCGTTCGGCGGCGATCGATTTTATTCAAGCACGCAAGCAATTGATCAGTCTCGCCCGGTAGTCGGCGGCGGTACAAATTCTGTTCAAGGGCTTTTGCGACCGCCTGAGTTCTGCAGCTTGTGAAAAGAAGTCGAAATCAATCAAGAATTACCCGGAAGCCATCGCGGAAACCAATTCTTCGACAACTGCATCGCCCAATTCAGAGGTTGCAGCTTTCGTACAACCTTCGCTGTAGATGTCTGGTGTGCGAAGTCCTTGATCAAGCACGCGGCCAACGGATGCTTCGATGGCATCCGCCGCTTCTGGAACATTCAAAGTGTATCGCAGCATCATGGCCGCTGAAAGGATTGTGGCGAAGGGGTTGGCACTTCCCTGGCCGGCAATATCTGGAGCTGATCCGTGGCAAGGTTCGTACATGCCACTACCGTCTTTGGCCAACGAAGCAGACGGAAGCATGCCAATGGAACCGGTTAACATCGCGGCGGCATCCGACAGAATATCGCCAAACATGTTTCCGGTGACGACGACATCAAATTGTTTCGGTTCGCGTACAAGCTGCATTGCCGCGTTATCAACGTACATGTGACTAAGTTCGACTTCGGGATAATCAGGGGCGATGAGGTCCATCACTTCGCGCCAGAGGATCGTCGCCTCAAGAACGTTGGCCTTGTCGACCGAGCAGAGTCGTTTGTCACGTTTTGAAGCCATTTCAAACGCGATCCGACCAATGCGTTCGATTTCCGATTCGGAGTAGCTGTACGTGTTGAAGCCTTCCCGTTCACCGTTCTCGTTTTCGCGAATTCCTCTGGGAGTGCCGAAGTAAATTCCGCCAGTGAGTTCGCGCACGATCAGGATATCCAATCCGGAGACGACTTCAGGTTTCAGCGTTGAGGCGTCGGCGAGTTGCGGGTACAGCACTGCCGGCCGCAAGTTGGCAAACAACTTGAGTTCTGAGCGGATTTGTAAAAGGCCCCGTTCGGGTCGAACGCTGTGGTCGAGATCATCCCATTTTGGACCGCCAACGGCGCCGAGCAAAATCGCCGCCGAATCGCGGGCGATGTTCAATGTTTCGTCGGCCAAAGGCACCCCGTGAACATCAATCGCACTGCCGCCCAAATGGCCTTCGACAAACGAGAGGCCAAGTGAAAAAGCATCGTTGACCTTGTCGAGGACTTTTCTGGCTTCGGCCACGATTTCGGGTCCAATTCCATCGCCGGGAAGAACCAATATCTGCTTGTTTTTAGCCACGAAAATTTCCTCAGAGAAATCTCAAAATGAAGCGAGTTTGATATGCAGGATAAAGTCTAGCACGGCCATATTGGGCAACAACCGGCGAGGGTAAGCAATTCGGTTGTTGGGTTCAAGATTGCTATAAGCGCGTCGTTTAACCGCGTGGGCAACGCCCCGCGCGTTTGGGCAAAACTTTCATTCAATTTGCAAAAACGACACGGGCTCTGATGCGATGGCGAAGGCGATAAAACGAAGACTTGCGGGTCAACGAAAATGGCCCTCAATTGTCGCTGAATCCAAACTCGGGTTGGCGCTCGCTCGCGAATGGATCAGCCAGGTATTCGTTTCGACAGTCGGCACATAAATCGTATTGACGACATTGATATGCGTTGCTGCGAATTTCGTCGCAGTCACAGTGATCGAGTTGTTTCAGAATCTCTTCAAGTTCCGCTAGATTAGATTCATCACAAAATTCGCCGTCGCACGGTTCGACAGCAACTTGTATTTCGAGGTTCACCACATAGCGAATTTCATGCTCGCGATCAATCAACTTTTTGCAGCGATCACAACTGTGATGGATCATTGATTCCCTTCCAAAAAAACTAAACGCAGTCATTCACTTCCTAATGAATGTTGGTGTCTATCGTAATGCCATGGCGAATTGGTTTGCAAGAAAAAACAAAAGTAATTTCTTCCTGATTTTTCAGACGCAGGCATCAGCGCAGTTGCGTGAGTATTAACAGATTAGTATTGGTTATCGCAAAACTGATCTTGCTAGCGATTACCACCGCGATTGTCGCTGAGTTCCGGGCTGAAGAAGATGATTGGAGATGAGCCTGTGCACGCCTATTTCACAGTGTTTTGATGATGCGCCAAGGCCAATCGCAGAAAGCTGGCATGGTCCAGACATTCGTGCTATTATTAAAAATGACATCTTGTTTGTCGTCACGTTGGAACATAGTTCGCGTTTTGAATTGGCAAACAGACTTTCGGTCGGCTGAGCCGGCTGCCTTAACCTGGAGACTTTGAATGGAGCAAAGTCGCACTGTATCGCCGCTAAACGGTAGTGTGCTTGTTCTCAACCGGTTTTATATGGCGGTGCATGTTGTGTCCGTTCGAAGGGCAATGGTCTTGCTGTACCGGGAGCTTTCGGAGGTCATCCATGTCGAAAATGGCCACTATTACAATTATGACTTTGAGTCCTGGGTGGACTTGAGTCAGTTTATGGCCTCGGAAGAATCTTGCAATCAATGTGATTGGATCCGCAGTGTCAACTTCAGCGTTCAGGTTCCTCGCGTCGTGCGGTTAAACTATTACGACAAAGTTCCCAAACTGACCTTGCGATTCAATCGTCGCAATCTTTTTGCTCGTGATCAGAATACATGTCAATATTGCGGCAATTCCCATGCACTCAGCCAGTTGAGTTTTGATCATGTGCTGCCGCGCAGTCGTGGCGGGAAAACAACCTGGGAGAATGTCGTCTGCTGCTGTCTGAAGTGCAATGGCAAGAAAGGCGACCAGCTGACGAAAGAAGCTGGAATGAAACTCATTCGCAAACCCTTTCGTCCGCGACAAAACCCTCTCCTGACGGTCAAGCTTAACAATCCCAAGTACGAGATCTGGCGAACCTTTCTCATCGGCGGTTCGTCGTTAGCTCAAGACGTTGGTTGAACCGGGCTGACATTAGGCCCAACAAAAAAACCGTCCCAACGGACGGCTTGTGTTTGTTTTCAAGAAATCGCGCTTACAAAATTCGTGTTCATGGTGTGTCATCTGCAAGCGGCTCTTTTCGTTCCGTGATATTCGGGCATTCAGAAGCCATATCTGCATTGAGCTGTATGTAATCTTTCATGTCATCGGGGACATCGTCTTCATGAAAGATGGCTTCCACGGGACATTCCGGGACGCAAGCCTCGCAATCGATGCATTCATCAGGGTGGATATATAGCATCGTTTCGCCTTCGTAAAAACACTCGACCGGGCAAACGACCACACAATCAGTGTAACGACAACCATCACATGGTTTGGTTACAACATGAGTCATTTTTTTCTCCTCGTTTGAAATAGGTATTCAGCCAAATTGGCCTACCAAGTTTTTGAATCGTAGTGCTGTGAAAATGAAGTGTCAAGATACGGGACGCGCCGCGCAGAAAGAAGCGATCCGGCGCGCAGCAATTTTTTGTGGATCCGGTAGTTATCGGGACCAACGCTGGAAACGGCCCGAATTTCCGGGCGTCGGCGCTGAAGTTCCCTGAATCGTTTCGCGCTTCGTACCCTGTGTTCCCTGTTGTGACAGGGCCGATTGCGACACCCGAGTCAAATCAACTTTCGGAACGTCCTGGGGGTCTGGCATTGCCCACAACATTTCCGGATCTCCATAAAGCGAGTTGAGCGTATAATCATCGGCATCGACGACCAGTTTCATGTTTTGACCATTCGTCGGGAAGACATAGATTTCAAACCGCTGCGGAAGACTGACTCCAAAATCCGGATAAGTCTGGTGCTCGATCGAATTGACATAGGCAACTCGCCTACCCGATGAATCGTACATCGCTTGTTGACTGATCCAGCCATGGATTGGATCGATAGCGCTGACGCGGACCGTGGGGCCGGAAGCGGTTTGTCGATAGCTGCGAATCTCGTATCTTCCATCATTACGTTGGAACGGTCCTTCGTGGTGTTCCGTTGGGCCAAACTCCATAAACCCCAACGCGTCAATAATCCAGGAAGGTTCGAGAGGAAGGGACTTCTGAATCGGACTGTTTTTGAAGGCTTCGTGGTTGGCGTACAGCAATGTTGGCGTCTCTCCAGGCAGAGCCGTTTTGGTCCAAACCCAGAAAAAGTCATCGTTACTCCCGACGTCGACTCCCATTTCCGTGACTCCCAACAACCCCGCTTTCAATCGCAGTCGTCTGGGGCGTTCGATGACAAGCGTCCCGCGCAAAGTCGGTAATCCGTCGACCGATACGCGCACGTTCGTCTTTAACTGTTTAACTTTCTCGGATTGAGTTTTCAAATGAGCGAACAACTGCTGTTGATCAGGCGGCTGTTCAAACACGACCGGGGATGGCGTCTTGCGCGGTCGAAACTTTTGAAAAATCTGGCAACCGGTGTGAGTCGAAATTAGCCAAGTCAACAAGATCACAACAGTGGTTCTGGAGAGTGGTCCAAATGAGCCGCGGCTTGAAGCACAAGCGGATCGTTCGCCTGAAACAATTGGTTTTCGAGATAGATTGGGCAACAAGTTTTCTTCCTTGAATCACTTGTGTTTTGAATCGTCAAGCCATCACTTGATCATCTTCGCCAGAATTCGGTGCGTTGCTGGTAAACAAATGTTCTGCCAGTTCGTCTTGAATTTCGCTCATGCGTTCGGGAAAAATTTCGCTTATCACGACCCTGTAATCTGTTTTGGTCTTACGATGATGAACGATCAGGGTCGGTGGGTCGGTCGTTTCGTCGTTTTCGATCATCTGCAGTATTCTTTTTTGAACCAACAGAATAGCCATTACATAAGCAATATCCGCACTGAGAGGACCTTTTTCATGGACATGTTGGAAATAAGCCAACAAAACGTCGTTTGGAGCCCAATAAACTCGCCCGTTGTCCAGATCTGGCATCCGTGATTTCCACCAACCGACGCAATCTGGAGGCGCACCCTGCCAGGACTCTTCGGCGTAATCTCTTCTCTCCAAAACGTCGTCGACATCGATCAGCGCGGAAAAAAACTCTTCGCCGGCGTCAAATGGGCGGTCATTCAACGAGCACTTTCGACTGGTTCGTTTGAAATCAAAATTTATCATTGGTCTTCAATATGCAACTTTGGCCTCACTACACTGCCCGAAAAAAATACCCATCCAGGCGTGTTGATGCGGAAGGCCGTCGTTGATCGCATTGGAGAGGGTGCGGAATCGTAGAGAAATTGACTGTTTTTCTCAAGGCAATCTAATAACTCGATAATCGCCGTGTTTGAGCCTATGATATCGGTTTTTGGGTCGAAGCTAGCATGGAATTTGAAGCTAGTGTTCTGTCATTATTGAATCTTAGCGTAGTGGAAGAGGCCACGAGGGCCACGAGTCCAATTCGAGTTTGATTTAATAGCAGGACTCATGGCCCTCGTGGCCTCGCCCACTACGGCCCACCCCACAATTTAACGCTGACAAACCGTAGGACTTGGCATTCGAAGTTGCCGCCTGAAGCATGTTAGTTTGGCTTCTTGGGCTGCCCGTCAACACCAGCCCAGCGAATGTTGGCCACAACCTCAAGGTTGGCCGAAATCTGTGAGTCGACCTGTCACCTGGCTGAGACCTCCCGGCTGATCCGTGTCTGGGCCTCGTTGTGTCATTGATCCAGATGTCCCATCGATTTGCTTTGAAAGCTCCTTCCAGAAATGATTAGAATGTAAACATTTTCCGGCATCGTCAGCGGCAACCGTTACAGAATCGATATAATCCAGCAGGTCCGTTACTGGAGCGTGTTTTTTTTGTAGACTCGAGTCTGCTTTTCCCATTCAGGTGGTAAAATAACATGTTTTCATTGATCACTTCTCCGGTTTTGAATTTTCGTGAAACCAGCGTTATTTCTTTCCCGCGTTAAATCCCAGGCGGTCGAGTATAAATCGCTCAGCGATTCTCAATTGCGCGACATCGCTTTGAATCTTGGGTTCGAATCCAGGCAGAAGAACAATATTCGGCCCCTCTTGGTGCGCGGATTCGCTTTGGTTCAGACCGTGGCCGATCGAAAACTGGAGATGCGTCACTACGAAGTCCAGTTGATTGGCGGGCGAGCCATGTGTGAGGGTCATGTGGCCGAAATGAAAACAGGAGAAGGCAAAACGCTTGCCGCAACATTGCCCATGTTCATCCATGCGTTACAAGGACGCGGAACATTGCTGGCAACCAGCAACGATTATCTGGCTCGTCGAGATGCCGAATGGATGCAGCCCATCTATCAAACCCTGGGCATGACGGTCGGAGTCATCCAAACGGAAATGGCACGCGAGCAACGACGGGCCGCGTACAAGTGCGATATCACCTATGGAACCATGAAGGAGTTTGGCTTTGATTTTCTTAGAGACCACTCGCAACTAAGAACACAAGAGCAACAGAAAATGTGGTTTGGTGGTGACGCTGCAGCGCCGGCGGCAGCCCAGCCGGTTCATCGAAAACCACACTTCATTCTGATCGATGAGGCGGACAGTATTTTGATCGACGATGCCCGTACTCCGTTAATTATCAGTTCTGCCGAAGATGATTCGACGCATGAACAGCAAAGAGAACTTTACAGCTGGACGGCGAGATCGGCTCCTGAATTTGTTGAAGACGAACACTATTGGTATGACCGTGAAAAACGCAAAGTTGACTTGACTCCGGAGGGAACGTCGCTGGTGCGAGCGTTGCCAAAACCGGAGATTCTGGCCGGAGTCGGACTTCTGGAAATGTACGACTTTATGGAACGGGGGATCCAGGTTGACCGCGATTACAAAAATGATCGCGACTTCGTCGTCCGGGAAGGCGAGGTGGTGATTGTTGATGAGGCGACCGGGCGAATTTCTGAAGGTCGTCGCTGGAGTCGCGGAATTCACCAGGCGATCGAGGCCAAGGAAGATGTCGAAATAACGATGGATACCAACACGTCTGCCAAGATTACGGTTCAGGCGTTTGTCAGTCGATTTCCGCTGTTGGCCGGAATGACCGGTACTGCGGCCAGCTCCTCCAAGGAATTTCGAAAAATCTATCGCATGCCCGTATCGATCGTCCCTCCCAACCGGCCAAGCGTACGAATAGAAGAGCCGACTATCGTTGCGGCGGATGAAGATTCGAAATGGAATTTGATCGTCAATAACATCAAGGAGGTTCACGCGATCGGACGGCCGATTCTCGTCGGCACCCGGTCGATCGCCAAATCGGAAAAACTGTCGAGTCTGCTTTCAGCTGGGGGCATCGAACACGAAGTTTTGAACGCTCGGCAGATTGAGCGTGAAGCCGAAATCGTTGCTCGGGCTGGGGAAAAGGGTCGAATCACCGTCGCAACCAACATGGCTGGTCGTGGAACCGATATTACGATTTCCGATGAAGTAAAAGAGCTAGGTGGCCTTTACGTGATCGGCACAGAACTTCATCAGTCCAGCCGGATTGATCAACAGCTGTTTGGTCGTTGTGCTCGGCAAGGCGATCCAGGCTCAGTCCAACAGTTTATTGCTTACGATGACCAGCTCTTGGAGACGGCTTTCGGGAAAGCGACCGCGGATCGATACGTCAAAACCGGCAAATCCCGCCCAGACGAATGGTGGATCAAGATCATGAAACGCGCACAACACAAGGTTGAGAATCAACATTACCGGTCTCGCAAGATCCTTATGTATAATGAGAAGCAGGTCGCCAAATCGCAGAGAGAGATGGGTTTGGACCCGATTCTCGACAATTTTGATTAGCGTTTCGTTTGAACTTATCCGAGACAATCCTACAATAAACGACCTACAGCAGCCTCGTTCGAGCGGCTGACTTCAATTCTCACAATCATCATTTTGAGCATCTCATGGCATCCGGCGGATCTAGTTACACAGCGGACGAAGTCAAGGCCGAAGTGCGTCAGACGATTCGCCAGTTGAGCGAAATGACCCGCACCGAGCAGAGCTTTGACCAGTTTTGCCAAGAAGTCCTCAGTCGAGTGGTTCAATTAACGGGGGCCCATGGAGCATTACTCTGGCAGATCAACGGTGGAGGTACACCAACCGTCACTCACAAAGCCGCTGGTCGCCTTGCAGAGACGATTGCCCCCAACGCACAACAGCACAGTAATCTTGTGCTGGAAGTGATCAACAATGAAAAGTCCATGAGTTTGCCGTCGCATTCTCTTCCCAGCGACGACGAGAACGAAGGCGAAACCGGTCAGACGGCTTATTTGATGCTGTTTTCGCCCGTGTTGGATCGTCAGAAAAATTGTTGCGGTTCGATCGAGTTGCTTCAACGTAACGATATTTCTGCATCAGCGCAGGAGGGGTATCTTCGCTTTCTCGCGCAGATCGCCCAGCTCTTTCCCCGTTGGCACGAGCATCAAGATTTGGCAAGGCTGACGGTTGACGCCAGCACTTGGAATAACAAGATCGAATACATCACCGAGGTCCACAAATCGTTGGACTCCAAAGAAACTTGTTTTGCGATTGCAAACGAGGCGCGCCGGTTATTAAAGTCTGACCGCGCCAGCGTTGCTCGTTGGAACGGAAGTAAATGCAAGGTTACGGCGATCAGCAGTCAGGATCGTTTCGACAATCGAGCCAATGTGGTTCGCAAACTGGGTTATGTTGCAACTTCGAGTGTATCCGCTGATACACCGTTTTGGGTTATTGGTGATACGGAAGGTATCGCGCCCGAGGTTGCCGATCAAATCAACGACTATCTTGATGAATCGCACTGCCGCACGCTCGCGGTATTGCCCCTGATCAAGCGTCCCCCGGATACGCCTGATTTGGAAATGGATAAACGCAAAAAAGATAAACCAGAAAAACTGGGCGCTTTGATCATCGAGTTTTTTGACGCGGACGTAAAAGAAGATCAAGTCCATGATCTGTCCCAGATGGCAGTTTCACAAGCGGTTTTGGCGTTGGACAATTCCCGTCAATATTCCGAGGTATTCATGTTGCCTCTGTGGCGGCAACTTGGGCAGTTGAGAAAATTTCTGTTTCGGGATCACCAGGCCAAAACGATGACCGGTTTGGCCGCCTTTGGGATCTTGTTGTTAGCGTTAATTTTTTACCAGGCTCCGTTAAAAATGAAAGTCGACGGAGTGATGCAGCCGGAAATACGGCGCAACTTATTTGCACAAACCGACGGCATTATCAAAACAATTTATGTTGCCGAAAACGAGGCTGTCGAAACAGGCCAATTGTTGGTCGAAATGCGGAACTACGACCTGGAAATGGAAATTTCGGATACGCTGAGTGCGATTGACTCAATCAAACCCGAACTTGAGACGATTAATGCGCGACTTTCTTCAGGGATTTTCAAGGACCAGGAAGAATCGGCAAGGCTGGGAGGCGAAAGTGACAAGTTGACCAATCAACTGCGCTACTATGAAGAAAAGCTCGCAACGCTGGCGAAAAAATCAGAAAAACTCAAAGTGGTTGCCCCGGTTGATGGAATAATCACGACTTGGGAACCGAAACGGCGGCTTGCTGATTTGCCACGCAGTATGAACCAGCTGGTTTTGTCAATTGCCGATACGAACAGTCAATGGCAAATTGAACTGCGCATTCCGCAGAACAAAATCGGTTACGTTACTTCGGCGATGACCGAAAATAATGGCGAGCCTTTGCCGGTTGAGTTTGTACTGGGAACGAACGCCAGTTCGCGGGCTCAGGGCACATTAATCAGGGTGGCCAATCGAGCGGAAATGTCGGACGCCGGGGTTCCCGAATTTCGCGCGATTGTGAATATCGACACCGAGGATAGCAACATTAATGTTCGCGACTTGCGACCCGGAGCCGGCGTTACCGCCAAGATTATTTGTGGTCGTGAACCGATGGGGTTTGTCTGGTTCTATCAAGTGATCGATTATCTCCGCACAAAAGTCTTCTTCTAGGGGCGGGTTGTGTCGATTATCCCTGCCCCGCAAACGAAGTCGTCTGGACCGCCGGTTCGGATGAAAATGCGCGCCGATCTGACTTTTGCTCGGCAATCGTATCAGGGCGTTGAGTATTGGGTAGTCAAAGAACCGCTCGGGCAAAAGTATTTTCAGTTCCCGCCGCACGTTTTCTACATCCTGCGTTTTCTTGACGGTAACAAGTCAATTGACGAGATCATCGACAGTTACCACGTAGAGCATGCGCCGAAACGAATCACCCGTAACGAGCTGCAACAACTTTTGACCCGTTTTCATCGAGATGGATTGGTCATTTCAGACGTGCCGGGGCAAGGAATCGAACTACTCAAACGTGGCCGAAAAAACCTGGCGATGGAACGCTTCGGACAGATGTCCAACGTTCTTGCGATTCGATATCGCGGGTTTGATCCTGAGCGAATTCTCAATTGGCTGATCAACTGGACGTGGTGGCTCTTCACGAAACCAGCCGTGATCATCTTTAGCGTTTTAGGGATGATTGCGCTGCTGTCGGTATTGATGAATTTCGCCGAATTTCAGTCGCGGTTGCCAGGTTTTGATCAATTCTTTGATCCGCGTCGCTGGTGGATGTTTGTGGGAGTTCTCTGCGTTACAAAAATTTGCCATGAGTTCGGACACGGACTCTCCTGCAAACGGCTGGGGGGAGAATGCCATGAAATCGGATTTATGCTGCTCGTCTTGACTCCCTGTCTGTACTGTAACGTTTCTGATAGTTGGCGGCTGGAAAACAAGTGGCACCGCGCGGCGATTGGTGCCGCGGGAATGTATGTAGAACTCATCCTTGCGACCATCGCGACGTTTCTGTGGTGGTTCGTTCAGCCGGGTATGATTCAGGAAATCTGTCTGCAAGTCATGTTGATCAGTTCGGTGAGCACGATTCTCTTTAACGGTAACCCGTTGCTGCGATTCGACGGTTATTACATCATGAGTGATGTGCTTGAGATTCCAAATCTGCAACAGAAATCGACGAAGGCACTGACAACGCTGCTGGGTCGACATTGGCTTGGGCTTGAGATTCCAGATGATCAGCTTATGCCAAGCAATCGACCTCTCGCGTTCGCGATGTTCACCGTGGCAGCTTTTCTTTATCGCTGGTTTATTCTGTTCGCAATTCTGACGTTCCTGATGCGTTGGCTTGAGCCGTACGGCCTCGAGTCGATTGGAATTGGGATCGCAGCCTTTTCGTTAATTGGCATTCTCGTGATGCCGTGTTACAAACTTTACAAATACATGTCAGTTCCAGGGCGGATGCATCAAGTGGAAAAAGCAAGGTTTTCGATTATTGGTTTGATTGCGTTGACTATTTTGGGCCTGTTTTTTTTGGTGCCCCTCCCGCACAACCTTCGCTGCTCGGTCATCGTCGTGCCCAAAAACCTTGACACCGTATACGTCCAAGAAGACGGTATTCTCGACGAATGCCGGGCCAAAGAAGGTGACGAAGTCAAAGCCAATCAGGTTTTAGCAATTCTCAACAACGTCGAATTGGAAATTGCTCTTAATGAGGCCAAGAGTCGTCTTGATCAGAAAGTCAGCGATCGCGATACGATTATCGCAGGGGGGGGCTTAATTGATAGCTTGGCGATCGTGCAATCTGAAATTCGGCAGTTACAAAAGCTGATCGCCTGGATGGACGCCAGACAGGAGCGTTTGGTGTTGAAAAGTAAAATTGCGGGCACCGTGTTGGCTGTGCCGTATCGCCATCCAAGCGCGCAAGGGGACGAAAATCCTTTGACGGATAACGAGTCGTTTCTGACGGGACGCAATCACAAAGTTTTGGCCGTCAAGCAACAAAGATTTTGTGAAGTTGCCGATCTTTCGCAGTGGTATGCTGTCGTCTTGCTGACTGAGGATCAAATCAAGTTCGCCGATGTTGGACAAAAGGCTCGCGTCAAGCTGTACGCACGTCCCGATTATGTGATTGAAACGGAAGTCGAATCGATTGGCGTCGCCGATCGATCGATGGATCGGCAGGACTACAACATTGCGTCAGATCCGACGATGCAGCAAACACGGCTGCCTGACCTTGTTGCCGAAATGGTTGCCGCTCATCAGCAAGCCGATATTCAGTATTACGCCCGCGTGCCGATTTCGCTTGAGTCCAGTGAAGTTGAGGCGAACGAATTAAAAATCGGTATCGGCGGCCAGGCCCGAATTCGTGCCAGTCGCAACCGATCGATCGGAGCGCGGATTCTGTGGTGGCTGAATCAAACGTTCCGACTCTAGCCTAGCTGGTGTGGGGAGGGCCTCCGGCAGCGGTGGCGGCTACCCGATTTATCCGACATCTTGGTGTCAAAAGGTACGATCGATCCAGGCCACCAGTGCAATCATCATGGCGGATGCCGTCACAGCGATCATTAGCCCACGAAGTGACACTTTCCGTGGCACCCAAGGAGCGGAGGCGACTGTTGCTGTCACCACAACAATGAACCAGTGTGCGATATAGAGTCGTGTCATCGTAGGCCAAAAAACCTTTAGATGGAAAATTGGGATTCGATTCTCAGCGGCTGGGGAGATTCTCTCGCGGATTGGATTCGAGTGCCAGTCATACCATCGAGTTCCTGCTGAATGTTCAAACCAGACACACATGCGCCCACAACCTCCGTGGAACGCGACGTGTTGACCTGGAAGGACACAAAACATACCTCTGTCGGCGTAGTAGTAGCTACGTACCCAAAGGGCAATGCTTCCGACGCAAAGTACAGCGAAGAACAAAGTGCTCACAACGCGAGCAAAGCCAAGCGACTTACGAAGGGGAACATGCTGCATCGTTTTTACATTGCGAACGCATTTGAGTCGGATAAAAAAACGTATTGAAATCTAACGGCAATGTTCACCGGGCCCGCGGCCAACGACGTTGATCTCACCAAACCGCGCGGTCCGCGGCTCCGTGTGCAACGGATTGTTATTGCTTTTTTCGGGCTAGTGTGAGCTTTGCAGCTTGTATCTTCTCGAGTTCGGCCTCGAAGGGCGACAGCAACCGAACAACTCGTGCGTAGTCTTTCGATCGAAACGCTTCTTCAGATTCCGTGACCGCAGTTTTGTATGCTCGCTGATGCTGCCATTCGGCGTGCCGTTTGGCACGAGCTTCCAGTTCTTCTTCCGTGGGTTGGTACGCTTCAGCATGTGCTTTCAGGAAATACATATAGTGTATCGCGGCATCAGACCAATCGCCGACATCTTCCGGTTGCTCGTCGAGCCAAGCCTTGATTTGGTCAGTGAACGGGAGCACCGTGTGGTAGAAGTCGGCAATGTCTTCATCGGGCTGTTTGTCGAAGTAATCGCCACGAGTGACATCGCAAGGGATGGCCCAACGCTCCACATACGGGATCAACTCGCGAATGGAATCCGGCACATCTTCAACGATGACGTTGAAGTAAGGACGGTTGTCGGCATTCATGCCGTATTCATCACGCAAGACGTGAGCAGGATACACGTCGCCTGATTTCAGTGGTTTGCGGCGATGTTGATTCATAGCAATAACAATTAATTCAAGCCGTATGACCGGGAGTATTTCAGGATTAACCCGGTCAAGGAATATACCGGTAAGAATCGGAGATATTTTAGCTAGTTTTCGAGCAAAGACAAATAACCTCTTCTGGGTCAGGTCGATTGCCTCGATCGTGATGCGGCAAATAATGTCGCTTTTGGCCTGGAAGCGGCGCATTTGCCTTGGTTTTTGCC
>JAHEJI010000073.1 GCA_024638965.1 Planctomycetaceae bacterium
ATGAAATGACGACGATTGAGAGAAGTTCGAATGGCCATGGGAATCTCCTGAATTCAAGTGCATCCCAATTAGAGTTAACTGATGAGCTGAATTCAATCAGGTAACTTTTACGACCAGCGCCACAAACACAATTGAGACAAAAAAAGCGGGTGATCGCTCACCCGCTGTTTGGATTGAGACAGATGTTGGGCAACTATTGATCTTCGCCGTGTTTGATTTGTTCCCAATATTCCTCGAAGGCTCCGTCGGCGGAGAAATCGGGGCTGTTATCAACATCGTGACATTCCATACACGCTTCCGCTTTTGCCTGAGCTAACGTTAAGCGCATGGCAACTCGCATCTCCTCGATGCGCTTTTGGTCCTCGTTCTCTTGTTCGGCTTCAATGTGTCCCGATCCCGGCCCGTGACAGTTTTCACAGCCGTTACCGTGCAGCAACACATCTTTTTTCTCATTGATGAATCCGGTTTGATACGGGTAGAAATTCTGTGGGTTCCAACCGGTCACGTGGCAACTGATGCATTCCGGATCGAAGTGACGAGCGATTGCGCCTCGATCATTTGGCGGCTTGACGATGTCGGCGGTAGCTTTGAAATGGGGCGCATTGCCGTCCAGCTCAACACCGTCAGCCCAGATTTCGTACTCTTCGTCGTGACACTCATTACACGATTCCGACCCAACGAATTTAAATCCCGAAGGATGTGGACGCGGCCGAATGTCCTGGTTGTCACCAGCGGAATAGAGCGCTTCAAGTTCTTTTTGGTATTGCGCGAACATATCCATCATTTCTGGCGAATCTTTAAAGCGGTGATCGAGGGCGACTCGCTCGTACTTGATACGCTTTCCGCCGGCGCCAACATAAAGCCCCACCAAACCAACGTACATTCCTTTAACACCAACTTGAATCATTTGAGTTGTATGATCTCCAGTCTTTATTTGCTGAGGTAGTAGCCACGGATCGCCGGCACCGCTGGTCGTTACCAAGAGATCAAAAACTGGAAACTGTTTCGCCAGTTCGATACCGTCTTCTTCGCTTGTTTGAGCAACCAAGACCATGAGATCACATTGCTGAGTCCGCATCTGGGGGACAACTTTTTCCAATGCCTGTTTCGCATCAACCAAGGTCAGGTCATCCTGGTTTTTCAGGTCTTCGAAATGCTCATTCCCTAACACACTGGTGACCCCGATTCGCCGGTCGTTTTTTTGGATCACACGAAATTGGTTGGTCTGGCTAGGATCACCAAACAAATACAGGTTAGCACAGGTGAAAGGATTCTGGCCGTTCGAAGGCGCGTTGATCATCGACTGTAAGAGTTCAATGGTGGGGATCTTCAAATCGTCAGGACCAAAACCGGCTACGTCATATTCCATCTCGCAAAGTGCTTCGTACGTCTTGCGGATTTTGATGACAGGTTGTTGACCGAAACGACGAATCTGATTGCCGGCATCGATCGATACCAGGTCCCAGCCGCGATCCCGCAGCAATTTTTGAACGCTGTGACGTCGCATCAGTCCGCCTTTTTGGTTTTCCAATCCGGTGCATCCACAGGGTTCGATATATCCGTGTTGTCGACCCGTGATAAATAATGTTACGTCGGGTTTATCCCAGTCTTTGACGAGTTCCTCAGCGGGAGGCAAAGGCGGATTTTCTTTCGAATCCTCGTCGTCAAGAGAGGCAGAACCAGGCCCAGAGTCTCCTGGCAACATCGTATTATTGGTTCCAAAGGGACTCGACAACATCGAAACAGGCACATCGCAACCGTAAACAACAATGGTCGCAACAACCACGAAAACGGCCGTGTACAATCTTGTGGTATTCCATGGAGAACTCATGGGAATTGCCCTAAATCGCAAAAAAGTCGTGACTAAGAAATTAAGTAGCGAAGAATTGCTATCAGCATCCTGAAATCCGTTCCAACGCTCGATAATTAGAAAGAATAACGATCTTGGCGTCATGGGTAAATGGCAACGTCGGACACGTTTTATTACCGACGATTTTCCAAACCCTTGCACCCATTTATCTGGCGAAGATAGTTCGATGGACGGCGGCCACACGATTTAGGACGACACTTGGGGCCGGTTTTGCGCCATCTCGGCCAGATATTTTGCTAGGTAGCGTTTATTGAATCAGTAGGCGAGTCTGCCCCAGACTCGCACCGGCCGGTTTCTGTCCGTTTGGGACAAACGGACCTACTGTTCTTGCGGCAAAAGCCATTAAATAAACGTTGCCTAGGCCGAGCGGGTGGATTCGTAGTCTGGGAGGACGTTAAATCTTCATCGCTGGTACCCGTTTTCTTTCCCTTGCTGATATTTGCTCGTTTGGACCAATTCGCGTCTGATTACCTACTCAGCGAGCCAGTCACCTTGATTTCCAGCGTTTCATGGTTGGGCCGCACGTCGTTCGATTTGATCGTTATGATCTCGCTGACGTCCCCCGTGACTTCTTTCCCTTCCAGGCTAATCATGATTGGATAGCTCGAACGGCCGAAGATTTCGATCCTCTCTTCGGTCAAATCGACTTTGACAACGCTATCAGGATTCGGCTCTACCCACACTTCCAAAATTTGGTCGCCCACGTTTTCTAAAATAAGCTCGTGGGAATAATCTTGCGTCGGATCAATCATACCGAAATCGATCACGGTATCCGCGGCGGTAAACAGCTTGGGCCCGGTTTTGCCTTCGTCGGTCTGTTTCCACTGTTCCCAGTAAAATCGCTCGTCAATTGTGAGAACTTCGTACTTGTGAAAGATGTAGGCGGGGATCAATCCCAATCCGGCAACGATGATACAAAGCAAAATGTACTTGAACGCCTTCATTTAATTCTCTTGGGAAAGTTATCTCCATCCAGTATCGGCAATGCACCGCGTTTGATGCAACTGCCTCATTCATTCACTACGGTATTTTTGTCGGAGAAGTTGTCGGCACTCGGAAAAAAACTCTTGAAAGTCCGCTCGCTGATAGTCGGGATACGTCCAGCGTGAGGATTGCCACAGTCGATTGTGGTAATGCAGGGTGACCTCGGCGAAAATTCCGTGTTGCAGATAGATTCGATGGTCGCGGTCTTTGGTGGTTGCCAGTACCAGTTTCGCTTCCGTGACATACCCCGGATCGATATTGAGTGGTCGTTCTTCGGGGAGCGAGTTTGATTCGGCAAATTGAGCTTCAAGGTCATTCGACGTCAGCTTGGTCGATGCGATGTCAGCCGGATCGATCAGGTTTTCAAAAGCCCAGAACTGTTTTTTTAAGCCCCTGCCCATTGTGGACTCATAGAAATCGGTTTCCACAAAATCAAACCGAGTGCTTTCAAGGCAAGTGTCTCCCCATCTGGATTTGAGCTGCTCGTGGGACCAGTCAAAGGCTTGTTCGTATCGACTGATGACGGCGGCAATCAAGATTACCGGCCGATGATTCTGAACGATTCCCATTTGGAGTTCGATTTTGTTGCAGGATTGGACTAACGGAGCGCAGCAATGATTTTTGATTCAGCTGGCGTTGAATCCCCGGAAACGAAATTGTCATCCAGAACCGAGTGGAGCGAGGTGAAGGATCTCTCGGATTTATTGTGAGATTCTTCGGTCGCTAAAGCTCTTTCAGAATGACTTGTGCTGCTTTCCCAAACTTCGAAACGATCTAATACGACTTACCAAAGACCGCGCGTAGATTGGTGGATTGTCCTGTGAAGATGCATTTACCTTCAACCGGTTCCTGATTGAGCGGAATACAGCGAGGCGTCACCTTCAACGGCTTCAAGATCTCGTCCGCTTCGGGAGTATCCACAAAATGGCACTCGGCGAAGCCGCCGTGAATCTCTGGATTTTTCTGGTTCTTGGGTGTGAAGAAGGCTGTGAATTCATCGAGGGAATCTATCGATTTGGTGTTGTCCAGCCGCAGTTTTAACGCGTTGTCATACAGCGTCTGTTGAAAATCATCCAACGTTTGATTAATCGTCGCCACAAACTCGTCTCGGGCTACCCCTTTTGACTTAGGTTGGTCGCGACGACCGACGAATACACTGCCACTTTCAATGTCACGAGGGCCGACTTCGACGAGAATCGGCACGCCGCGTTTGATGTGGAACCACTTCTTTTCACCACCTCGTAAGTCGCGATCGTCGAGAATTACGCCTAGCTTTTGACCGTGATAGTCGATTTCTTTCAACTCCTCATGAAGTGACTGACAGTACTCCATCACGGTCGCTCGATCGGAGTCTTTTCGAATAATGGGAAGAATGACAATTTGCTTTGGCGCCAGTTTTGGAGGCAAAACAAGTCCATCGTCATCGCTGTGCGACATAATCAGAGCACCGATCATCCGCGTTGAGAGCCCCCACGATGTTGTCCAGCAAAATGACTCATTACCGGATTGATCCTGGAATTTGATTTCTTGTACCTTGGCAAAGTTCTGTCCCAGGAAATGCGACGTTCCAGATTGAAGGGCCTTGCGATCTTGCATCATGGCTTCGATTGTCAGCGTCGAATCCGCACCCGGAAATCGCTCGCCAACCGTTTTTTCTCCCTTAATAACCGGCATGGCCATAAAGTTTTCGGCGAAATCAGCGTAGACGTCGAGCATGCGACGAGTCTCTTCCCATGCCTCTTCTTTCGTGGCGTGGGCAGTATGTCCTTCCTGCCAAAGAAATTCGGCGGTCCGCAAAAACAACCGTGTCCGCATTTCCCAGCGAACGACGTTACACCATTGGTTGATCAACAAAGGCAAGTCACGATAGGACTGAATCCATTTGGCAAACATGACGCCGATAATCGTCTCGGATGTCGGTCTGACGACGAGCGGTTCTTCCAACGGCCCTGCCGGAACCAATCCACCGTCGGCGCCCGCTTCCAACCGGTGGTGGGTCACAACGGCGCATTCCTTGGCAAAACCCTCAACGTGTTCGGCTTCTTGTTCCAGAAAACTTTTTGGAATGAAGATTGGAAAGTACGCATTCTCATGACCGGTGTCTTTGAACATTTTGTCGAGAACACGCTGCATATTTTCCCAGATGCCGTATCCCCAGGGCTTGATCACCATGCAGCCACGAACCGGCGAAACTTCGGCCATATCGGCTGCTTTGATGACCTGCTGGTACCATTCGGGATAGTTTTCGTCGCGTCGTGGAGAGATTCCGCTTTTGCTCATGATTTCCTTCTGAACGGGTGACTACGAGAACGGCGCATTTTAGGCCGCCTTTGTTTTTTGCGGTAGGTGGAACGACGAGGTGGGCATCGTCCAACTATAATGAGTGATTCGTGCAAAATTGGTTCGGAACTCAGGATCTTAATGGAACTTTCCAAATGGAAAAACATTTTTCGCGTGATCCCTTCGCCAGCAAATATTTCGCCTTGGTCGTTGTCTTGATCGCAACGAGCGTTGGTTCTGCGGACCCCTGCCCTGCACAAGCAGCGGAAAAGGCCAAATCAAAGTCAAGTCCAACAACGTTCTGGCCGACAGAAGTGGATTGGAATAAGTCCATTCCCACTCCCAAACAGCATTTCGGTTTTGAAGTAGGATTTCGCCATCTCGAACATGCACAGATCGTCAGCTACATGAACCGGCTCGCTGAAGTCTCAGATCGAGTCTCGATCGCCCAATATGCCACGACTCACGGCGGACGACCGTTGTTACTGCTGACCATCACCAGTCCAGCCAACCATCAGCACATCAAGAAGATCCAACAACAGTCGCGCCAACTAACCAATCCGAACAACGCTAAGGTCGACATTGAAAACCTGCCGGCCATCATCAACATGGGCTACGGCGTTCATGGCGATGAATCAAGTGCGACGAATTGTGCGCCGTTGGTGGCCCACTATCTGGCTGCGGCTCAAGGCCCGGAGATTGAGAAGCTCTTAAACGATGTGGTTGTGTTGCTTGATCCCTGTTTGAATCCGGATGGATTTAATCGATTTGCTAACTGGGCCAACCGTTATCGCGGACGTATCCTCAACCCGGATCCGCAGCACGCCGAGCACAATCAACAGTGGCCACCCGGGCGCGTGAACTATTACTGGTTTGATCTTAATCGTGATTGGTTACCTTTGGTGCATCCGGAGAGTCAAGGACGCATGCGTTGGTATCACAAATGGAAGCCCAATGTTGTACTTGACTATCACGAGATGGGAACGAATTCAACTTACTTTTTCCAGCCCGGTGTTCCCGAACGCAAGAATCCGTTGACGCCCATGGAAAACGTCGAGCTCACCAACAAGTTTGGTGAATACCATGCCCGCGCACTCGATAACCGAGGTTCCTTGTATTTTACAAAGGAAGGTTTTGACGACTTTTATATGGGTAAAGGTTCAACGTATCCCGATTTGCACGGTGCAGTGGGGATCCTGTTTGAGCAGGCCAGTTCGCGCGGTCATGTTCAACAGAATCAAGATGGTGTGTTAAAATTTCATGACACGATCGCCAACCAATTTGCAACGTCATTATCGAGTCTCAAGGCAACGGTCGACCTCAGACAGGAGTTGCACGAATACAAGCAGCAGTTCTATACCGAGTCTCAGCGAATGGGAGCCGATGCCAAAAAGCAAACCTACGTTTTTTCGTGTCCGCACAATCGGTCTAGGCTGCAGGCCTTGGCAAGTGTTTTGCTACGCCACGATATTCGGTGTTATTGGTTGAAGGACGAGCTGAATTACGGCGACGATACGTTTGATCCCCGTTGGACATTGATCGTTCCAGCCAAGCAGGCCGAGTATCGATTTTTGAAGTCGTTATTGATGCGAAGAACGAATTTTCGCGAGAACGTATTCTACGACGTTTCCAGTTGGACCCTACCGTTGGCCTATGGATTGAATCAGAAGGCGATCAACAAGGCCATCAGTCCAGAAAAGTTAACACCAGTTAAACAAAAACGGGTCTCCCAATCCGAGATTACGTTTGCCGATGACGATGTTGCATATCTGATTGATTGGCGCGATGACGGAGCCCAGCGATTGCTGGCTCAATTACTAAAGCGTGACGTAAAAGTCCGGGTTGCCAGAAAGCCATTCAAATACGGTGACGAAGAACAGGCCTCGTTTGGCTTCGGGACACTCCAGATTCCGCTTGGTATTCAGAAACCGAGAATACCATTCATCAAGTCAGCACTCAAAAACGCGGCAAAACGAGGAGTCAGTTTAACGGCGGTCAAAACCGGATTGACTCCCGGTGGAATTGACCTTGGGAGTAACAATTTTCCTGTCGTCAAGAAGCCTGAACTGGCGATGCTGACGGGTCGGCCCGTATCGGCATACGGTGCGGGAGAGATCTGGCATAATCTCGATACGCGGATCGGTTTGCCCGTTACTATGATTAAGCACACGTTACTCTCCCGGGCTGACCTCGACGAATACACGGCTTTGATTTTTCCCGACGGTCGCTACGCAGGCTTAACTGAGGGCGAGTGGGAAAAACTTCGGCAGTTTGCTCAATCTGGCGGAACGATTGTTGCAGTGGGCAGTGCAGCCGGATTTGTCGGTGGCCAACTGACGGGCAATCAAGAACTCGAGCGACTCCCCGAAGCAGAACTTGCCGATGAACCAGAAACGATTCAAAAGCTGTTTGACACCGCACCTGCCGAGCGGGCCCTGGCGCGAATCAGTGGAGCGATAATTAGGGCCGATGTCGATTTGACTCACCCGCTGGCTTACGGGTTGACCAAGAACCATTTACCTGTGTTCCGCAATCATGCGCAGTTTTTGAAGCCCTCATCTAATGCGTTTGCGAATCCTTTGGTTTATAACTCAGAGAAACCGTTGTTAGCTGGGTATTGCTCCGCCGAAAACGTCGAACGATTCAAGGGGGCGGCAAGCGTTGTCGTTTATCCGCTTGGTCGGGGTCGGGTCATTTTGATGTCCGACAACCCAAACTTTCGTGGGTTCTGGCGCGGAAGTAGCCGAGTGTTTAACAACGCAATTTTTTTTGGCGGCCTGACGAGCCGCTAGAATTGGATTGTTTTATTGCGTTGAACAGGCTAATCGCGCGCCGCGATGGTCTGTTGATGCAAAAAGCCGAAACGACAGGTTTGTAGTCCCGCCTTCAGGCGGAATTTCCGGCTAAAGCCGGTACTACGAACTACTCAATTCAGGTTTGAAGCTCCCCAACCCATCGGCGTTCGATTTTTATTTAATTCGGACATCGATGAATGTGTCGTCCGTCGTTCGGTAAGACTCAGGTTCGTTCTCGTCCCACTCAATTAATTTGTCATCCGAATCAATCTGTTCATCGATTCGATTGCCACCCACGTTCCAGATTCGGTACCCGTCGCTCTCGCTACGGTAGCTGATGGGATCGCCAAGGAATCGGTCCAGGGGAATCGACTTTAGAAAACTGGGCTTCAAGGCATCCAGATTCTTTGGGAATTGGCCGTGTTCTTGTCGATAAAGCTCCAATGCGAATCCCAAATCGGAGATTTCGTATGAGACCGTTCTTAGTCTGGCATTGTCGACCTGCATAACGGCGGGAGACAACATACACAGTAGGATGTCAGCAGTGAATTCGCCCCTGCTGCGGGCGCCGGCTACCAGTTTAAATGCGATTGTCGTGGCTTTGTTCGCTTGAAGTTCTTTGCTCTCAAGTTCTTGTTCAACCAATTGAAGCGCAACGCGCCGTTGTTGATCGTCCTCGATTTCCAGCGCCTCCGAAATCTGCGCTGAGAATTTTTGACACCGTTGGGCCACGATCTCCCAGTCGGTAAAAGGCGAAAGCACCGAAGATGTTCTGGACAGCCAGGAATTATCTGGTCCCGAGATTCCGATCGCGGAGATATAATCGGCACTATTTCCGCGTTCCAACCGTTGAATGCAATCCAGCATAAATGTACTTTCACAGCCACGCATCGTGTTTGCGAGCGTATTCAATTCTGATGTTTCACGAATGACTTTGCGGTAAGTCTCAATTTCCTGGGCAGATAGTTCTGCGCCGTTGGCGAGCTCGTCCAAAACGTTCCGTTCAGCTTTAAATGCAATACCAATCATTGCGTAGCCCACCAGGTTTTCGACGAGCGTACCTCCCTGGTCCATCGATTTTCCCAAACGCCGAATTGCGCCAAGATCTCGAAGACATTCCTTGACGTTACCTTTTTGAAGTTCATTCATTGCCCGCAGGCTCAGTCCCCGGGCCATTTCACGCATCATTTGGGCATAAGGCAGCAGCGCTCCGATGACGACTCCGTCTTTCTCACAAAGAGGGTGATAATAGTAGGGCTTCCTGGAAGCGTTGACGAATCCGTCAAGCTGCGAATCGTGCGATTCCAGCCAATCGGCAATCATCGGGTGCTCGTCATCCTTCCACGGAGTCCCGTAGCAAAGGTTGGCTTCTTCCACTAAGTTTTCTATGTCGACTTCATAATCAGGATTCTCTCTTGCCCATGTCTGGACGTCCTGATAGAGAGCCTCTTCAGGAATGTCAGGGTTACCGAGCAAACTCAAAAAGGATTCTTTGATTTCGTCTGGCAGATGGCGTGCAGTTCCAAAGGCTCGAACCGCATCAACCACGATGTTGTTGTCGACCGTAACATTTTGTCGGAGCTTTCGGTTGGTAATTTCCAGATAGTCGATGAAACCGTCTTCAGTTAAAGGGAGCTTTTCATCGTTGTCTTGCGCGAGTAGGCGATTTGCGGAGCCCTTATGGGGCATTTGAAACATATAAAACGCGACCGCCAGCAACACAAGCAAGAGCAGTCCTATTTTAAAACGTGTCTTCATGGTTTTCTCCGTTCCAGCTAACGTTTCGACAACAAAAAACTTTGCATCTCGAAAAATCATCAGTGCCAATTTCTTTAAGAGATTATAACGATCCGTTGATCAGGATGCGATTTAGTCGACAGAATATCGGCCGTTTACGGTTGCCGTAAACACCGTCAGTGCCACGATTGATAGAATGTCATTGCGATTTTAGAATTTACCGCATCAAAGTTTTGTCCCCATCGAGAATAGTATGAGTCGCCGTTTTGTTAACCTGCTGGCCGACGGAGAAGCCGTTGACGAAGTTTTTTTGGCTTCTGAGAAGCAGCTCCGTCCAAACCGCAATGGAAATCTGTATCTTCAAGTACGGTTGAGTGACAAAACCGGTACGATTACTGCGATGCTTTGGAACGCGACGCAAAAACATTACGAGCAATTCCAGAATGGAGATTACATCCATGTCACCGGCACTTCTCAGCTGTACAACGGTGGGATGCAGATTCTGGCCAAAGGCATCGACAAATACACAAAGGCCGACGTCGACGAGTCCGACTTTGTAACTCTGTCGACGGTGAAGGTCGATGAGATGGTCGCCCGGGTGGCTGAACTACTGCGTTCGATTTCTGATGTGAACATTCGAAACCTGGCTGAATGTTTTTTGTTGGATGAAGAGCTGGTGCGGCGTCTGAGAATGGCTCCGGCCGGCATCAAGAACCACCATGCGTATCAAGGCGGTTTGCTGGAGCACGTTTTGTCGTTAATGGAACTCGCTTTTGGAATTGCACCGCACTACGAAGGGCTCGATCCGGATCTGCTATTAATGGGAGCGTTCATTCATGACATTGGCAAGATTGAAGAATTGACTTATGAACCCGATCTTGGCTATAGCGATTCCGGTCAACTGATTGGACACTTGATTCAAGGTGTCACGATATTGGACGAAAAAATTCGTGAGACGGAGAAAATGACCGGCGAAGCATTCCCTGTTGAGACAGCGAATCGGCTGAGGCACATGATCGCCAGTCATCATGGGGAATACGAATTTGGCAGCCCCAAACTTCCGATGACGTTGGAAGCAATCGCACTCCATTACCTCGATAACCTCGACGCGAAGATGCACAGCGTAAGGCAGCTGATTGAAGAAGACGTCAATAAAGAGAGTCCCTGGACTGTTTTCAATCCGCCGTTGCAACGCAAGATCTACAAGGGCAAGCCTTAGTTGCATTGGTGACGACCACTACGGTCCATAGGCGGTAACGAGCAAACGAGTAAGTCATTCTGAGTTGAGTGGAGCGAAATGAAGAATCTCGGGTGCTTCGTGGAAATCCAACGAAAATGTAAACTTGATCTTCACGGCGTTGCGCTGGTTCAGGATGACTCGAATGTTTCTCGACTGTCCATTAATATTTGCAAAATAATTTCTCACGATTAACGACGATCGAGAACGATATGAGTTCGACCTTAAAATACAACGTGCTCAACGATCAGCTGGTGGAATTTATCAACGCTCAACGTTCGCATGCCGACGATAAATTGCTCCAGGAACTGCGAATCGAAACCGCGCAGTTTGGCGACGACGCAGGAATGCAGATCTCGGACGCACAAGGCTCATTCTTGACGATCATCACGCGGTTACTGGGCGTGAGTTCGGCTCTCGAAATAGGTACGTTTACCGGTCACAGTTCCATTTGCATCGCCCGCGGATTGCCGGAAGACGGAAAACTGATCTGCCTTGATGCGAGTGAGGAATGGACGGCGGTCGCGCAAAGATATTGGGCCAAAGCCGGTTTGATTGAAAAAATCGAGCTGAGAGTTGGCGATGCGATCGAAACGCTCAAGTTGTTGTCGGAACACGATCCGTTTGACCTCGTTCATGTCGACGCTGAAAAAACACTCTACGATCAGTTTTTTGAAAGTGCCCTGCCCCACGTCCGTCAAAACGGCTTGATCATTTTCGACAACATGTTGTGGGGGGGACGCGTGGTTGATCAGGATCCCGATGAGCGCACCCAGGCTGTTTTCCAAATGAATCTCAAACTCGCCAATGACCCCCGTGTCGAAACAGTTTTGATTTCTATCGGAGATGGAATTCAGTTCTGTCGCAAGAGATGACGTGGAGTCGGTTTTCAAATGGCGGAGTCTCGGAGGCGAAGTTAAACGCTGCGTCACAGGTGCCGGTTAATGAGTCCGGTACTGATGAAGGCGTTTTCGTGGCCTTCGTTTAACCGCGTGCCTATCGGGCCGCATTTTACCGGTCCAAACGTGGAGGGCGTTGCCCACGCGGTTAATCGCGATTGTCGACCCGACCTCGTGTAGTAATTTTTGGTTAACAGTCTTACACTTGCGACATGATTGATTTCAAAGATATGCAGAAACGGGTTCTCGAGCTCGTCAATTCGAATGACTATTATCCCATCAAACCTCGCGTCATCGCCAAACAACTGCGATTGGACGATGATGGCGAACGCACTCTAAAGAAAGCCATTAAACGACTCGTGAGAGAAGGCCGCGTGGCTTGGGGGCCAAAACACCTGTTGATGAAGGTCTCAAAAAAGGCCGCTCGCGATGAAGCGATCGGGATCTTTCGACGTAACTCGTCAGGATATGGATTTGTAACTCCCGAAGGTTCAACGGTCACCGATCGCAGCGATGACATTTATATTCCAAAAACAAAAACGGCTGACGCCTCCAATCTGGATGTCGTTCGCATCCGGATCTCCCGGACACGGAAAGGGTCCGAAGTTCGGATCAGCGGTCGCGTAATCGATGTGCTCGAGCGAAAGACTAACCGGTTTGTGGGAACCTATCGGGAACGCGGGGGCTATGGAGTCGTGGTCGTTGACAACGGCGTTTTTGAATCGGGAATCCTGGTGGGTGACGCGGGCGCAAAGAACTGCCGTGTCGGCGACAAGGTCGTCATTGAAATGGCGAATTTCCCTTCCGCGACTGAAGAAGGCGAAGGCGTGATTGTCGAAGTTCTTGGAGAACGCGGTGCTCCAGGAGTTGACACTCTTATGATCATCCGCGAATTCGATCTACCCGAAGAATTCCCCGAGTCGGTGCTGGATGATGCCAGGGAGCAAGCGGAACGTTTCGACGAAGTTATCACAGACGGTCGTACTGACTTTACCAAAGAAACTGTCATTACGATCGATCCCAAGACCGCTCGTGATTTCGACGACGCGATATCACTCAAGAGGATCGAAAACGGCCATTGGCAGCTGGGTGTTCACATCGCGGATGTTTCACACTTCGTTCCTTTCAAATCTGACTTGGATAACGAAGCGTATCGAAGAGGCACGAGTGTGTACCTGCCGGATAAAGTCATTCCAATGTTGCCGGAGTTGATTTCAAATAATCTCGCTTCGTTGCAACCGGGCCGCATTCGATACACGATGTCAGCCGTGATTGAATTCACAGAAGACGGCATTCCTGTCTCGACGGATCTGCATCGCGGTGCGATCAAAAGTGCACACCGATTCAACTACATGGAAATCGATGAATATCTCGCGAACGATGAACCCTGGAGAAAACGGCTGTCGCCACAAGTATTTCAACTCGTTCGCGAAATGCACACGCTCGCCATGAAATTGCGTAAACGCAGAATGGACCGAGGAAGCATCGATTTGAATTTGCCGGAAATCAAGATCGATCTGGACGAGGACGGTCGGGTTGCCGGTGCCCACACGGAGGATTATACGGAAAGCCACCAGGTCATAGAAGAGTTTATGCTGGCGGCAAATGAAGCAGTCGCTCAGGCGATGGTCGATCAGAAACTGTATCTACTTCGACGAATTCACGAAGCTCCTTCCGAAGCGAAACTGAAGGATCTAACCAGATTTGTCCGGCAACTTGGGATCGACTGCAATAACCTGCAGAGTCGTTTTGAGATCAAGAGAGTCGTGGCTGAAGCTGAAGATATGCCTGAACGGCACGCGATTCATTTCTCGATTCTGCGAGCGATGCAGAAAGCCGTTTATAGTCCTCGCGAGATCGGTCATTACGCATTGGCCAGCGACGCTTACTGCCACTTTACATCGCCGATTCGCCGTTATCCCGACCTGGTGGTTCATCGAGCCCTTGGTGCGCTGATCGATGGGAAGCGACCCTCCAGCGATTTTGACCATTTGGCCCAGCTTGGGCAACATTGTAGCGATTTGGAACGGCGCGCCGAATTAGCTGAACGCGAATTGACGAAACTGAAGTTGTTGAATTTTCTTGTCGACAAAATCGGGATGGAAATGGAGACGGTTGTTACGGGGGTCGAACCGATTGGTTTGTTTGCTCAGGGGATCGACTTGCCAGCCGAAGGATTTTTACCCGTTTCAAATCTGCCGCATGATCGATACCAGTTTGATCGAACTTCAAAAACTTTGACGGGTTTCCGAGCGGGCAACGAGTTTCGCCTGGGTGACCATGTGCGCATTAAGATTTCGATGGTCGATCCAGACCAAAGATTGTTGGAATTTGGCTTGGTCAGCGTCCAACAAGCCAAAAAGATTAAGACTTCCAAGTCTCGCAAACCTGTTCGCGCTGCCAAAAATGATAAGCAACATTCCAACGCATCAAACGAATTACCTTGGGAACAAGTAAGAGCCAGCGGACCCAGCGGAACGGCAAGGAAGCCGCGCAAGCACAAGTGAGGCAGGTGCTACCCCACGTCACCTACCGTTTCCTTCGGCGATCATTTCTGTTTCGGTTGGAATTTGAGCCGAACATCTCTTTTGGCGTAGCTCCGTAGGCGAAGTTGAACGCCTGATCAAACGGCGTCTCTTGTCGAAGTAGTTTAAACAACTTGGTAAATCGACTGGAATCCAAGCGCAGCTGTTTCACAAATACATACGCAACCAAAGCCGCTTGATGTTCGACAAGTTTTCCGTCAAGGAAATCATCGGGCTGCTGCATTTCGGCGATCACGGCCGCGGCCTGGCTATCCCAGTCTTTTACTTCGTCGTCCCTTGGAAACGTTCTAGCAGCGACCCAGAAACCGACGCCATCAGCAAACCAGCGTGGAACATCCGGCGAAAGAGAGGCAATTTTAATCGCGGCAAGTTGCTGAGCCAACGAAACCTGAACGTCCTCAGGCTGCTTGCCACGCTTGATCAATAGTGAAGAGAATGCGTCAATCGTGGAGTAGCCCCAGTAACCGTTCATTTCTTTTGGTAAAGGATGTCGAACGATCATCGTGCCAAACTCGCTAAAGTCATATTGGCGTTGGAACACAAAAATGGATGAATTGCCTTTCAAGAAGACGCCGTTATCTTGCAACTTGAGGCTGGAACGAATTTTTGGAATCAGCTTTTCTGCAATTTCGCTCACGGCTTCGAGTTCGTCGATCCCATTGGTTCCAAACACATAAAAATTTTCCGAATGGAAGGAGTCGGGTACGATGTCGGGCATTGCCAAATTCCAATTGGCCTCGGCTTTAGCTAAACGATCGACTTTAAGTTCATCGTGGCTTTGAGAATCTGCTTTTCGTATCGCTGCGACATTTCGCGTGTCGAGTCCTGGTTCACCACCGTCAAAGGCAGCCCCTTCGTCGATCCAACGGCGGACTATCTCAATCGTTTGATCGTCAAGTTTTCCGGTAGGAGGCATCACGTTGGATCCATTCGCCGCTGTGAGCCTTTGCATGATCAGGCTGTCCATGCTACTACCAGCCGAAAATGGGCTTCCTGAGTCGCCACCGCGTATGAATCGCCCAAACGTTCCCATGTTCAAGTTGCCTCGCGGGTTGTTGCTGTCAATGTGGCATGGGGCGCAGTTTTGAATCAAAATCGGGGCCACGTGAAGGCCAAACGAAACCGTCTCTTTTCCAGTTGGAGTCGCAATATTCACCGGGGCGCGATTTCTGTTTGGGGCAGGAGCGAGTTGTCTCAGATTCTCTGTTGGATCATCGCCGTCGAATTTAGCGCCTTGCGAAATCCAGTTTTTGAGCATTTGCAAATCGGTTTCTTCGATGCTTCCGCCCGGTGGCATCTCTTCATCCAGAATCACTTGAACAATCCGACTATCATCGGGCATGCCGACAGCCACCATCGTGCTTTGGCCAAGTGCGTTGTAACTGGCTGCGCTAAAATTCCCCGAAGTGCGATTGACATGACATCGACCACACCGAGCCACTAAAAACGGGGCTACCTCTTCCTTGAAGCTGACCATTTTTTGGTCGTCCGAAACCGGAGCTGGGAGTGGTTTTAATTCTGGCGGCTTTTGACCTTCAGCGGTTAACAGTTGATGGGCGTTTACAAGTCGTTCATATTCGGGCTTCAGTAATTCAATCAGTTCCTGATCCGCACCATTGGCGAGTTTTTCCAGTCGCTCCTGAGCATCAGAAATGGACTCCAGTGAAGCCTCAAAATTCTCGGCTTTGAACAACCGGCCCGCTTTGAGAATCAACGCGTGGATCCTGCGGACTTGACTTTTTTCTCTGTTCGTTGGTTCATCTGCAGAGGCCACAACCTGCAACAGGCAGATCGTTGTCAACGAAAAGAGTAGAACTGCGAAAACAAGATGCGTCAGATTTCGATGCGATGATCTCATTGTCAATAAGCCTCAAAGTTTCCTTTCACCTCATTGTAAGTGGCGGCCCGCCAATCGCCACTCCGAGGTGTGAGATTATTGCAATCCGATCGTCGTAAACGGACCGGTGTTCCGTAACCCTGAAAAATTTCGAAGGCCTGCGTGAACGGCACCGGGATTGCTTTACGACTTTAAAAGCTCACAACCACTCCGAGTTTGCGAAGTTCTGCTTTCTAAGAGCTGAAATTAACTGCGATCATGAGTACCAGGAGCAAAGCGATAAACATGAAAACAATGATGAGCGCCAGCGCCCATCCTGGGATTGGCGGTTGTTTGGAGCGTGGCCTCGGGAGCGGTTTTTTTGATCCGGAAGGCGAAATCAATGGTTTTCCCGATTTTGAGGTTGAAATCGCAAATGGCGATTGGGTTGCCTTTCGTGGGATCTTTGCGACGCCAGCATCCTTGAGTTTTTTGGAAGATGTAGAACCAGCACTTTTGGCCTTATTCTTTTGGGTTTTGATCTCCAGACCAGTCAGCGGTGGTTCGGCGGGAAGTTCTCCCGCCTCGCGGAACGACTGCAAAAGACTCGTTAGTTCAAAGCTGCTTTGTGGACGTTCATTGACGTCTTTCTTCATCATCAGCTCGCAGACTTTGACCAGCGGTTCGGGACAATCGGGGCGACTGTCTGTGATGGGGGCGGGATCCCTGGTTTGATGCATCGCAATTCGTTGTGCCAAAGTTCCTTCCGGAAACGGAGGATGGCCCGTCAACAAGAAATATAGCGTGCATCCAAGACTGTAGATGTCGGCTCGATGATCGACTTCGTGGCTATTCACGGCTTGCTCTGGGGCGAGATAATCAGCCGTTCCCATGACCTTTTCGTTGTACAGTACGGTCAACGATTCCGTCTCTTCCCGCATCAGCGCCAAACCAAGGTCAAGTATTTTTACGACTCCGTCCCGTGCGAGCAGCAAGTTGGCAGGCTTGATGTCACGATGGACGAGGTTTTTTTGATGAGCGTGACGGAGCCCCTCGGCGGCCTGCATCACATAGTCGATTCCCTTTTCAAACGATAACGGTCCGTCTTTTTTGACCAGTTCGTAAAGGTCAATTCCGTCGACCCATTCCATCACCATGTAGTGCGTATCAGCCTCGTTGCAAATATCGTAGATCCGCACAATGTTCGGATGGTTCAAACTCGCAGCCGCTTTGCCTTCTCGGTAGAAACGGTCAAGGTAACTCTTGTCGCTTACTCTCTTTCGAGGAAGTACCTTAATTGCACGTTTTTGACCGGACAGTTTGTGTTCCGCGAGGTAGACACTGCTCATTCCACCGGTCCCGAGGTGACCAAGCAGTTTGTACTTGCCAAGAAAAAATCCTTTGTATTTTCCGGCAAGTAGTTTGTCGCAATGCCATTGCGTCAGTAAGCCTGACCGGATCAGATGCGCTGTAAGATCGTCGACCCTGACCGATTTGCCATTTGACTTTCGAGATAATTCCTGAAGCGCATTTTTTAAGCGATCTTCCGCAACGATTCCGCTGCGTTCCAAGATGTTCAAAAAACTTTTGGCGCTTGGTTCCGCCATTTATTAAGCCTCTTCGACTGATTCCCGGTCGCCGTTTCCGGCAATGATTCGTTTGGGAATCCGGAGTACACCAAAATCTGGACGACGACTTGTTTGGCTAGGTTCACAACTTCACATTTCGGCTAGCCGTCGCTGTGGTTGTTGATAACCTTATTTTAGATTGAGCGTTGTCTGAATCATAGCAACAGTTTCCCTGGGGAACCACCAATCGACGGCATGTGACCGATCGCGGGTAGGCAAAACTCAGGTTGCAACGACTCTACAGATTTTTCTTTTTGAGCAGGAAGGCCCGTTTTTGAATCATCTTGGATTATTCGCGAAATATTGGGAGCCAGGCAGAGTCAAAACCAGACTCGCAGAGAAGACAGGTCCCTTACATGCCAGCCAGATTTACTTTTTGTTTTTGCGACATCTACTTACAGGTCTGGACGACGTGGGCGATCTACGTACCGTCGGGTACAGCCCGGTTGACAAACAAGCTCAATTCGAGGATTCGATTGAGCCCTCCTGGAAACTGACGCCGCAAAGCGATGGAGATCTGGGCGAGCGAATGGAGAAGTTTTTTGTATGGGCTCATCAGAAAAACCGGGCATTTTCTGATCCGGGTGACCGGTCGTGCGTGGTCTTGATCGGTTCAGACACGCCTCATTTGCCGATCAAGTTTATTAGCGACGCGTTTGATCTGCTGCTGCATCAGTCGGTCGTTCTGGGCCCTAGCACCGACGGTGGATACTATCTCGTTGGAATGTCTGACAAATGCTATCCGCTTTTCGAGAATGTCGACTGGAGCACGGACCAAGTGTTGCATCAAACGATTGATCGTATGGAGCAGCATCAACTCGATTACGCGTTTCTTCCACCCATGACCGACATCGATCACTTTGAAGACCTGATTGAACTGACGGATCAGCTCATTACAAAGCCAGAGAATTTTGCAGCAAGAGATCAGGACTTACTTGAGGCAATCGAAAACATTACGGGCGGAGGTTGTCGATGACCGATCTCGTTATTGTCGGAGCCGGAGTGATCGGCCTTTCCACAGCTTACGAAGCGGCCACTCGCGGTGCGAAAGTGACAATCATTGACATCGCTCAACCTGGAAAACAGGCTTCCTGGGCCGGTGCAGGCATCCTTACTCCCACTAACGAACATACGGCTCTACATCCGTTGGAGAAACTCCGGGGCATCAGCAGTCGTCTGCACGAGCAGTGGGCGGTTCGACTTTTGTCTGAAACTGGAATTGATAATGGTTATTCCAAGTGCGGTGGCCTTTATCTGGCTCGATCGTCAGGTGAAGTTGCTGCGCTCAACGGAATCGTGGATGAGTGGCGCGACTATGAAATCGAGTTTTGCGAGATCTCCCATGACGAGCTATTTCGTCGTGTAAGGCCCTGTGCGAATTTGCCCGCAGAAACGATGCCCAAGCGGGTGTTTTGGACTCCCGACGAGGCTCAGGTTGAGAATCCGGCGCATCTCAAATCACTGCAAAAGGGTTGTCGGAATCTTGGTGTTGAATTTGTTGTCGAGGCTGAATTTGTAACGATCGATTCAACGGGGACCAAGGTTCGGACCGTCACTGCAGGCGAGCACAAGATTGAAGGGCAGACGTTTTGTTTTTGCGCAGGACCCTGGACGCAAGAATTGCTAGCATCACAGAATATTTTATTGCCAATGGTTCCTGTACGTGGCCAGATGTTGCTGTTCAAGCTTGAACAGCAGCTTTTTGAACCCATCATCTACGAAGGTTCCCGATACATTGTACCGCGGCGTGATGGGCATGTCCTTGTCGGGGCAACGATTGAAGAAGTCGGGTTCGATAAAACCACAACCGAGCCTGCGATCGAAGAACTCAAATGTTTCGCAAATAGCCTGATTCCGGAGCTTTGTCCGCGGACGTTTGTGAAAGCATGGGCCGGCCTTCGACCCGGCACCTATGATGGTTTCCCGTATATGGGGAGGTTGGCAGAACTGGAGAACGGTTTTGTATCAACAGGCCATTTTAAGTCCGGGCTTCATTTGTCGACCGGGAGCGCCTCGGTAATCAATGATTTGTTCGAAGGAAAGCAACCAGAAATCGAAATGTCTCCCTTCCAGCCGAATCGTTTGAGGCTGCCAGCCAACTCAGACCGTTGATATTGTCCTGGCTTATGAAACAGGCCCTTTTCAAGTTTCGCTTGTCTAAATTGAGCAATGGAGCGAAAAAGTTTATCATGCGAGTGGGTTTGAAGATGATCTTGGCTGTTTTGAGTGTCTTGAATGCCGAAACCAAACGGAGTTGAAATGGGATCTAAAAATAGCACTGATTGCATTGAGCAGATTGGTGAAGTTGCTGGTCAAGTTTGGAGGGCTTTGGCCCAAGTTGAATCGGCATCGCTCACAAAACTGACTCGTTCGATTGACGCTCCTCGCGATACCGTTGTCCAGGCCGTAGGCTGGCTCGCCCGTGAAGGAAAGCTTGAAATCTCTGAGGCCGCACGAGGCCGATCGATTGCGCTGACCGAGCGTGAGCGGCATCTGGCCAATACGACTCAATCGACCATTCATGTCGAAGCTGCATAATCTGAAGGATGTGCAGAGAGCTCATTGAATTGTCACGAGAACTAAAATTACATCACTGTCGGGCGACGAAAACTCGTCTATCTTGATTTTGCTTTCCACGGCGCTTGCAAATGAGGCAACGATTTGGTTCGCATGATTTCTCGTTGCCCGAATCAATAACCATGCACCTCGTTGTCCTCTCGCCAACTGCAGGTGCGATTCAGAAAAAGGCTTTTCCGCCAGTGACGGCATCGCGAATATCTGACGGTCAGTCTCTTCAACCTTGTACAGGCCACGCACAGGAAAAAGCAGATAATCTTGAAGCTCTAGATCGAGATTCGTGTGGGAATCTACATCTTCAAGAATGCTGGCGAACTGAAATACCGGCAACTGACAATACTCAATACTTTGATTGATTTGCGCAATTGGCTCTCGCCAGTTTTCATGACGAAAACGGGGCAATTTACCATTGGCGAAGACGTGTTGGGCAAATGGATTTTGCCAAACTAGCAAACCAAGGATCAGTACCGTGAACAAGAATCGTTCTGTCTTTAAATGAAACCCGCCAATTATGACTCCGGCAAACAGAATCATGGGGACCATGCCCACGACGACATACCGAGAAAGCGCTATCGGCGCCAGCTGATAATAGTCCGCGGCGATGGCAAACACGGCTGGCCCAATTGCACATGTCGCTAACAAGATCAGCAACGATTTTTGCGAAGGCAAATCGGCTTTGGGATACGTTCGCTTAAAAAGCGAGTAAACACTGACACCTAATAGGGGCAAAAGAATCAGAACCAACCATGATTGTACGTGCTCCACCCATAGCTGTTCGATGGAAGAGACACTCAACCAGTTGTTTTTGCGTTCCCAGATGTCACTCAAGCTTGAAAATGCCGGCAAGGCCAATACGCCCCCGGCTAGAACGACTGGAATCAGGCGACGAGACACGGCCGTCCACCTGACTCTAGCCAAACTCGATGCCGCGCCCAATTGGGTAGCGACTAACTTCAAGACGAGTCCCGTTACAAGATTTGCGATCACAAATGTTGCTTCGGTCAGAAAAAGCAGGATGGACGTGTAGTGCACGTAAAAAAGTAGCGCAGAAATAACAATCAGGCTGACCGTGAGAAAAATCGAACACTGGCGGCGTTCATCAACTTCCGATTGCCAATATTTCCAAAACACCAAAATCTGAAATAAGCCCAGGAATTGAACCAGCGCGTAAGGTCTAGCCTCCGTCGCATAAAAAACCATGATTGGATCGATGGCCAGGATGGAAGAAACTGCGATGACGGCCAGCGAGCTTCGCGTCCAACTCCACGTGCTCCATGCACAAGCGATGAACAAAAGCAGACCTGTTAGCATTGAAAGGAGTCGAAGGCTGAACTCACTCATGCCAATTATTTTGACGATCAGCCAAATCAGCCAGAAATAAAGCGGCGATTGATTGCCGATCGTGGCCCGAGGAGCAACCTGCCAGAAACTTCCGTCGACGACCCAAGAGCTATGCAGTTCGTCGACCCAAAGCGATTCGCCAGTGACGGCGAACCGGATGATTGCGGCGACAACAAACGCAACCAGCGCGCATGCCCAGCAGACCGTAGGAAGGAATCTGTCCTTCGTCAAGAATCCGCGTGTTGCGCCGCTTGGTATGGCGAGGGTTTCAGTATCTTCAGACAGCACCTGTGGAGAAGTTTTCGGCAACGACAAGCCTTTTGATCCCAAACGAACTTAGCTCGTTTTGGTTACGAACGAACGTGGAATGATCTGGTACTCGTACATTGTGCACCAGCATTGCCGCATCGACCAGCAGATTGGGGCGACTGAGTTCGCGCACGAATTGACTGGTCGGGCCGATGTCGATCAAGACAAAGTCGAAATTTGATCGGACTTCGTTCACAATTTCACTCAAACAATCGTAAACGAACCTTGGCCAAGCCACTCGCGTTGCCATTTTTTGGACTGGCATTACACATATGCCAGTCGAGACCGAACGTATGACCGAACTGCACGCTTTGCTATTTCCTTTGACCGTGTCGAGCCAGTTGAGTTCGGTTGGAATGCCAAGCCTACTTGTCAAATCAGGCTTGGAGAGATCTGCGTCAATTAACAAAACGCTCTTTTGTCGGGCCGCCAGAATTTTTGACAGATACATGGCAATCGTCGTTGTTCCGGGGCCTCTTCCAGAACCGACAACGGCCAATCGCTGCTCAGATGAACCTAAGACCTGCACGGCTGCGTCGGCAAGAATCCCAGCTGCCTGGGTTTCGGCTCGTCCCAGATTGTCGACAATTGCAGGCCACGTGAAATCGGCAACCTCCCATGAAACGACGGACACGGGAACGTGAGCCGAAGGAACTTGATGTGACTTTGCGAACTTGGGAGTTACGACTTTTATTGTTGCTGGCGGAGCGACGTGCGGAGTCGTCGGAAGCACTGAGTGCGCCTGCGGTCGCTCAATTCTGGAGGGTTTCACGACGATGGTTTTTTGGGTGCCGGCGCGACGGTTTCGACGAACTTTTGGCTTGATCAACGATTGAGTCGAGTGGGCTTCGTCAATTCGTGTCAATCGACCGAGATCCAGACCCGAATTGTCGACCGGAATTGACATGTCGACCGTGTCTCCAGCCGACCGAATTTCTTTGAGATTTGCCGACATTACAACGGTTGTTTGTGTCTTGCTGGCTAACAAACTTGGATCAGTCGTCGCTAGAATGCTCGGATCAGCATGAGCAGTGTTGTCTGGACGCGATGTTGCGATGACTTGAGGTGATGCGAGTTGAGTCAGGTTTGTCTTCGAAACTCGGGCAATTTCCGACGAAGGACTGTTCACATGACTGGAAAGCCATTCGGTATAACTTCGGAATGTCTCGGCTCGCAGATGTGCCCGCGGCTGCGAGTCATGGCCCGAGTCTATTCTCAGGTTTTTGTTACCGTCCTTCTCTTCGAGACTAACTAGAACGCTGGCGGAATCCTGTGCATTAGGAACTGATAACGCGTTCCAAACGCTGCCTTGGGTTCCGGTGATTCCGGACGTTTGAACAACTATACTTGAATTCATGGACGCAACCTGTTTTTTCGTGAGAAGATAGGCCTTATTCATTGAATCGGTTCGCATTGTGGCGTTCTTGAGTACGGGATAAAGTAGACGGTTAATTCTGGTGTCAAAGACGACTTATTCGTTAAGGTTTAACGTTCTCGCGAGCGCTGCAGCTAGTGTTTTCGTTGTCTTTCGCGACGATATTCAGAGTCCACACGTTTCATTTCGAGCTTTAGAATCAAGTGTCGGTTGCTAACGAAATCAATACGCAAAAGATTTTCCTTGAGCGACTCGAGAAAGAAATTCTGATTCTCGATGGCGCTATGGGATCGATGATTTACGGTCTCGGCTTGACCGAAGAAGAGGTTCGTGGTGAAGAGTTCCGAAATTGGCACAAGGATCTCAAAAACTGCACCGACATTTTCGGACTTACCAATCCGGATGCGATCGTTGAAATACATCGACAATACCTCGAAGCCGGCTCGGATATCATTACGACCAACACGTTTAATGCGAGCCCTGTTGGTCTGTTAGATTTCGACCTGCCAGAAGACGTGGTTCGAGATATCAATCTTGCGGCAGCCGCAAACGCCAAGAAAGCGGCGATGGAGTATACGGAACGGACGCCTCATCAACCGAGATTTGTCGCTGGATCAATGGGACCGACCTCCCAACAGACGGCGATTTCGACCAAAGTTGATGACGCGGCGTTTCGTGCGATCACCTTTGAAGAAATGGAAGCATCGTACTACGTGCAAGCCAA
>JAHEJI010000074.1:0-19823 GCA_024638965.1 Planctomycetaceae bacterium
ATCGTTTCCCATCCCTATCCGTGTTTCAAGAATACTACTGGTTTCTCTGGAGCGTTTACGTGAAGTTCGGTTTTTATTCGTGTATGAGTGGCGTCCCGTGGGGCGGCAGTGAAGCATTGTGGTGGAAGACTGCGCGGCTACTTCGAAAAGAAGGGCACGATGTCACGGTAAATTACAAATGGTGGCCGTACAAACCGAAACAATTGCAAGAGCTCGAAAAAAAAGGCTCCGACATCTGGTATCGAAACGAACCCAAATCGTTCATTCAAGCGCGGAAAGAATCGCTAAAAAATTTGTTTAGCGGAACCAAACAAAAGAAGCTCAGTTGGTTGGAAGCAACGAGACCAGACGCCGTAATGGTGACACTCGGTTATCACCCAGACCAGGTTCCCGTCGCCGACGAATGTATCAAGCTGGGAATTCCGTACGCGGTCAATATCCAGTGCGCAAGCGACTTCTTTTTCATTCACAGCGATCGTTTGGACGATTACCGTCGCTGGTACAAGAACGCAGCGAAAGTCCTGTTTGTGTCCCAGGAAAATGCGGACAAACTTCAAAATAACATCGCGATGCGGCTGAACAATTGGGAAATCATCGCCAATCCATTTAACGTCGATTACGAAGCGAATCCGGAATGGCCTTCAGCCGAAGAGGTTCACAAGATTGCGTGCGTCGGCAGATTCCACTTTCAGTCCAAGGGTCAGGACTTAATCGTGGACGTGATGAAACAGGACAAGTGGAAGAATCGAAACATCGAAATTACTTTCTACGGTCATGACCAGGGTAACAGACGCCAACTCGAGGATTTAATCAAGATTCATGGACTCGAAAACAAGCTTAAGTTTGGAGGCTTCGTCGATCGCGTCGAAGATATCTGGACAGAAAACCATGCGCTGTTGTTGCCCTCTCGTTATGAAGGTGCTCCGCTCGTTGTAATTGAAGCCATGATTTGTAATCGTATGTGCATTTCTACTGACATCGGTCGCAATCGGGAACTGATGGATGAAGGCGAATCAGGTTTTGTTGCTGAAGGAGCCACGGTTGGCCTGATCGATAAGGTACTGGAAAAGGCCTGGCAAAAACGCGAATCTTGGCGCGAAATGGGAGAGCTGGCCGGACAACACATTCGCGAACGTTACCCAGCTGATCCGATTCTTGAATTCGCTAATCAAATCACTGGACTCGCAGGTCTCGATCCAATTCAACCTGAGGAATCGCCCACGATGGTATCAAGAAACGGAATTGCAAACCGGGATTTTAAGCCTGCGGTTGGCACGGCCGGTTGAGTGTAGCTGCAAATGTCCCATTTGCAGAGCAACACCATAAAAGCTCAAGAACAATTGAGCCAATTGGTGCTACACGGCTCCAGCCTAATCCTTCAACAAATTGAACAGGCTTGACCAATGAAAATCGACATTGCGATTTGCACTTGGAATCGAGCTGAACTTCTTTCTGATACGCTGCAGAGCATCCGCCGAGTCACGATTCCCGAGGGCATTACAACTCGAATCGTCGTCGTCGACAATAACTCGACGGATAACACGATTGAGCGCGTAAGAGCATTTGAAAAACAGCTCGCCGAAGACGCCAACATCAATCACAGACTATCGGTCGTGCTTCAAACTGAACCGCAACAAGGACACACATTCAGCCGTAATCGAGCGATCGGGGTTGCTGATGGCGATTTGATGTTATGGACGGATGACGATGTGATCGTCGATTCGAATTGGCTCAACTCGTATGTGCGCGCATCGGCCAATCAGGACGAGGCATTTTGGGGTGGTAAAATCATTCCCAAATTTATCCCGGAAAAGCCCGCCTGGATTGAAGAAAATTGGGATGTGTTAAAAGGCTGTTTTGCAGAACGGGATTTGGGTTTGGAACCGGCTGAACTGAAACCGGAACAGTTGCCCTACGGAGCCAACTTCGCAATTCGAACGAGTGTGCAAAAAAAGTTTCTTTACAATGTTGAACTTGGTCGACGTGAAGACCACGTGCTCGGAGAAGACGAAATTGAGATGTTTCAACGATTATTGGCGGCCGGCTATCGCGGATCATGGGTTCCAGAATCGAGCCTGTTTCATATCATCGGGCAGAATCGAGCCAATGAAGCCTACGTTCGAGACTATTTCATTGGACAAGGCAAGGCTCTAATCGTCAAAGACAACGCCTGGTCCACCGATCCGAAGAAACTTTGGTGGCAGATGATTTATGAGTTCGCCGCGTATCGCTTCAAGCGTCAGTGGGCAAAATCCCCAGCCTGGGCCGCTCATCTAATTCGCAGCGGGCTTGCCGAAGGCCAATACCTGGCTGCAAAATCTCAACCTGCGTAGTTTTTTGAGCGGGCTGAATGAACAGCCCCGTATTCGGTCTCTCGCACGGAAAAACACGATGTTTCACGCAGCTGTGAGCGGCAAGGCGCGCTGTCCACCTAATCCAGGGAAGCCAAAAACTCTGTCATCTCGGCGGCGGCATGCTGATCATTCTGTTGTTGGGCTTGAGTGATGCCCTCGCGGAGAATGTTTTGAGCCGCTTCGATTTTATCCTGCTGAACAAGTTGTTGGCCCAGCATAAAAAACGACGGAACATAGGGCGGGTCGTCCTTCATCAGGCTTTCAAACAATGCTGCGGACTCATCAAACGCTTCTTCATTCTTAAGTTCTATTGCCAACGCGTATCGCAAAAAGCTGTCTTGCGGATCGTCGGCCAACATTGACTCAAGTTGTTCTCGTCGAGACATCATAACTCCGTCGTTTCGTGCGCAAGGTTCATCAAACACTCGATTGAATTTAGCCCATCAATCCTAACGTTAGAATCGGCCAACGGATCTTCATTGAGGCCATCATACTCGTTGGCAATCTGATTTCCACGGAGATAGCTGACTTTGTCTATCCTGGCGGGATATGCCATTGAGCCGCGATACGGGAATACCAATTCTTCCAAGTAGTCGGGCTTGGCGATAATTTGGAATGCATCATCACGATCGACCACTTGTCTCGCGAACGATGGTTTTGTTATCGTCGAACTCATCGTGAAGAAAGACGGTTCATCTGAAGGTCCAGAAACTGGTCCGTTCAGGACCTGGACCCAAGCCGCGTTTTCTCGTGTTGATTTCAACCATTCAAACTGGCAATCAATTTCTTAGGCAATTTCTCGGGAGAGTTCCTGTGGCCATTCGAGTAGCCATTAACGGTTTCGGCCGTATCGGTCGTCTTACGTTTCGTAATCTGATCAGTCGCAGCAACGAGTTTGAAGTCGTCGCCGTTAACGATTTGACGGACAACAAAACTCTCGCAACCCTGCTGAAGTACGACAGCATCCACGGTCGTTTTCCTGGCAGTGTCAGCTCCGATGAAGAGAACATCATTGTAAATGGAAAAGAAATTCGTGTTTACGAAGAGCGTGACCCCCGGCATCTTCCTTGGCAAGGTCATCAGGTTGATGTGGTTGTCGAAAGTACGGGAGTATTCCGAAATCGAGAAACGGATGACAAGGCAGGTTACGATTCGCATATCTCTGCAGGCGCGCGTAAAGTTGTTATTAGCGCTCCCGCAAAAGACGTTCCCGATCTGACCTGCGTGATTGGTGTCAATGACGATCAGTTGACACCAGAAATGTCCTGTATTTCAAACGCCAGTTGTACGACCAACTGTCTTGCACCCGTCGCAAAAGTGCTGCACGAAAACTGGGGGATTGAATCTGGATTGCTGACGACGGTCCACGCCTACACCAATGATCAGAAAATTCTCGATTTGCCGCATCGTGATTTGTACCGTGCCCGTGCCGCAGCGATGAACATCATCCCAACTTCAACAGGTGCCGCAGCAGCCGTTGGGCTTGTGATTCCCGAACTCGATGGCAGGCTCACCGGGATGGCGATGCGAGTCCCCGTTCCAACCGGAAGCGTCGTTGACTTGACCGTCAGCTTGGGCAAGAAAGCGACCGTTGAGGGAATCAACTCGGCTATGAAAGCCGCCGCCGATGGGCCCATGAAAGGTATCCTGGCTTATACCGAAGATCCACTGGTTTCGTCGGACATCATCGACGACCCGCATAGTTCGATTTTCGCTTCCGATTTTACTAGCGTAATCGAAGGTAGCGCGAACATGGTCAAGGTCGTTAGCTGGTACGACAACGAGTGGGGCTACAGCGCACGGACCGCGGACTTGATCGCAAAGATTGGTTCGACTTAACCCATCGACTAACCCTAATACCATTTAAAGTTTGGGCATTAATCGTTGGAGGCGAACTAGTCATCCCGAACCAAGTGGAGCGAGGTGAAGGATCTCTCGTGCTTTTTGCGCGAGATTCTTCGGTCGCCCAGGCCTGCTCAGAATGACTTCAGCTGCGGTCGATCAATCACGAACGGCGTTGCGGCTAACCCACATTCCCGAATTCGCCTTGCTGCACATGGCAGTAATTTGCCGTTCACTCATTCGGCGGGTATTATGATCATGGTCAAATACGGAGCGGCAATGGACAAAAGACTTATCGATAGCCGGGAACTGAATCGATACATTGAGGAACTTCAAAACAGCCACGAATCTTCCGATCTGTCGTTTCAAGTGCCTTTGAAGATCCCTCCCAAGTATGGTGTTTACTTGTGGTGGCCAGCCAAGATCGAAGAATGGGTCCATCCGGACGATTATGAAATTGCGAATAAACTGATCCCAAGTAACCGCGTCTTTCGCCGGGAAGATCTTGATGACCCGTATTCGCGGCTCACTTACGGAGAATACTCGTTACGTGTAAAGCCCGTAATCTGGCTGGAAGTTCGAACGGATGGCTATGAAATAGGCGACCAAATCGAGGTCAAATCTCGCATGGGACGCGGACGTCCGTTCATCGCGACGATTGTTGAAATCCGCTGGGACCAGGAAAACTGCCGAATTCTCTACTCAATCGAAAAAAACGATCGGAAATTGCGGCGGCCCTACACTGTCGACGAGTTTCAGCTGGCGCAAGCCTTGGAATCACATCTGGATGTTCGAAAGCTGAAGCTGATGGAAAAATTTAAAAAGCGGTAATCGCCATCTGCGTTGTCTACAAAACTCGCACTTTACCGCAGCAAACGCAGCGAGAAGGTCGAACAAAACAGATCAAACCGCAGCTCGCGATCAGCAGGAAACCAAAAATAAATGGCGGAATGGGAACGTTGAAATGAAGGTCGTTGCGAAAACACGAATGACAGTGCTTTACCGCACCTGATGCACCGGATTTTTTGACTTCGATGATGTTTAGGTTTTGGGTCATATTGCGAATCTTCTAAACACGATTTTGGAAGGATTAAGGTTGCCCAAGACAAGAAATAAAGGCCACTTGATTCATCTTGTTTCGGAGTCTGAATTTGTCAAGCAACCTTCGAATTTGCGGCCATACGACCGGTAAAACCCGAATTATTGTTAATTCTTGGGCGTTCGATGGTTGGTTTGTCCGCCCTTGTAAGCCCGTTCCGTGAACGGCCCCGAAATCGCAATTTTGTTCGTTGCCTCAAAGCACTGCTTGGGCTCGTTCAAGCATCGATTTCTCGACTGTTTCACCCATGTCACGAATGACATCGACAAGTAGCAAACGGAAGGCGTCTGATCTCCGCGGTCAAATCGCGTTTTTAGATAAAAAGGCCCCCGTTATTGCAGCGGAATACCATGGCAGAGTTAAGTTCGACCAAATTATGGCGGTAATTGCACCCTGAGGGAGCCCTGTAATTTTGTTATAATCAAACCGCTTGATAAAGAATTTGGAAATTGACGGTTTGATTTCGACGCTCACTTTAATGAAGTGGGTTGTCGAAAACATAATCATCGTCTGACATAACCAACAAACGACTGAAACTGCAACTTCTGACTTGGTACACCAGGTCCGATCAATTGTCCGGACAACGGCTGCGGAATGTGGAGTTAAACTTCAAGTGAATCTATCGAAAGTGCTGGAGCCATTCTCGCCTCCTGAAACAAATTTTGTTGAACGCCTGCGATATTGGGCTCTGGCTCAGCCTGAAAGCACAGCGTTTCGTTTTCTTGTCAAGCCAGCGGGTGAAGATGGAGAAGATGAATACGTAACCGTTCAATACGGCGAGCTTGACGAAAAAGCGCGCGCGATCGCCGCCAAACTCGTCTCGCTGGGTTATGCCGGCCAACGAGCCCTGTTGATGTATCCCACAGGACTTGACTTCATAACCGCGTTTTTTGGTTGTCATTACGCTGGTATCGTGCCCATTCCAGCGTATCCCCCGCGTCGCAATCGCAATATGGGGCGAATCAACGCGATCTCAAAAGATGCTCAAGCCGCGGTTTGCCTAGTCGATCAAACAGTTTTGGATCAATCCAAAAAATCGAAATGGGATCCTGATTCGAGTATCCATCAGATTCCATGGGTTACGACCGATATCATTCCGCTTGAAATTGCTAGCGACTGGGTAAAGCCGCAAGTCGATCCAAGTTTTTTGGCGTTGATTCAATATACATCGGGAGCAACCGGGTCGCCGAAGGGAGTGATGCTCACGCATCGGAACCTGCTGGAAAACTGTCGGATGATTGCCGAATCGTTTGGGATGAGCCGAAAAGTTTCCGGGTGTACGTGGCTGCCGCTGTACCACGACATGGGTTTGATCGGTGGAATTTTGCACCCGATGTATTTCGGTATCGAAACAACGATCATGTCTCCGATTTCTTTCCTGACAAAACCGATTCGTTGGCTGAGGGCCATTTCAAGGTTTAAGGGAACAGACTCTGGCGGACCTAGTTTTGCCTACGCGCTTTGCACGACCAAAATCACTGAAGAACAATGTGAAGGGCTAGATCTTTCCAGCTGGAAAGTCGCATTCAATGGAGCTGAGCCTGTACGTGCGGATGTGATGGACGCGTTCACCGAGAAATTTGAGCCATACGGATTTGATCCGATTAGCCATTATCCGTGTTACGGAATGGCGGAAACGACTTTGATCGTTACGGGTAGCGATCCTCTCAACAAGCCCATCATAAAGACGTTTGACAAAAACGCGCTCGTCCAACATCGAGTCGAAGAAGTCCCAGAATCCAACCCGAACGCAAAAAAACTCGTCGGTTGTGGTAAGGTGATCAGTGGCGAAGAAGTCATTATCGTCAATCCCGAAACACGTAGAAAACTGGGCGACGCGGAAGTCGGAGAGATCTGGATTAACAGTCCTAGCGGAGGTCAGGGCTACTGGAACAAGCCCGAAATCTCTGCCGAAGTCTTCCGTGCCCGCATCTCACCAGACAATGGTCGAGAGTATATTCGCTCGGGTGATCTTGGTTTCATGGACAAAGGCGAACTTTTTGTAGCCGGTCGTCTCAAGGACATGATTATCGTCCGGGGGGTCAACCGTTACCCGCAAGACCTCGAGGCGACCGTCGAACAATGTGACCCGCGGACCCAATCTGGCGGTGCTGCGGCTTTCTCGATTGACCGTTGGGACCGGGAACATCTCGTTATCGTTTGCGAAGTCCAAAGAAACGCCAAGCACAAGAGCTGGGACGAAGTCATCAATGAAATCCGTTCGTCTGTCGCTGACGAACACGATTTGCCTCCCGATGCAATCGTCTTGGTACGCGCGCACAGCATTCCCAAAACTTCCAGCGGAAAAGTTCAACGTCACGCCTGTCGTCAACAATTCATTGACAACACTCTGATGACATTCGCGCGCTGGGTATCGTGGGAAGAGTCGTACGTCCCCGAACCTGGGGAAGCATCAATGGTGGAACGTAACGGGCAGCCCGCCACCCAAGAAGAATTGGGTGAGTTGTCCGTCGATGTTGTTGAGGCAGTGAAGTACTTCGTTCGCGAAGTTGGACGTGAACAGGCGAAGAACCTGACGCTTGACACAAATATCGTACATCTTGGTTTGGATTCACTCGCCAGAACGGATATCGCTTCCTACCTTTGCACGGTATTTGGCGGCACGTTGCCGGACGAAGTGCTTCAGGATGTTGAAACCGTTCGCGAAGTCGCGGAGGCAATTCAGGCACACATTGGCAAGTCACCCGTCATCAAAGACTATCAACGGCTCAGCCAATCTGAAATTCGAACTCGCGTCAAAGGCCCGATTCCCGAGTCCTATTATCAGCTTGATAAGATGCCGGAGTTTGTGCGGCTGCACCGTTTGCGTCGTTTGATTGACTCGACGGGCCTTCGGAATCCATTTTTTGGAGTGCACGAGGGTCGGATCGGTGACACGACCAAAATCGATGGGCGTGAACTGATATCCTTCGCCAGCTACAACTACCTTGGCCTTTCAGGCCATCCCGACGTCTCGCAATCGGCCAAAAACGCGATCGATGAATTCGGAACCAGTGTTTCGGCCAGTCGAATCGTTTCCGGGGAAAAAACGATCCATCGCGATCTTGAGAAAGAACTTTCAGATTTTCTCGATGTTGAAGACGTTATTACTTTCCCCGGTGGACATGCGACGAACGAGTCCGTTATCGGCCATCTAGTCGGTTCAGGCGATTTGATTATCCACGACAGCCTGGCACACAACAGCATTATCCAGGGTGCAGAACTATCGGGTGCCAGACGAAGACCGTTTAAACATAACGATTACGAACATCTGAATTGTGTTCTTGAAGAAGTCCGTCATTCCTATCGTCGTGTGCTGATTGCGATTGAAGGTCTTTACAGTATGGACGGCGACTACCCTGATCTGCCGAAGTTTATCGAAATCAAAAACCGCTACAAAGCCTGGTTGTTCGTCGACGAAGCCCACTCGATTGGCACGATGGGCAAAACGGGTCGCGGGCTGGCTGAAGTTTTTGATGTCAACCGCGAAGATGTCGAATGCTGGATGGGAACGCTCAGTAAGGCGTTTGGAAGTTGTGGTGGATTTATCGGCGGAACTCATCAACTGATTGAATACCTGCGATATACAACTCCGGGTTACGTTTTCGCGGCTGGCATGCCTCCGGCCAATGTAGGCGCCGCGTTAGGTGCGTTGCGGGTACTCAAAAACGCTCCAGAACGAGTCAAACGCCTTCAGGACAATTCAAGACTGTTCCTGAAAGTCGCCAAACAGGCGGGACTTAACACCGGTAGAAGTGGTGGCGGAACGCCGATCATTCCGATCATCACGAGCAGTTCGATTCGTGCCCTTCGACTCTCCGAAGCGCTTTTCAACAACGGCATTAATGCCCAGCCGATTCTGCATCCGGCGGTTGCCGATGATGAAGCAAGAGTGCGTATCTTCATGACAGCCGAACATTCCGAGGAACAGATTCGCACCTCGGTCGCGATCATCGACCGCGAGTGGAAACAAATCGTTTCCGAACACGGTTTGAAGAGCACCTCGGCGGTTGGCAGCTAGAGCATTTTCAAATCAGCCTTCAGTCTTTGTCATTCTGAAGGAGCTTGCGACTAAATAATCTCTCGTTGCTTCGCGGAGATCCTTCACCTGATGCTTCGGTTCAGGTGACACAAGTACAAATCAACTTTGAATTGCTTTAGATCTGTCGAAGTTGATTCGAAGAACGATACGGAATTGCTCTGCCATCATCAAAAACATGTTTCGTCAACCTGCCACTGCCTCTGTTGACAGTCAAATTAACGGTTCTACGATGGTGTCCGTAAATAGGTATACAGGCGATTCACAGAATTGGCGGACTGAAATTTGAAAGTGGCGATTGAAAAAGCCGACACCCTGATTGAGGCACTTGGCTGGATCAAGGAATTCCGTGACAAGACAACGGTGATCAAGCTTGGTGGAAGTGTCTTGGACAACTCCGACGCTCTGCATCATATCCTGCTCGACGTTTTATTTATGGAAACGGTGGGAATGCGGCCCGTCATCGTGCACGGCGCGGGCAACCGAATTAGTGCGGCCATGTCCGAAGCTGGCATCGAGACAAGATTTGTTCAGGGACGACGGTACACAGATTCCCAAACTCTGGAAATTGTCGAACGCGTGCTTGCCAAACAAACCAATGAATTTCTGGCCGAGGAATTCGAAAAAATCGGCGGCCGGGCGATGACTTTGAACTTTGAGTCGACTCCGGTCTTGACTGGCGAGCCTTTTCAAGTGAAAGATGAGGCCGGCAATCCGATCGACCTGGGATTCGTCGGTACGATTACACGGGTCGACCGCCAGGTTATCGAGAATCTCTGCTACGCCGGGCAAGTGCCATTCATACCGTCGATGTGCGAATCGGCTGATGGACAAAGACTCAATGTAAATGCCGACACCGTTGCGACCAAAGTGGCCCAACAACTGAACGCTGACAAACTCGTCATGATTAGTGATATTCCTGGCGTGCTTGCCGATCCAGACGACCCCGAATCACTGATATCCACACTCAATCCATCCACGGCACGGGAGCTGATCAGCGCGGGTGCGATCTCGGGAGGCATGATACCCAAAGTCGAAGCATGTCTTGAAACGATCGACAAAGGGGTTCGCAAGGTCCACATCATTGACGGTCGCTTACGGCACTCGCTACTGCTTGAGGTGTACACCACCAGAGGTATCGGTACGGTCATCTGTGGCGATTGATATCAAGCGTTACAATACTTGCTTCGTCACGAATCGTTGATGTCATTTTTTTGAGTCAAAAAGGGCGTGTCCCATGCGTCACCTCTTAACACTATTCGATTTTTCCAGCGATGAGATTCATCGTGTGTTGGAGATCGGTAATGATCTGAAATCCAAACTCAGAACCGGAGAGCGACCTTCCCTTTTACAGGGGTACATTATGGGAATGCTCTTTGAAAAACCTTCCCTGCGTACACGTGTCAGTTTTGAGGCCCTGACAGGGCAGCTCGGCGGGAGCAGCTTGTTCCTTGGTGAGGATGTTGGTTGGGGCACTCGTGAGCCGATTCAGGATTTCGTGCCGATTCTGACCAGCTATCTGGATGTCTTGGTCATCCGGGCGAAACGTCACAAGGATGTTCGTGAGGCGATCAAATATTCCCGTTGTCCCGTCATCAACGGACTAACCGACGTTGCCCATCCATGTCAGGCTTTGGCCGACATGATGACGGTGCAGGAACTCAGTTTGGACTTGGAGAATACCAAAATTGCCTTCCTGGGTGATTCCAACAACGTCACCTACAGCTTGGCGGTTATCTGTAGCAAACTCGGTATCCAATTGTCGATCGCTTCGCCAGCCGGTTATCAGTTCGAAGACGATTTCATCCAACAGTTGAATCAAGAAGCTGGGCGCACCGTCATCGAGCAGACGGACGATCCACGGATGGCTGTAGAAGACGCTGAGTTTGTGTACACCGATGTTTGGACAAGCATGGGGCAGGAAGCCGAAAATGCGCAACGGCTAAAAGAGTTTGCCGATTTCCAAGTCAACGCGATGATCATGAAAAAGGCTCGAAAGGAAGCGAGACTTCTGCATTGTCTGCCCGCCCGACGCAACGAGGAAGTTACAGCTGACATCATTGACAGTCCCGCCAGTGCGGTGGTCGAACAAGCTGAAAACCGATTACACGCGCAAAAGGGATTAGTCGTTTGGCTGTTAACCGGCGCCAGGAAACCGGTCCATGTTTGACCAAAACAATTACAGATCATCATTGACATTTTGACGGAAAAGTATGACTCGCAATCCACAAGAAATCAGACCCGTAAAAATCACTCGCCATTTCACCAAAAAAACACCCGGCAGCGTTTTGTATCAAAGTGGTGGCACAACCGTGCTTTGCACCGCAAGTGTTGATGAAAACGTTCCGCCGTGGATGGTCGATTCGGGAAAGGGCTGGATCACGGCGGAGTATAATATGTTGCCTGGCAGCACCAGCCCCCGAAAACAGCGTGATCGAAAAAAAGTCGATGGCCGGACCACGGAAATCCAACGCCTGATCGGACGCAGCCTCCGTGCGGTCGCGGATCTGGAAGCACTTGGACCAAGGCAGGTTACGGTGGACTGCGACGTTTTAGAAGCTGACGGCGGTACACGGACGGCCAGTATTACAGGAGCCTTGATCGCGTTGGTTGATGCCATAAATTCGTGCAAACCGAACTTGCCAGATCCCAATATCTACCCCCTCCGAGACAACGTTGCTGCGATCAGCGTCGGTGTCGTCGAAGGCAGAGCTGTCGCCGATCTGGATTACGCGATGGATTTCGCGGCTTCGGTTGATATGAACGTGGTCATGACGGGAGAGGGGCAATTCGTGGAAATCCAAGGGACCGGCGAAGAGTCGACTTTCACCGAAGACGAACTAGCCGAACTTCTGAAGCTTGCCAAAATGGGAATCGTTGAGTTAACCGTTCTGCAGCAAGCAGCGCTTATCGACGAGTGGCCTTTTTGAAAATTCGTTTGTTGAAAGCGAGATTGATATAAGCGTATTGTTTAACCGCGATGGCAACGCCGAATGGCACTTACTGTATGGCGACTCGACACCCTTTCCCACGACACTGAGGGTCCAGGAGAGGGAAACTAAAAGATTCCTTGCGGAATCAACAACCCTCACCCGACGCTGAGACGTCGACCTCTCCCAACTTGGGAGAGGCTGGGTCCTAAAATAAGTGCCCTTGGGTCAACGCACCGCGTGTTTTGACCGGCAAACGCGGGCCGTTGGGCACGCGGTAACACGAGAATTTCGACTTGACCCGGACGAATGAAAACGAGTCTCTGCAAAATGAATGCGCCCAAAATATTAATTGCGACAGACGTTCCGTATTGGCGGCGATCAACGGGAGCAGAACAAAGGATCGCAGCATTAGTCGATTATCTCGTCCAACAACTTTTCCTGGTGCGAACTTTCTTTATCTCTCAAATCGACCCCGATGACGAGGCTCAGATCAGTTCACAGAGACTCGACGTTGTAGCCGGGTCATCAGCCAATCCGCCCACTGACAAGATCAAGCGTTTGCGGTGGTACAGTGACGCGACCGTAAACCAGTTCAAGGTCTGGCTCAACAAAGAGCAGACGCAAGACAATGACCAAATTTCGAAAGGGCTGCAACTTGATGACTTTCGTTGGCCATGGGCGATCGATCAATTCAGCGAATGTGTAAGCGAATTCGACCCCGATTCAATCTTGATCGAATACATCAAACTTTCTTACTTGATGGAAGGGTTAACTCAGACCCAACGAACAAACATCAAATTGATGATCGATACGCACGACGCGGTTCATATTCGCAATCAAGAATTCACCGAGCGCGGATTTTCCCACTGGCTGAATATTTCCAGACAGCAAGAGGCCGAAGTGTTACGGAAATTTGATTACATCCTCGCGATCCAGCCTTTTGAGGCTGCCCTGTTTCGTGAAATGGCTCCCCAGTCGAAAACGATCGTGGTTGGTCATTCGCTGGAGCAGCAGATTTCCAGACCGGTCGGACAACGTCAATCCAAACACACGCTGGTGGCAGGATACATCGGCTCAGTAAACTTTTCGAATTCATCTGCGATTACGAACCTTCTCAAGAACTGGGCCAAAACAGAGTCGAACGCGAACCAGATCCGTCTTCGCATCGCCGGTTCAATTTGCACATGGCTTGCTGAAGAACTCGGTGCATGGGTCGATTCGTTTGAGAACGTTGAATTAATTGGGCCGGTCGCCGACTTGGCTGCATTTTACGAGAGTGTCGATCTAGTAATTAATCCGGTTGAATTCGGGACGGGATTGAAAATCAAGAACTGCGAAGCACTTTGTTACGGGCTGCCGTTGTTAACCACGCGCAACGGTAGCCAAACCATGCCGCCAAAGTGCGAAAAATTCATGATGATCGTGGATTCGCACGAGGAAATGGTGCAAGAAATCTGTCGGCTGGCGAATGATCGTGAGAGCCTGAATTATCTGAGAAACCAACTGTCCATTGTCGAAAGACCGTTATTTTCCGTTGAGTCGGCCTATTCCGAACTGTTAGAAACGTTGAGGTCGTGAAATCAGTTACTATTTCTACGATTTGTAGCCAGTAAAATCGGTTGGAATCTTGAACGGGGATTAGGCCAAAGTTAACTTATTTCTTAGGAGAATTCGTTAGGATGATACGAGCTTCAACTTTATTACGAGTGGCAAGATGAACAACTTGGAAAACAAAAAATACCCCAAGCGTCGTGGTTTCACGTTGGTCGAGTTGTTGGTCGTCATCGCCATCATCGGGATTCTGATTGGGATGCTTCTTCCAGCAGTTCAGATGGTGCGCGAAGCGGCTCGACGTACCAGTTGTCTTAACAATTTGAAGCAGCTTGGAATCGCGGTTCACAACTACCACGACACCAAGAGTTTTATTCCTCCCAGTCGCCCGGCTGATGATTTCTTGACCTGGCCGGTTTTCTTGATGCCTTACCTTGAGCAGACAAACTTGTATGAAGGATTTGAGGTCGACCGTCTTTATCAGGATCAGGATCCCGATATCGTTAAAGTTGGAATGCAGGTCATGTTTTGTCCGACACGTCGAGGCATCGAAGTCAGCGAATTTGAAACGAACGGCGAACACGTAGGCGCATGTGGCGATTATGCTGGTAACGCGGGATCATCGTTGTATTGGTTTGGCGATGTTTGGGCAACATTCTATGTGCCCGTTGATGGTATTTTTAATTCGGGTTACCAGGATCAAAATCCTGTTTCCGCGGATTGGCGACTCACCCGTGGCGAACGGGGGCGTTACAAATTTGCAGACGTCATTGATGGACTCTCAAACACAATTTTCCTTGGCGAAAAAGCAATCGACGAAGACTTCATGCGTCAACCAGAAGGATGGGGCGACGGCTCCACTTATAATGGCTCTGATCCAGGAACAATTATGCGACTAGGTGGTATCGGGCTTGGCATCGCAGATTCAACCGAGATCGGGGCACCCGGCCCGGGTACGGTCCCCATCTGGGGCAGTGCGCATCCTCAAATCGCAAACTTTGTGATGGGTGATGGGAGCGTTCAAATCCTTGCCGCTACAACAGACGAAGACACACTACGAAAACTTTGCTCGCGCGAGGACGGCGAGGTCATCAACCTCGACGACTAGGATCGCCGGTTAATTTGGTCGTTTGTTTGTGGCCAGCCGAGGGCCGCTGCGTTCGGACGTTTTCCAAACACGAATCCGACCGGATGCCGTCAAGTTATTACATCAGCAGATAGTGCGTTCCAACATGTCGGACCAATCAATCTTTTTCGTCGGAACACCATCCGAAGTCGGACATCATGCCGCGCCGCTGCAAAAACGACGAAAGGTTCGAATCGTTGACAGCGAAGAGATTTTGCAAACGGCGAAACCTGGTGACCTTGCTGTTTTTACGACAGAACATTTTGATCGCTTTCGAAATGCGTGCGTTGAACTGAAGCAACGGAATGTCGCGACGCTTTACCTGATCGACGGAATTCTTGAGTGGAGAAATGCTTGGGAAAACCGCAAGCACGAGCCCGCGTGTCCGTGGACCATGCGTCCGGTGCTTTCCCACAAAGTCGCCTCCATTGGGGAGTCCCAGGCCCGCGTTTTGACCCAGTGGGGCAATGGCGCAAAAGTCGAAGTTGTGGGAGTGCCGAGGTTTGACGGACTCAAGCCAACGGAAAACCTGGCTTCGAACACAAACCCAATTTCTCCGGCGGCTTTCAGGGTATTGGTCATGACCGCCAAATGGCCCGGATTTACGGAAAAACAAGTTGAAAATGCGGCTCGAGCGTTGACCGATTTAAAGGACTGGATCGCGGCTAACCCAACAACTACATGTGGTCGACCGATCGAGACCGTTTGGCGTTTGACCCAAGGGATGCATGATCGAGTTGGCGTGCAAAACAGGCTTGACGACCTGACGGGTGCCGAGCTGGCGGATGTTCTCAAGGAAGTTGATGCCGTCATTACAACTCCATCTACCGCGATGCTGGAGGCAATGCTCCACGACTTGCCGGTGGCAGTTCTCGAGTACAACAATTCACCTCAATATGTCGGGGCGGCCTGGCAAATCACATCGGCCGAACATATTCCGCATGTCGTTCCGCAACTAAGCGATCCGGCTGCAGAAAAGATGTTGTTTCAACGATCCATTCTCGAGGAGGCTCTGATCTGCGACGACAACGCGACCCGTCGCCTCGAAATACTAATCGACAGAATGCTCGAAATTGCCGCAAAAAAACTGGCTGCGGGCGAAAACCTGAGCTTTCCAGAAGCTATCCTTACCCCGGCGGATGTTGACGATTCGGCAAATTCCGTGCGTCTCGCTCACAAAACCGCTTATTCGCAGGTGTCCGAATTCCAAGAGGACAATATTGTGGAATTGCAGGCGCAACTGGCCCATTCGCGAAGAGAAATTAAGCACCTGCATGGAGAATTGGCGCAACTACAATCTGAGTTGGATGAAGCACATCGAATATTTGACCAGATCAACCAGCATCCGATTGCCGGCCCCGTCGTGAAAGCTCGGCAAAAACTGATGGATTGGATTGAACGATTTAAGACTCGTCGTAACCGAAATTCCGAACCCCACACCCTACCGGCTCCAACCAAAATTGAATCAGCGTCGGCCGACCCGATTAATCAGAACTAGAATCCACAGCTTTGATCAAAAACGTACAACAACTCGAAAGGTCCAGGTGGTCGCATTTATCTTCGACCGATCCTGTTGTTTTGTGCGCGGCTGACGAGAATTATGTAATGCCGTTGGCCGTCACACTTCATTCGGCTGCTGCTCATCTCCGTGAGGGAAGTCGACTGAATGTGCTATTGATCGACGGGGGTCTGAGCGAATCCAGCTGGCAAGGGCTCAAGGAAACGTTCGCGGACGTGCCAATTGAAATTCATGTGATTCGTCCCAATGTTGAAGTCGTCAGTGACCTCACGATTTCGCATCACATTACGCACACCGCCTATTTCAGATTACTTGCGGCAAGGCTAGTTCCTGATTGGATCGATAAAGTCATTTATCTCGACGCCGATGTGCTGGTTCAGGATGACTTGAATCAGCTATGGGAAGCGGAACTGGGAAACAACTATTGTCTCGCGGTCCCCGATATTGCATGTCCGTTTGTCGACGCGCGTCGAGCCAACTCCAATTTTAAACGGTCGAGTCCTTATCTGGCCTCGCTCACGCCGATACGAAACTGGGAAGAATTAAGCCTGGACCCGAGTGCACGCTATTTCAACAGTGGCGTGATGGTGCTGAATATCGCTCGTTGGCGCGAGGAACAGATTGGTCAACAGCTGTTGTCTTGTTTGCGAGAAAACGAAAAATTCGTTTGGTGCTGGGATCAATACGCGTTAAACGTTGTCTTTGCCGGACATTGGGAAGAGCTTCCGCTACGTTGGAATCAGGGGGCTCATGTGTTTGAATATCCAAACCTGGAACACAGTCCGCTTGCTAAGGACGAATTCCATGAAATGCGCGAAAACCCAGCCATCATTCACTTCACGACCGAGTGGAAGCCCTGGCATTATCGCCCGTTTCATCCACTTCGACATATGTTTTTTGACTACCTCGATAAAACGGCATGGGCGGGATGGAGACCGGAAAAACCCGACTTCAACATTGGCGACTGGTGGACTGACAAGGCGGTAGGTTTCACGAAAAGCTTTACGATTTCGTATCGAAAAATGGCGACCCTGTGGAATCTAACTCCTTCTGATTGTGCCGATGAACTACCACAAAACTAGTGTCGTTGATTCCGTCGATTTACCTTCACGGGTCGAATCCAAGAACGGGCTTGTTACGATCTTCACGATACCCAAGGCATTCTCGGGTCACACCAATCTAATCCAGCGTAACGCGATCAAAAGCTGGGCCAACCTGGGAGCGGAAGTGAGTGTCGTTTTAGTCGGCGACGAACACTTGATCTCCGAGACAGCAAATGAACTGGGAGTCCACCATCAACCATCGATTCGCCGCAACAAACTGGGCACTCCGCTTGTCTGTTCCGCGTTCGAATCGGTTCGCAATTTTTCCGATTCACCGATTCTGGTTTACTGTAACAGCGATGTCATTTTGATGCCCGATTTCCTTGCGGCGATCAAGATTCTGAACAATTCTCCCTCGATCGCCCCATTTGTTGCCATTGGCAGACGAACAGATTTGCATGTCAACGGCGAAATTGACTTTGCCTGCAAAAAAACCATCCAATGTTTTCTAGAAGACGTGAAATCGAACGGTCAACCTGCTGCAATCGTTTGCAAAGAGTTTTTTGCATTTTCACGCGACCTGTTTTCAACGATGCCCGGTTTTGCCGTCGGGCGTGGAAATTGGGACAACTGGATGGTTACAACGGCTCGAATCCAGAATGTACCTGTGGTTGACATCGCCCCAGTAACAACCGTCATTCACCAATCTCACGGCTACGAGCATCTCGGCGGTGGTCGGCTGAAGTGCTACGTGACCGGGGTGGAAGCCCGCCAAAATCAGGAATTGGCTGGTGGGCGTAATTTGGTTCGAGGATCCTCTTCGACATGGGTTTTGACGGATAGGGGCCTGCGTCGAAAAAAACTGTCCTGGGCCAATTTGGACTTCTGGCGCGACTCCGTTCTATTTATGAGGCTGATGCTGAATCTTCTAATCAGCCGACAATAATGCCCTGATTTTGTTTCCCTAATGGTCCTCGACCAGTTACCTTCAAGTAGAATGGGAACAGGGAAACCAGGAGGATTTAGGAGAAATTCAAGGACCAAGAACCATAATCGCCGAAAAAGCCTATAGTTGCTCAACCGCAAGCGGGGGTGGGTAAACCGGCATCGGCGTTGCTCTTTTTCGCGAGCTTACCTGAAACAGAGCAATAATGCTCGGATCGTAATTCGCTTGTTGATAACTTCATCTATTGTCATCGCATCTTTGATTGTCTCCATTGCCATCATTCAATTGGCATTGGCAGTCTATTTTTGTTGGCTTGTCAAAGGTCAAACGAAAGCATCAATTGCTGCTCCTGAATCTGGCGGGCTCGTATCGGTCGTGATGTCCGTGCGCGGGTGCGATCCAACGCTTCGCTTCGCGATTGAAGGCTTGCTCAAGCAAGACTACGAAAACTACGATATTCACCTTATCGTCGATCATCGAGACGATTCGGCCTGGTCAGTTGCCCATGCGTTGAAAGAACGGTTTGACACGCTTAAACGAATGACCATTCACGAGATGCGAAAACCCGTTGATACCTGCGGTTTGAAATGCAACGCACTTGTTCAGGCTTTGGATCAGATTGATCGTTCGACGGAGTACCTGGTTCTTATTGATGCAGACGTGACCCCGCATCGCCAATGGTTGCCACAATTGCTGAAGCCTCTCGCCGATCCCGAGATTGGGGTAGTTACAGGCAATCAGTGGTTTGAGCCAATTGAATCGACTTCGGCAGGTTCCTTGATTCGCAGCCTTTGGAACGCCGGTGCTCTGGTTCCAACGGCGATCTACAACAACCCTTGGGCTGGTACATTTGCGATGCGAATGGTGGACGTGCGTCGCGCTCGACTCGCAGAAATCTGGCAGCGGTCGGTGGTCGACGATGGTCCAATTCGGCAGGCAATTGCTCCGCTGGGTTTAAAAATTCAGTTCCAACCATCGCTGATCATGGTGAATCGCGAAAAATGCACGCTCGACTATGTGAACATGTATGTAACGCGAATGTTAACCTGGTCCAAGCTTCACGAGAAAACTTTCATAAATACCGTGGTTCACGCCGTTGTGAGCAATGGACTGTTGCTTGCCACGCTTGCCACCATATTTCTGGCATTTAACTGGTCTCAACCTGTCGTTGCAGGAATTGCCCTGGCTGCTTTCATTGCCAACTCACTGATCTCCGTCGTGGCGTATCTGGTTGTTCGTCAGGGTGTGAACTACTGCTGCCGATTTCGCGGTCAGCAGCTTCCCAAGTTGACTCCAGCCCGAGTGCTGAAGTTGGCGTTGTTGGTTCCCGTGACCCAATTCATTTACGGAGCTTCGTGTTTTCGCGCGATC
>JAHEJI010000074.1:19833-24096 GCA_024638965.1 Planctomycetaceae bacterium
TTCCAAGCAAGTGAAATGGCGCGAAATTACCTACGAAGTCAAAAGCAAATCTCAAATTCGGATGCTTCAATACGCTCCACTGCTCGCCGAGCCCGAACAGGCTCAATCAAAGGTTTCGATCTGAAACCGCTGGTCTTCTTTCTGCCATAAAAAAGGGCCGTTGACTCCGCTTGCAGAGGAATCTGCCCAACTACTCAAGGCAATTCCTGGCAGCGAATCAATAAATTCTCGCGAAAAATCGCGAAGCGGCAAAAAAAAGCATTCGACTCTAAGGCTCTTTGCTAATGCTTGTTAAGGCTAGGCCGAAGATGAACCTTCCGCCGCGTGAACGCGGGAGTTTCTTGCCAATTCTTTCTATAGAGGCAAGCGAGTTGCACCCTATCCAGTACGTAGCACCCAGTCTCACCACTCGTTTCTCTCTTCTCTCTTCTCTCTTCTCGTTTCTCTCTTCTCGTTTCTCGCCACTCGCGCAGCGCTCCGATTTTAACGATTGCGCGGATCAACGAAACTTTTCTTGGGAACAAGATCCATCACGCCGATCATTTGGGAGGATGCTAGCATCCGCTTTTGGAGAAGACGGATCGATCCAAAGGGGCAGAATCCCGCGGTTATTGATCATCGTCTCAAGAAAAGCGAATCCGATGGATCCAAACCACTTAGATGAACTAATTGAGTTGGAAGACAACTATTGGTGGCATATTGCCAAACGAGAGTTGGTCACCAATATCGTTCTGCGTGAATTTCCACCCCCAGCCAGGCTGGTTGAAGGTGGAATTGGATCGGCTCGCAACCTCGTCGAATTCAGTAAACTCGGCTACGAAGTCGTTGGCTTTGACTTAATGCCTGAGTCAATTGCACACGCGTCCAATCGCGGTCTTGAAAACGTATCCGTTCATGACTTGGGGACGCCTTGGCCGCTCGATAGCGGTTCGGTCGACGTCGCTTTGATGCTGGATGTTCTGGAACACATGGAAGATCCAATCAAGGTGATGCAACACGCGCGCAACGCGTTACGAACAGGAGGCGGCATCGTGTTCACCGTGCCTTGTTACCCGTGGCTATACAGTGATTGGGACAAGAGTTTGGGCCATTTCCGCAGGTACACTGCCAAAGAGATGCGTAGGCAGGCAGCCGAAGCAGGCTTTACAGTTCAATTCATGTCTCATTGGAACGGGTTCACGCTTCCTGCTGCCCTCGCCGTCCGCGGTTATGAAAAACTTTTCCCACAACAACGAAAGCCGGAGTTTCCGCGAGTTTCGCCAAGGATGAATCGAACTCTGCTGACAATGGCCAAGATGGAACGCAGTTGGATTCGGGCGATGCAAATGCCAATCGGACTATCACTCGTTGGAGTATTGCGAAAATGAAGACCAACACCATAAATTCAAGTCGTAAGCAAGATCCGTGTTTTTCGGTCGTCCTGCCCGTCTACAACGAAAGCGCGATTCTTCATCAACTGGTTGAGTCATTAAAGCAGCATTTGACGCAGCTGAAATTCAACTACGAAATTTTGTTTGTCAACGATGGATCAAGCGACGATAGCGGCAAGCGGCTTGATCGAATTGCAACCCATGATTCAACCATCAAGGTTCTGCATCTGTCCCGAAATTTTGGGCATCAATCAGCCGTGCACGCCGGGCTAATGTATGCGTCCGGTGATGCCGTCATCGTCATGGACTCGGATTTGCAAGACGAACCGAGTTGCCTGGCGGACTTTATCGAACACTGGCAACTTGGATTTGACGTCGTTTATGCTGTGCGAACCAATCGCAAGGAAAACTGGTTGAAGCGGATGTTGTTTCGCGCTTTTTACCGGATTCTCAACGCGGTTTCGACAACCGCGATTCCTAACGACGCGGGCATCTTCAGCTTGATGGATCGAAAAGTCGTACAAAACATCGTGCAACTCGCAGAAACTGACCGCTATTTGCCCGGACTGCGGCGCTGGGTTGGATTCCGGCAGATTGGAATTCCGGTTGAACGAAACGACCGCCATGATGACAAACCGCGAGTTTCTACCTACGGGCTATTTCAATTAGCAAAAACAGCTCTGTTCTCGTTCTCTCGAGTTCCACTGTCATCGTTTTACGCGATCGCATCTATTTCGGTCCTGGTCTGTGTCGGGTGCATCGGTTTTACGATGTACCACAAGATCTTTACCGGATTGGCCATTCCAGGATGGGCGTCGATGACGATCATTGGTTCGTTTTTTGGTGCGGTAAACGCGTTGGGGATTGGTGTTTTGGGCGAGTATGTTGTCAGGATTTACGACCAGGTACGTGCGCGTCCCAAATTCATCGTCGATCGAACCGTCAACCTTCACTTGGCCAGTAACACCGGCGCTAACGAGCAGGGAATACTAACTGAGATTACGGAACTCTCAGAATCGATCGTGACTCATTCCAGTTCCAACGCTGTGTCCCCGGATAAAACACCGATAATTCCCGTGACGGGTGAGTCGACTTTTCCGGCTGCGACAGACTTGCAAAATCAATAACGATTCATCTGAACAGTTAGTTCCCGTTTCTCATGAAGACTTCTGAAGATCCACATGAACCGGTCAAAACATTTCACCGCCGATAGCAGTTGGTTTCCATTTTGGCTGTTGTTGATTTTTGTTGCGATTGGCGGGTTTTTTGGATACCAACAGCTGTTCAGCACGTTTGCAAGTTACGATGACGAAGGCTACGTGATGCTTTCGTTACAGAACGTCATGGAGGGCCGTCCGTTATATGACGAGACGTACTCACAATACGGACCCGCGTTTTTTCAAATTCAAGGGTTCTTGCATGACATCTTTGATTTGGAAATCTCACATGATGTTGTCCGTTACAAAACTCTTTGCGCGTGGCTGTTGATAAGCCTGCTGTCGGCTGCATCAATTTGGCGAATCACTAGAAGCGCTTGGTTTGGAGTCGCTACCTTCGGGCTTGTCTTTCCTCATCTCGATCGCCTTTGCCTTGAGCCGGGGCATCCGCAAGAACTTTGTGGTCTATGTTTGATGGGGATTATGTTGCTCGCAGCTAATTTGGATCCTCCGAAACAACTCAACGACGGCAATTCCGAAAGCAAATTTGAATTCGCGGCAATTGGCGGAATCATTGCCTTGACATTGTTGACCAAAATAAACGTTGGGTTAATCCTCGCGGCACCGATCGTATTGGCAATGTTGCTGTGCAGTCGAAAATCGCTTGGCACCACTCTGTTGTTGACTCTTGCGACGACCGCCTCATTCGGTTTTCTTGGACTAATCGCCTACCAAGGCGGCTTTACGTCCGCATCGCTCGCGCTCCCAACTGTAATCGCAATCGGACTCATCGCGGCAATGCTTTCCGGTATGAAGTTCAAACCGGAGCAACAAGTCCAAGGTCGACAAATCATTTGTGCGTTGGTTGGCCTGTTAGCGGCGATGATAGGGATCGTCACGATCGCGATTTTGCAACGAACTTCGCTTGCTGGATTGGCCGATGGAATCGTCCTCCAGCACTCTAGTTTTGGAAGTTTTTTCTTCAGTCCGGCCCCGTTACACCCGTTGGCGATCACGGGAGCCATCGTCGGATTAACACTCGCGGGCTTCACATGTTTTGGTTTTGGCCGCGCCGCGACAATTGGCAGGCTGCTGCTCACCTTGCTGCTGTTTTGTGCCGCCATTACGGCATTGACCCAGTCATTTACAGTTCCGCAAGTTGGATTTGATGATCGAGGAATGGCTGGATTACTTGTCAGCTTCGCCACCGGATTGTGTTGGGTAATTCTGGTGCCAATTCGGCCCGAGGCAACCCATAACCAACCAGCCGGGTTTGGGCGCATGGCTTTATGTTTCACGGCAATATTCCAGCCGGCAATTGCCTATCCAACTCCCGGAACTCAAATGGCAGTGGGCTCCGTTTTGTTATTGTTGGTCGCAGTCGTTGCATTTTATGATTTGAGCGTTGGTGGTCCGGAAATGCAGGCAAGCCGTTCTGAGTGGTCTCGCTGCGTGTTTTCCGCGGGTATTTTGTGCCTGATCGTGATGTCGACCATGGTCATTCGCGATTTTGAAATAGCTGCAAATCGTTCGAACATGAGTTATCTGGGGCTTCCCGGCACTGAGAAGTTGCGGTTGCCGGAGAAAGAGGTCGCGGCAATACAGTCTGTTGTTGAGAAACTCAACCGAGAATCAGATACGTTTATTTTCGCGGAAAACAGTCGCAACAGCTTGTACTTTTGGACGCGAATAAAGCCGCCGACTGCGATCAATGCAACAGCTTGGCCCTACATGTT
>JAHEJI010000249.1 GCA_024638965.1 Planctomycetaceae bacterium
GACCAGTTCCCAGATGGCTTCACGCCTTAGTCGCCGACCGCCACGTGACAGGAACAACCAATCCACTTCCTGCGGACGAGCCGCCTCCAAACGAGGTCGCAATCGTTGCAGGTAAGCCTCAACGGCTTCGATCGCCGCGTCACCCAGCGGTGTCATTCGCTGCTTGTTGCCTTTGCCCTGGCATTTGCAGTAACGCTCTTTCAAACGCAAGTCTCGAATTCGAAGATTCGATAGTTCGGAAGCTCGACAACCGGTCGCATAAAGCATTTCCAGCAGGGCTCGATCGCGCAGGTAGTAAAGTTCAACTTTTTTGGGCGCGTTCAGAAACCGATCAACGACTTTGGGCGACATCACGGAAGGGATTCGCTGCCAAAGTTTCTGGCTTCCGAGGAGTTCGCATTTGTTGTCGACCAAGACGCCTTCAAGCTGAAGGTACTTGAAGAACATTTTGATTGCCACGATCTGCCTAGCAATCGACGCGGGAGCAAGTCCTATCCCAGCGAGTGAAGCGACGAAATCAGCCAATTGCGAAACGGTCAGCCCAGGAATACTCTTATTGCCCAGCCACTTGAGAAATCGATTCACGTCTCGACGATACGCCATCACCGTGTTTTGGGCCAAATGACATTCACTCCGCAAGTAGTCAACATAAGAAGCGGCCCACCGCTGACTTGCGTTTTTATCACTGAGCGGCTGCGGCTTCAGCCGTCTTTGTTTGTTTACTTTGAGCTTGTTCATCAAATTGCCAAAAGGGATGTGTCGACACCTATTTATTCGACAACTCTTGGCAAACGCAATTTATGCGGAGCTTTTTTGCACGATGTAGAGCCGATGGCTCGGACACAAACGGTGCAATCGTTAGACTTTGACAGCAGAGAGATGCGGGAGTCCAAAGCGAAGCCGGAAATATTGGCCGCGGGTCCAACACTCCTGATGTTTGTTTTATTGTGGCTCCAGATTGATTTGAGCGCATCGTTTAACCATGCGGGCAACGCCCCGCGCGTTTGGATCGGCAATACGCGGCCCGTTGGGCACGCGGTTAAACGAAAGGGGATACGGCGTTGCGTTGCAGTTATCCCGTTTTTTTGCAAACCACGACGCGTTGATGGCCAGCGAGGTCGCGAACCGTTTTTTGATGCTCGAGCCTTGATTGATGTGCCACCAGAGCTAAACAGGATTCCATCACGATCGGACTGGTTTCAAAAACCAGGTAGCCTCCGACGACAAGTCGTTCCACCGATTCAGCCAACAATCTTTCAATCAGCTCCGTTCCTTTTGGGCCAGAAAAGAGTGCTATTTCAGGCTCAAACTTGCGGACATTTGCATCGAGTGTTTCGACTTCCCTCGTTCCCACATAGGGTGGGTTGCTGGCGATAATTTCGAACTGACCTTCAGGAAACGACGCGAACAAATCACTCTCGCAAAACTCGATTTGGTTGCTTACACCATGAAGTTTTGCGTTCTGAAGGGCGAGATTAAGTGCTTCCGGAGAAATCTCGAAGGCTGTGATCCGGGAGTTGGGCAGGTGTTTGGCCAGTGCAACTGCAATACACCCGCTTCCCGTGCCAACGTCGGCAATTCGGATCGGTGCCTGAAAATGCTTTGAGCACTCAATCGCCTCGACGACGACATGTTCTGTTTCTGGCCGCGGAATCAAAACGTGCTCGCTTACCACAAACTTGAGCGAGTAAAACTCGCGGTGACCGACCAGGTACGCAACCGGCTCGCCTGCGGCGCGGCGTTTGACCCATGCACGATAGTTGCCCAACGCGGGTTCCTGCGGCACTTCATTGAATTGGGTGTAAAGCTGAATTCGTTCGCAACCGAGAGCCTCGGCCAGCAGCACTTCGGCTTCCAAACGTGGGCTGTCTGAATCACAACGTCCAAAGTATTCAGTCGTCCAGTCGAGCAATCGCTTGATCGTCCAGGCTTCTGTTTGCGCTTCTGATTGTGTTTCTGACATAGGTCTTGCCATCCGTGTTGTGGAATCGAGCTAATCGAGTGCTCCCATCGAAGATCGCAACGTCTGGCGATCGTGATCGATCAACCCGTCGATGACCATTTGCAATGAGCCGGCAGTGATCTGGTCCAGTTTATAGAGCGTCAGTCCGATACGATGATCGGTAACCCGATTATCCGGATAATTGTACGTTCGGATCCGCTGGCTCCGATCTCCCGATCCGACCAATGTCTTCCGCGTGTCGGCACGCTGTTTTTCTTCCATCTCTTGAAAGTGTGCATAAAGCCGCGACTTGAGAATTCGAACTGCTTTGGCGAGATTTTTGTGTTGCGATCTTTCTTCAAAACATTTCACGACAATTCCGGTATCGTGATGCGTCAGCCGAATCGCCGATGACGTCTTGTTTACGTGTTGCCCGCCAGGCCCGCTGCTGGCCGCGTATCGTTCAACGTCATAGTCTTCTGACTTGAGATCGATTTCGACGTCTTCGGGTTCGGGAAGAACGGCCACGGTGGCAGCCGAAGTATGTACCCGGCCCTTGGTTTCCGTTTCGGGAACTCTTTGAACACGGTGCCCGCCGCTTTCATATTGAAGTTCGCGGTAACAGCCCTCACCTTCAACCGAAATAGTGATTTCTTTGAATCCTCCCATATCAGATGGGCTCGATTCGAGCACGCTGAACTTCCAGCCTTTCGATTCGGCGAACCGTTTATACATTTCGTAAAGGTCACGGGCGAACAGCGCCGCTTCGTCGCCGCCGGTTCCAGCCCGAATCTCGACCACGCATCGGGCACGATTGGCGTCGTCGCCTCCGATAGTCATGTCGAGCAATTCATCCCACAGCTTTTCACGATCACTGAGCAGAGATTTCAGTTCGTCTTCTGCCATCTCTTTCTCTTCGGGGTCGCCAGAATCCGCCAGCTCGCGGACTTCGTCGATCTCGCCGACAATCACATTGAATCTACGATATTTATTGGCCAGTTTTGCCAACGAACCATGTTCTCGCGCCACAGCCGCCATCTTCGCAGAGTTTCCCTGGACCTCTGGATCGGCCATCGCATTTTCGAGTTCTTCGAATCGAGACAGTTTTTCATTTAACATTTCGCGCATTGATTTTGCCTTGACAGCTAAGGTTACGGCTCAAAATTCTTTCCATGTGACTTCTCCTGAAGTCATCTTGCCGAGCGGACTTAGAAAGTTGATCAAGCTAAGGATCAGTGTGCGACATCGGAGCGCAGAGGTGGCCGTGAATTTTGGAAACGCAATTTGGAAGAGTTCGTTGCATCGCGTCAGGACCTATGTGAATACTTGACGAACTATATCAGTGACACCGAAACCGGACAAGCCGTTTCCTGGCCACCGGACGAATCCATTACAGTTTCCTCTCCTTTGGAAGACGGCTTGGGAACCTGAAAAAATGTATTTTCGGTCCATCGACATTCACTTGAGAAACTAGTTCAGCTTCGAACCTGAATTGAGTAGTTCGTAGTACCGGCTTTCGCCGGAAAATTCCGCCTCAAGGCGGGACTACCAATTTGTCGTTTCAGTTTTGACCATCCACTGGGGACTAGGGCTCCAACCTAAAATTGTCCTTGTCGATTCGATTTCCCCCGTGAACCAAAACGGCGTTTAACAGTTCGATTGCCATTCTCGATTCCAGCGTGACACCTGCGCGAACGCCAACGCATGGATCATGGCGGCCTTTTTTCAACTTGAAGTCAATCTCTTCCATGTTCTTGCGGACCGACGCTTGCGGAACTGCAATCGTGGAGGTCGGCTTGAAGCCAACTCGGCAAACCAACGGCATCCCCGTCGTCACGCCGCCAAGCATTCCTCCATGACGATTGCTCTGGTAACCGTCGTTTCGAATGGAATCGTTATTCTCGCTTCCCCGGCGGCTGATAACTTCGCAGCCAGCTCCGACTTCGCATGAACGAACGGCATGAAGTCCGCCCAACGATCCCATCAATCGCAGTTTCAAACTTTGATAAAGTGGTTCTCCGACAAGCGCCGGTACGTTGACAGCAACCACTTCGATCGCCGCGCCCAGCGAATCGCCTTCCATTCGAGTCCGCTTAATCAGTTCCGTAGCTTCGGCGGCGAAGTTGGAATCCAGCGTTTGAATCTCGGTTGCGTCAATTTGTTCCTCGATCTGTGTCAGCTCGGATGGTTCGATGTCGGTCCGATTCCCAAATGTCGCATCCAAATGGCTCGCAAGACTAAGAGCCGACTTGATCGGTCCAACTTGACAAATCGACGAAAGAATAACGGTACCGAAGTTGGCCTTGAGACACATTCGGGCTATCGAACCGCCAATCACGTCGCTGATCGTGGAGCGGTAACTGGATCGCCCGCCGCCCCGAATATCAATGAAGCCTTGTGACTTGCAAAACTTTACAAGATCCGTATGGCCAGGCCGGACTTCGCCCGTGGGACCACTGAACTGGGAATAATCCTCCGACTTTTTTGAAGTCGACAACACGATCGCGGCAATCGGTTCTCCCGTCGCAAAACCGGATTCATACGATTCGGTGCTGGACTTAACATCACCCCCATCCATTGAAATAGCTGGGCCGGCCAACAGTTCGGAATAATTTTCCTGGTAGACCCCCGACAGGAGCGCCACACGGTCTTTCTCGTTACGTGGTGTGCCATGCCGACTACCGCCCGGTCGACGTCGATTCAGATAATGTTGGATCTGATCACGTGAGACAGCCAGACCGGCTGGACAGCCGAAAACAATGGTCGTCACACCAGGTCCGTGGCTTTCGCCCGCGCCGGCCACACAAAACATCGGTCCGCCAAGGATTTCCATACGTCAAACTACCGGGAAACGGTAAAAGTGTGAAACTAGATAACGTCTTACGTAATAATAAACGAGCATTGCGATCAACGATATCGGAGGTGATAGCATTTTTGGGCATGCAAGGCACATGAAGCTGTTTCACTAAACCCGCATTAGTCGCTAAGATCTCGATCCGGTGTTTGGAGCGGCCCTTGCTGTTCATGTAACACCACGGACATTTCGAATTACAAACTGACATGGAAGTCAGAGATGGCTCGAGATCATCTAAGTGATAATTGGAGACGCACACGATGCCGTTTTGCATTCCTTTTTTTCTGTCTGCTGCCGACGGCGATTTCGATCTACTGGATCTTGCACCCTCAAACGGTTGAAGATTGGCAACGAACGATTCAGGCTGAGCTTGGACTGCCGACGACCATCGACTCAATTGAAACACCTGGTCCGAACGTCACGATTCTGCGGGGCGTCAAATTCACCGATTCTCGATATGGATTGCTGTTCGGAACGACGCAAATTCGTGTGATTCGGGGAACGGTTAATCGAGTCGTCGTCGATTATCCAACTCGATTTTCAAGCGAGTCCCTTACGGAAATAGTTTCTCTGGTTAGCGACCACATGGTTCGGGGCGATCGAGTTCAAAAACCGTGGACAATCGAATTCAACGATACGGTGAGAGTCTTCTCGGAATCGTTTCAAACCAAAAATATCCAGCCGTTGGACGTGAAAAACCTGACGATCAACATCAATCGACTTGCCAATGGACCGGCTGCCGAAATTGGCTTTCGCGTGGATACCGATCCAGCCAGAAATCTCTTTCACGGGTACTTTCACAACGGTCTGGACTCAAACCAAAAATTTGGTTTGGATACCAGCGGTAGTTACCTGCCCTGTTGGCTGTTGGCCGATATTGTGCCCGACCTGAAACGATTTGGAAACAACTGCCGATTCAATGGCAGACTTGATTCCGAAATAAATGAAGAGCAAGTGACAAGTCAATTTCTGGATGGCCATTTTGCGAACATCGATTTGTCAACGCTCGTCCAAACCGGCCATCAGGAGTTGCAAGGCGATTGCACGGCTCACGTTTCCAATTTCGTGATTGAGAACGGTCTGATCCATTCGTTGGTCGCAAGGGTCTGGTGCCCGGAAGGCACGATCAGCTCAAACTTGTTGCGGGCAACCAATTCCCATTTAGGTTTTCAGCTCGCACCTGATTTTGAACAGCTCGGAAATGAAGATGGTCTGGTTTTTTTCCGAAACATGCAACTGAACATTGGAATTAACGATGGAATGCTCTTCCTTTCAGGAAACGACAACGGAAACATTGCCTACGACAACTATGGCAGGCCGCTCACAGCATTTGAAAGCACCAATGAAACTTGCCCGCCGCGTCCGCTGATCGATCTGGCAAAATTCCTGATCCAACCGAACGCCGAAAACGAACTGTTGAACGAAGACGTTCTCACGCTTCTCGGTCGTTTCCAACGCAACATCACGCCAATTCGATTGGCAAAAGAAAATAATAGTACAAATCAGTTCTAAGGCTGAGCCAAAAAGTAATGTTTTGTACCACAGAAATTCTGTAGTCTAGCCGGACCTGGGCTGACACGAGTCCAGTGCGGTGGACTCGCCTACCGTCTACGCGGTTTTCTCGCGCGGTGTGTCGTCGTTGCGGTAACTTGACCAGTAACTCGTCGGAATCAGCGCGATGCTGACGACCACGAGATTGACAAGCCAAAACATGCCAACATACGCCATCCGGTTGCCTTCGCTGCCACCGTAGGCGTGAAGTCCGACTCCCATTTGATTGACGGCTTCCCAGGACCAAACGGTGACAATATTGCCAAGCACTGCCAGCGTGGCCAGGCCGCGTGCACGGATCAATCCTGCCCAGCGAGCATGCAACACCAGGGCATTCCAAAGTAC
>JAHEJI010000075.1 GCA_024638965.1 Planctomycetaceae bacterium
GATTTGAGCCTGTCCGTCTTTGAAGATCGGAACCGTTGGCTCTTTCGCAACAGCTTCTTCGACTTGTTTTTCGGCTTGTTTAGTCTCCGTGGACTGTTGAGTCTCGGTTTCCTGAGCGATCGAATAGGCAGCGGCGAACAATACGACACTCGCGCAGATTACTAACTGAAACAAGAACGTCCACGGCTTCGTATCGATTTGGCAAAACTTCATTTGAATTCCAATGCTTAATACGGTCATTCGGCAATTCAATCACTGTAACACCGTAAAAAGAACGACTCAATGATGGTCACTCAAAGTCGACCGGCCAATGTAAACAAGGGCAATCCGAAATCGGCCCCGTCGTTCTGAACGAATCTGGAGGCGGATTCAAAACCGTTCGCAATTCCGCCGATAGAGCAGTTCCAAAATTGATTTGCACTGGAGAGCGGTCGGCTGTGGAGACCTGGGTTTTTTAACCGCTCCTTGGGGAGAGGTCGCCATCTCAGCGGCGGGTGAGGGGCCATTCGCAACAAACACAACGCTTCGCGATTTTTAGACTGACGCCTTTCACCGTCTCCCCGACCCTCACGTGTCGGGAATATGGCATCGCCTTAAGCCTGACCTTCTTTTGAGAGCGGTCAACTGTGGGGGACGAAAAACGTCGTTTAATGGCAAAGCCACGCGGTCATCGTACGTTGGTTGGAGAACCGGGCAGGTACCATGGGATTTGTCCGACTGGAACACGACTCCGCAAATCGGCACGCAGAATGCCGAAAGGATAAATCGACTGATAGCTATACGTCTGATTTCGATTTTGAGGTTCGATCCACCTTGGCATCGACGGCTCCGCCGGGCTGATAATTGATTTCCGAAAGTATGACGTTCCGAATTTCTTTTTGGTTCGCTGCATTGAAGAACTGACGGTCACCGGATAGCGGTTAGTCTCAATGAGTGGCGATCTATCTCGTCGATCGATTGTGAAGTCGAAATACTCCTGTTTTCGGGTTGCGATCATCCATGCTTCATTTACTTCGGCGGACTCAAGATAGTTGATTCGAGCACGATTTGACGCGACAGCTTCTGCCGTTTTCCCTGTTGCCGCACTGGATTTATGCTCGGAACCCAGACTGACGAACGAAAACTCGTCCATTCGATCTTGTTCAAAACACTGCGCAACAAAACGTTTTTCTTCCAGAGCAAGGATTGACAGTCTTTCAGCGAATCCTTGGAGACGAGCAGCAAGACTCTCGATTTCCAACTTCATCATTGCGAGTTCGTTTTTTTGCCCCTCCGCCAGGAATACCGGCAATTTGTTGGAGACCGAAGACGAGTTGGATTGGGAATTGGCTGATTGGGAATACGCGATCTGAAGTTTTTCTAATAGCGTTTTTTTCATTTCCAGCATGTGAACAGTCGCGTTTGATCGTCCTTCCAATTCGTAGTATTTTCGTCGTAAATCGATTAAGTGACGGACTCGTTCGGTATCGGCAAAAACTTCCGCTGGCCACGCACACTTGGAATCCAGTTTTGCTTCAAAAATTTCTTTGCACACGCGATCCAGACGATGGTTCTGCAATGAGGCTTGAATTTTCTGGCAGCTTTCTGTTAGGAGAGCCAACCGTTGGCTTTCGAGTTCCAAACGCAAACGCGCGTTTTCAGCCGATTCACGACTTTTTTTCAACTCAGATTCCGTGGCGAAACCGCCGGCATACAATTGTTCCAGAGCCTTGTTGCGAAGCTTTTGGCGGCGCAACTCGACCTCAGCGGCTGTTTCCTCTCCCGTTGCCACGGCCTCGGCATACGCGACTTGGTAGGCCAACGATTGCAAAACGGGGTCCGAACCGGATGTTACAACCGGTTGATCCTTGAATGCAATTTGATATTCAACGATACTCTCGTTTGTGACTGGCTGAGCGGGTGCAATTTCCCGTTTTAGTAACAATAAATCCAATTCGGCTTTTGCCAGGTTACTTTTTAATTTCGCCTGGTGGATCCATGGTTCCGGAATCGCGCTACGAGTGACGTATTGCTGCAAACGTTTTTCGATCCGTGCCAACTTGTCCTCCGCCAACGCGATTAAGCGATTGTCGGCATCGGACTTTGCTGGATCCGCTGTTAAATTATTCGTGCTGATCTGTTTGCGAACCGAGAAATCTTGCTCAATCCAACCGGCAAGGCGGATGGATCCAGGAAGATACACCTTGATCGGGGTCCGTTGGTTCTCGCTGGATACACCAACGGCAACCCGATCGTTTTGCTCTTCTATCGCTGCGATGAACTGAGTGAAATTCAACAAAGAATCGAGCTGTTTGCGAAGTCCGTCCACGACGACTTGCTGTCGAGCCAACTCCAGAAACGATGCATGCCCATTTTTCCGGAGTAAACGCAGCTGATCAAGATAATGGCTTTCCAATTCCAACCGCGCAACAGCAACTTGCTGAATCGCCTCATTCGCTGATTGAACACGATCAAATTCTCTTTGCAACGGAGAATCGGCCCAGATCGGACCCGTCGACACCATGAGAGGAACAACCAATAGCGCAGCAAACGATCGGAAAAAACGTGAATTCTGCAGAATAGACATCGGGTCGGCCTCACCTGGGAGAAAAGAGTTAGGAAAGTTACCATGGGCACCAAGTTCCAAGCTAATTCCACAAGCAAGAATTGCAAGATTGAAATGCGCGAAGAGCGAACTGAAGCCCGTTTTTACACGGTGAACTGCCAAGCAGGTTCGCTCCCCTGCTTTGCCGACAGTCTGGTTATGCCGGTTCAGCGGTTTTCCCCGAATCAGACGACGACCTGCGGGCAACCAGAGGTCGAGGTTTGTGGGGAGCTTAATCAGTGGAGTGTCAAGCTCAGCAAAAGCATCGCCATCGCAAAACCGATCCAGGTATCCAGTACTTCCATCGACATCGTTGAATGCTCCTGACAGCTTGCTCGAAATTATCGGGCGTCCGTATCGCGAAGTCCAAATTGAAAGTCACAGGTTACTACTATGATTCCCAAGTCAACCGTCGCGAGTGATTCTAAAATCAGGGAATTGAATTTGTGCACAATTTGTTTCGACTTTGCAACTTGGCGAAAAAAAACAAAAAAAAGCTCGGCGTTTGACATGAACTTCGTCGAAACCTGCGGTTTTGATTCGAGGTATAATTCGAACCTGGAACTTCAATGCTGTCCGCACGGCGAAACAAACCGCTTCGGATCGACTTGACCGTTTTTTGATTTTTCATTGAACCGAATTGACTTTGAACACAAGGAAAAAATGTTGGCAAAGACAAGTATCAAGTGGGGCGTTTTGTTAGGAATTGGTTTGGCATTGGGCAGCCAAATCCTGACTTGGCTTGGACTGGGTGTTTCGAATTGGTTCGTGGTCCTCACCTATCTGTTGGTCATTGTTTTTGTTGCCTTAGGTCTCGGAAATCTCAAACGGCTGGATGACGGAAAATTAACCTTGGGGAAAGCGGCGTTGTCCGTGGTGATCATCATTTTGATTTCAAGGGTGATTTTCCAGCTGTATATGTTTGTTTATATCAATTACATCGACCCAAACTGGGTAAATGACGTGGCCGAAACTTGGACCACGATGATGCAGGAGGCAGAAATTTCTGACGAACAGATTGATCAAAGAATTAAGAGCTTTCGGCAGGCCTGGAAGCCACTGCCCATGTTTACTTTTGAGGTCGTTGTCTACGCGATTCCACAGATTGTGTTAGGACTAATCACGTCGCTGTTTTTTGTATTCAAAAAAGCACGCACGCAAGCTCCGCTCGAAAGTTAGCGTCGCTTAACGTTCGTTGTCGAATTCACTTCCGTGTAATTGGTGTTTTCACGTTTCTCTCACATATTACACCACTGGGAACTCCAGGTAGTTGAACTGTAGCAGGGTTTAGAAAAGCCGTTTCTGCTCGTGATCGAGTAACCATCGTTTGCGCCACAGCCCGCCACCATAACCACTGAGTGAACCATCACTGCGAATGACCCGATGGCAAGGGATCACGATCGCAAATCGGTTGTCACCGTTGGCTCGGCCCACGGCGCGCTGCGCACCGTCGTGGCCGATCTCGCGAGCCAGCGAATCGTAGCTAACCGTTTGGCCGTACGGAATCTTCATCAGCTGTTTCCAAACGGCTTCCTGAAATTTGGTGCCGATTAGTTCGATCGGAAGGCTGAATTCCCGCCGGTTCCCGTCGAAGTACTCGGCAAGCTCCTTCTCGGCTTGCTCGATGATAGGATTGCTGGCTGGAACGAAGGCGCGTTGGGAAACACGCTTGACGCGTTTCAATTGAGTCTCCAGTAGCCTCCGATCCGCGAACTCAAGGAGATAGAGTCCGTCGTCACCCGCTGCGGCGACCATTGGGCCAAGTGGCGTGAGAATGCGATTGACCGAAATCGGGCCGCCTTGATCTCTCGAACTCGCCGGCGTGTCACCAAACCATTTTTTGAATGCGTCCCGAAAACCACTCAAGGAATCGTAACCGTTTTTGAATGCGGCACCCGTCGTCTTTTCGCCCACGCGTATTTGTCCCAATGCGGTTGACAATCTTCGGCTCCTTAGATAACTGTGAAACGTCATTCCATGATTTTGTTGAAACCAACGTCGAACTCGGGTCGGTTCCACATTCATTTTTCTCAAGTCCGAATCCGACCACCGCCGCGAGGGATCGTGTTCGACTTGTTTCAAGAGCGGATTGAGCCACTCGGGTGCAGCACCGAAGACTTCCAGAGGTCGGCATTTTTTACAGGGCCGAAATCCAGCCGCAAGCGCGTCGTTCGCGTTCGAATAAAAATCGACGTTTTTCAACTTGGGTTTTCGGGCCGGACAGGTGGGCCGACAAAAGACGCCGGTGGTTCGAACCCCGACAAAAAATACGCCTTCATACTGACAGTTGCGGTCACACAACGCACGATACATTTCGGACACCGAAGGCAAATCAATGGTCTGGTTTTTGTTTTTCGCGTTCATGCCGGTATTGTAGGGCAGCCAGCCATCGACGCGACCGAAAAATGAACATGCAATTCGGATTGTCAGTGCAAATCAGCTTTTTAACTTGATGGAACCGAACACTGACTGTCGGAACGTCTTTCTGCCGCTCGTGTCGTTTTCCGGTTTTGCGACTTAGCAGCGCCCGGCAATTAATGAGCGAATTAGCGCGCTCTTTGGCACTTTGACACAGAACCGTAGAGAATGAGTTCGATGATTGTGTTGTAGCTGAAGCAATGTTAGTTTACGCGTTCTAAGCTAGCCGATGATTTGAGGCAAGATTTTGAAAACAAATCACAATGTCGATAAACAACCAATGTCCCACGCCGCCAACTCAATTCAGCAGCCGGCACCAATTTCGACGAGTCAACGGATCGAGTCGATTGACGTGCTGCGTGGCGTTGCCGTACTCGGCATTCTGGCATTGAATATTCAATCGTATTCAATGCCTGGAGCAGCCTACCTGAATCCCAATGCCTACGGGAATTTCGAAGGGGTCAACTACTGGCTGTGGTACTTTGTCCATCTCTTTGGTGACCTTAAATTCTGGTCGATTTTCAGCATGCTGTTTGGCGCCGGAATCGTTATCTTGACGACGCGCTGCGAAGCGACCGGGCGAAGCGCGGCTGGGGTGCACTATCGCCGCATGTTGTGGCTCCTGCTTTTTGGGCTGCTGCATGCACACCTGCTATGGTATGGCGACATTCTTTATACCTACGCTATGTGTGGCTTGGTGCTCTATTTTTTCCGTCGCTTGCGACCTCAGATTTTGATTGGGCTTGGGATCGGAGCGCTGTTGGTTGCGTTTGCGATTTCACTTGGATTCGGCGCGCTATTGGCATCGGGAACCGTTCCCGAAATGAACGAGCAAATGAAGGAAGTGTGGGCGCCAGGCGCAGCCCAGATCCAAACGGAATTGGAGATTTATCGAGGCAGTTGGCTGCACCAATTGCCGCATCGAATGATGTCATCAGCGTTTTTCGAGACGTTTTTGTTTTTGATCAACTTCGGTTGGCGTAGCTCGGGGCTGATCCTGATCGGAATGGCCCTTTATAAACTGGGCGTGTTCAGCGCCGAACGGTCAACGAAGTTTTACGTAACCATGTTGGCAATTGCACTTTTGATTGGATTGCCATTGGTCGCGTACGGAGTCCACCGCAACGAAATCAACAGCTGGTCAATGGAATACTCGTTCTACTATGGTCCACTTTTTAATTATTGGGGGAGCATCCTGGTGGCGCTCGGTTGGGTGGCGGCGGTCATGCTGGTTTGCAAACAAAAAGTTTTTCACGGATTAACTCGGCCATTTGCGGCGGCCGGGCGAATGGCACTCACGTGTTATCTCCTTCAGTCAATTATCGCGACAACCGTATTTTACGGTCATGGGTGGGGGCGATTTGGTTATTTTGAACGGTGGCAGCAATTTCTAACCGTCTTCATCATTTGGGTTGCCCTGTTGATATTTTCAACCGTTTGGCTGCGCTATTTTCGTTTCGGCCCGTTCGAGTGGTTTTGGCGATCCCTGACTTACTTGAAGCTGCAACCGATGCGCCGGGAAGTCGATATTGCTGAACCATGAACATTTTTCATCGCCGTAAAAGCAATCAAAGTACCTCGGCATACAGTCGACGAAGGTTTTGCCCCATCACTTTTTTAATCTGATCTTCGCTCAGTTTTCTTTTCGCTAAACCATTCCAGATCGTTTCCATCCGACGAGGGCCGTTTAGCGACTCCGTATACAGCGGCCAATCCGCCACATTGAAGTTGTCGCCCTCTTCGGCTTTCAATTCCGCGAGATAAGCATCGGTCATCTCAATGACACGATGATCGCGGTCACTGCCAATACAAACATGATCGATCCCTGCGACTTTGATTGCATGCTGAATGTGATTCAAATAGTGCTCGAAGGCGCCTTTTCGAATATCGGTGACAAACGGGCGGATTTGGCAGATCCCCACGACACCGCCACGCTCGGCAAGCAACCGCATATTTTCATCCGTGGTGTTGCGAATATTTTTGAAAACGCGTTGGCAAGCCGTGTGTGAGACGATAACCGGCTGCTTGGAAGCACGAATTGCGTCTGACATGGTTCGCATGTTGGCGTGGGACAAGTCGATAAGGATTTTTTTCTCGTTCAACCTGGCAACCATTTCATGCCCAAATCGGGTCAAGCCGGATCCAGTGGTTTCTTTGCAACCGGCTCCAGCCCAATTCTGATAGTTGTAAGTAAGTTGTATCGAACGAATTCCCAACTCGTACCAGATATCAATTGAATCCAAGTCACGACCGACGGGTGTTGAGTTTTGAAACAGATAAAAAACAGCAATCTTGCGGTTTGATAATGCCTTGTCGACGTCGGCCACCGTTTTGCCCTTGAGCAGTAGCTCAGGATTATTGCGAATAAAGGCATCGTATTCACTGATGCCTTTTCGCGCTGCTTCGACGGCCTGCTGTTCGAAAGTTTTCGGATCACAAACCGTGACCGCAATCGCATTCAGGCCGCTCGCAATAATTTGCTGCAATAGCTCGGGCGAATAAATCGGTCGCAGTTCGCCCATCGAATCCATAATGAGTCTATTTTGCGGATCACCTGGATCGGTTGCGAAAGTTAACGCAGGAGCAAGAAAAGGGACTGCACCTGCGGAAACGCCGGCCAAAAAGTCTCGTCGATTCATGTCATAGATTCCGGTTCAAAAAACACGGCCGTAAAACGAAAACTCCGAACTCTACAATTGCATTGATCTCTTATTCGACGTAACAGACGTTATCAACTTTTACGAGTCGAGCGGTCGTTTCTAGTCGAATCGCCTCGTTCATAACTATATTTGGGTCTTCAGCGTCGACCAAGTACAACCCATATAAGAGCCCAAATCCTTACTCTTGCAGGTTTTTGACTACGTCAGCCTTGATTTTCTCATTCGAAAGCACTGCTTTTATCAACTTGGGCGAAACGACCTTTTCCAAATATTGTTCAGGATGGTTGTTCTCAATCAAGTTGATTATCTCAGTTATACGTGTCCAATTGGCATGCGTGAACTGACGCGATTCTGGTAACCGATAATATCGTTACAGGTTTGCTCGCCAAATTCACGGCAAAGTTAACGTTCAATCGGCTGCGGAATCGTATGTTTGAGCAGCAAATAAAAATTTCTCGACTCAAGCATTCTGTGGAGCGGCGCGATGAAGGTTGGCAAAAGTATTGGATTTGGAACCATCTTCCTGGTCCTGATCTCGATTGGTTGTGATCGCGGCAAATTCAACTTGGGTTCGTTGACAGGTTCGCAACCAGAATCCGAGACCACTCCGTTTGCCGTTTTGTCCATGGCTCCCACGCAGGATTGTTGCGAAAAACTGATGTCGTTCATCAATAGTGATCACGATCCGGGTAAGCTTAGTGATCGGGAACTTCAAAAACTACTTTCCGGTATCGACAGTCGTCAACGGGCTGCAGCAATCATCTACAAGTCGACAGACGGCGTCGCGGAACCCTTGGTCTACCTGCCAGTCGCAGACTACGAGCGTTTTTTGGACGCTCTGGCTCGCCGCGTAAAGCTAAAACGCGCCGTTGCATCGACAATCATGTTTGGCCCGAACAAACTTGTCATCATGAACGTCGGTAACCATGCGGTGATTGGACTTTCTTTGAAAGCGATCAAACAAGGTCCTCAATCCCCCGCTGCTTTTCTTAAGGAGTTGCCGGAGGATGCGGATTTTGTTTTTCAATGGAATTCTCATTCAGCTGACAAACGCGTGAAGGAGACGCTGATCCGTTTGCTGAAAAAATCAGTAGGCGAGGAATTTGCGCGACTGGTTTCCAGGTCCAAGTCACTGGATTGCAGCCTGAACATCGATTCGATGAGGAACGTAGACTTCCACGCGCGACTGAGCCCGGTTCCGGAAAACGCGGAGCAATTCGAAGCCGAGCTAAACGATAGTCTCGCTGCGCGTGCCAGCACGGCATCGACGAAGTGGCAAGACGAGCAGTTCGTATTGGACTTTACTTTTTCATCAGAACAAGTTAGCTCGACTTTGGCGGCGTTTGGGCATGCGGCAAAAAGTTACTTTAAATCGCACAACAACCTGTACGCCAGCCATTCTTCTTCAGGTGCTCCGTTCGGTTTGTCCAGGATTCACAATTCCGGAGACAGCGGGTCGGCGTTTCCGAGCGGAGCATTTAGTTCAGATTGCGGAACTCGACGTCGTGGCTGACGTCGATAACTCGCAATTGCCAGTTCGGCGATTCATAGAACAGCTTGGGACTTTTTGACGGCGATAAACGGGTTTACCGGGCGACAGCCGCCCAAACGCAATATAAATCCGCGTTGTGTCAATCGACTCGCCGCGCGTTAACTGCGGACAAACGGCCGGAATCCGCTTGGCCAACATCGTCTTACCCGAAACCGAGTACATCCCTCTCGCAGATTCCTAAGCAGCCTCAATTGTGTGTGATATCACAACACACTTGACTTGCTGGTTCGCGTGGGCCTAGCAAAATAGCCCGTCAGGATTTCCCCGACGGGCATATTCGGCTTCGCTTCCCCCGTTGGGTCGCTTGCCACTTTTTTTTGAAGCCAAGTTAGCTGCGAAAAAATACGTTAACGCACTGTGAGCAAGTAAATCCCTGCCCAGCCGACCTCCTCCGTTCCCATGGTCACGGTTACGGCAATTGAGTTGCCTCGGAATCCATCGCGCTCGATTCCCATCTCGGTCACAGGAAGCGGTGTCGAATCGCCGCTGCTGACCTCAGGGTCGACGGCCTCAGGATCGATCAAGGTTCCATCCATTCCGGTCTCGACGAGGGTGTTGATCAGTCGTGGCTTCGGTCCGTTTCCTAAATAGATGCCATCGATTGGATTCGCGTAATACCTCGTTTTCGGGTCTACGATCCCCGTCCTGGATTTAAACGCAACATGGTAGCCGGGATCAGTATGAATCCCGTCGACCAAGCCGGATACGGCCACAAACGCTGAGGAGCGCCAACGCGCCAGCTCACCATCGTCATCACCTCCGCCCGTACCGGGGACACGTCCGGAGAAATTCCAAAAGACAAAATCGTCGAAATCGTCAGGTGACTTAGCCACTGCGGTTGTCTGACCGGTTAGGATGTCGTGGACGAAGATGCCTTGGAATACCGGAACCGACGTTTGGAAACCGTTTGGATACAATTTCCTGCAGTATCTGATCCGATCCCGATTCCCATGATCCGGGCATTGCAGGATCAGCTTCTTGCTTTTCGACCCCCAAGCGCCCCAAAAGGCGACAAACCGTCCATCGAAAGAGACGCCTTCGCCAAGTCGATTGAAAACGTTGCCGTTCGTGTCACCAGGTACTGGCGAGCCGATTTCAACGAGTGGCAACATCGGGGGGCTCAGTCCGGTGAGCGGTGTAAGATAGATTCCTCCAGCGGTTGGGTTGTCCTCGTTGTCGAAGCCAGCGAACACGACCAATTGGTGATCGTAAGTGGGTGGTGGTCCAATCGCTGCGCTAGGCGGTGCGGTGGACCCAAACAAGATATCAGTCCCCGGAATCAAAGTCTGGTCATTGTTGGCGATTAGCACGGCGGGCGATTCGCCACCAGCCGGGGCATCTTGCAGATCGCGATAGTAAACGCCCGTCCTGCTACCGTCGTCCACCGAGAAGTTGCCTTTATAAACTATCGTCTTATCAACGACTGCAGGAGCGCCAGGGAAAACGTCGTACTTGAGCGCGCCCATTCCCGGAACCGCAAAGAACGGGAATTCGGGAACCTCCCCGAGGTTACTCGCTCCGGTAATCAACGATCCAAATGGGTCGGCGTAGATACCGGTTGTTCCTGCGCGAGTCTCGATGCTGAGGCCGATAAAGTACCTCCACACCGGCGAGTGGACACCGCGTGAAGCCATCATGTCCCCCCAAATGTCGACGCGCGGAAACGAGGGTGGTTCAATAAAGGTCGAATTCAAGTTGTTCGGATAAGGTACGGCAGTGTTGCGATCAAACATCGCGATCACTGGTGCCCCACCTTTTAGCATTTCTCGGACAAACACTCCGTGAGCCGGTTGCCCCGATGAGCCGCCTTTGCTGCGTGCGCGAAACACGATTTTTTGGGTGACATTTAATGAGGGTGGATTGTAGCTATTGAAATTCCTGCTGTCACCTGGGATTAGGTCGCCATTGTTTACGACGACTTGCCATTCGTCCCCCAAAGCTACGGCGGAGGACAAAAGCAACACTCCGAGAACTAGCAATAGGCTACGTAAACGAAAGATGTTCATTTTGAATACTCCTTATGTTAAGTATGAGGTGGGCCGTCATATTCGGTCCAACCGAATAGAAAAACCACCGTCGCAATCAAGGCCGTTTCACCTTGAATTACCGCGACTAACCATTTATCAAATCCATGCTGTGAATCTCACCGCGATCGGCCGGAGCTGATTCCCAACCATCGAGATTAGTAATTAGCAATCACGACGTCCAAATGTCTGATGGTTGATATGATTGCGTTGGTTGCTTATTAAGCAAATCGTGTACCTATTATTGCAACGAAACGTTTTCACAAAGAACCTTGTTCACCAGTGAGCATTTGCATTCGCATTTTATTTACGCAGGCCGCGAGGCGCTTGAGGAACGACATCGACACTAGCAATTTTGAATGAGCGATTTGGCCCGAACCCGCGAACGTTTGCGCGCCAAAATGACCATGATTCGAAGAAACGCGATGAATTTTCGGGCCTCGCCGCGACCCAAAAATCGATGGCCTTGGTGGCTCGGGGGAAACCGTGAGCTGCCAACGCGTACCCGCCAACGAGAAGGAACTCAACCTTCTTTTCGGAAGAACACTGCAACATCTCTGTGAAATCTTTGTTCAGGATTTTGATTTGGCAACAATGACGAAACTTCTTGACTAAGTTTCCAGGCCAGTTCAATTCGCGATGCCATTGTGCCGGGAACATATCCTTGATCGGATGATTCCGAGAGCGTTGTCTTCTGAATTGTGATTTTTCGGTCCATTGACTGTTGTAGATCCGCCTGACGAAGTTGTAGCAACAATTGTCTCAAATGTTTAAACGTTTCTATTCTGCAATTGAGACAATTGCAGCTACGAAATCCTACTGCCAAAGGTCTCGATCTAACACGCGGTAGTTGATGGCTTCGGTGAGATGATGGTACTCAATCGCGTCGGCAGATTCGAGATCGGCGATGGTGCGGGCGAGGCGGAGGACTTTGTCGTGGGCCCGCGCGGAGAGGCCGAGTTCGTTGACGCTGTGTTTTAGCAAGTCGATACATTCCTTATTCAATTTGCAGAACTCGCGGATCTGTTTGCTGGACATCTGAGCGTTGTAGAGAATGGGTAGCTCGTCGAATCGCTCGATCTGAGCATTGCGAGCCGTTTCGACGGACTCGCGAATCTCGGCGCTGGAAGTTCCGGGCTGTTTCGAAGCCAACTCTTTGAATTCAGCCGCGGGCACTTCGACGTGAATGTCGATTCTATCGACCAATGGGCCTGAGATCTTGCCCATATATTTTTCGATCTGGGGCGGCGTGCAATTACACTTGCGGCGAGGGTCGCTCCGGTAACCGCAAGGACACGGATTCAAAGCGGCTACCAGCATAAAATCGGCTGGAAACGTCGTCGACGCCATGGCGCGAGAAATCGTCACGACGCAATCCTCGAGCGGTTGGCGCAAAACCTCCAATGTGCGCCGATTGAATTCGGGCAGCTCGTCAAGGAACAGGACGCCGTGATGAGCCATCGAAATTTCGCCCGGCACCGGCGTACTGCCGCCTCCCACAAGTCCCGCTTCGCTGATCGTATGATGCGGCGAACGAAATGGCCGCTGCGCCATCAACGGTTGACCGGGCGAAAGACGTCCGAGTGCACTGTAAATTCGCGTTGTTTCAATCGACTCAACGGGCGTTAACTGCGGACAAACGGTGGGGATCCGCTTGGCCAACATTGTTTTACCCGATCCTGGGGGGCCGATCATCAAGAGGTTGTGAGCGCCGGCTGCGGCGACCGTTACCGCCCGCTTGGCCGATTCCTGACCTCGCACGTCAGCAAAATCAATGTCGTAAATCGCGAACTCATCAAACAGTTCATTGACTCGCGAAGGCGTTGGATCGATGTCGACTTGTCCCGAGAAAAATGCGACCGCTTGCGAAAGCGAAGCAACGGCAATCACGTCCAGACCCTCGACGACCGCAGCCTCCGGTGCGTTTTCTTCGGGAACAACGATTCCGCGGAGACCTGCTTTGGCCGCCGCAATCGCCATCGAAAGGACGCCTTTGGACGGACGTGTGTGACCTTCAAGGGCAAGTTCACCAACAACCGCGTATTCGTGCAACCGGTCCGATACGACTTGCCCGCTCCCAATCAGAATGCCAAGTGAAATTGGCAAGTCAAACGAAGCGGCTTGTTTCGGCAATTCCGCGGGGGCGAGGTTAATGACGATCCGATCAGCCGGACGTTGGAAACCGGAATTGACCATCGCGCGTTCCACGCGGTGCGTGCTTTCGCGGACCGCGGCTTCGGGAAGGCCGACCAGAATCGTTTTCGGCATAGCTCGCGGCGAAATGTCGACTTCGACTTCAACCTCGGCAGCTTCAATGCCAACCAAAGAGAAAGTTTTCAGCTTGGCCAACATCCCCATCGAACGTGGCGGCGCAGGATAGTCGGTCTCTGGATTACTTGTCATATTTCTTAACCAATTCGTGTACGATTTGAGACATCGTTTGACGAGCCGAAGCGGGCGAAATAATCTCGGCTTCTGCACCGAGGTTTAAAACTCGCGGAATGATTTCCATATCGTTCACCGCGTTAACCGACAGCTCGATGCTGCCGTCTTTCAGTTCCTTCACTTTTTGTTCAGGATGCCAAGGATCTTCCTGCACCCAACGAGCCGCATTGGGGCTGATTTTGATTTTGAAATTGCGAGGTTTGTTGCCGACAAAAATGCCGAGGCTGTTGCCGACAAACTGATCCAGATCGAGATCCTCCGGAATCTTGAACCATTCGTCGAGAATGGTTGCTTTTTCGAATCGGTCCAATTTTAGACTGCGGACCCGCGTATCGAGATCTTCGACTTCGGAAGCGGCGCAGATGATGTAAATGCTGGATTGAAACAGGACGATCGTGTACGGTTCGATCACGCGCGTACGAGCGGGCGACTTGACGGGGTCATACCTGATTTCGACTTTGCGATGTTCGAGAATCGCCCGGTTGATTGTCTTGATAATCCCGTGTTGTTTTTCGTAAGACTTGGCGGGTACGCCGAGGACTCGCAAGGTGCGACGAAATTTTTCATAGTGAGTCAAAACAGTCGAAGGCACTTGTTCCTGGACTTTGTTCCAAAATGATTCGATCCCCATCCAGAAAGGAGTCCCTGCAAGCGGGTGCATCAGCTGGCGGCCCAGGGAGAGTGCAATCAGTTCCGTCGCCGAAAAACTGATCTTGGTTGTCGACTTGGCTCGCGGACCAAGCTTCCAGACTTTCCCGCGCCCGGTGTCGTGCGAATCGACATCGATGCCGGCTGCTTGAAGGGCTTCCAGATCACGGCGCAGCGTACGTGTATGCAACGAACTCAAACCGAGTTCATCGACAACTTCGGATTGCAATTCGGCAAGTGTCTTCCCAAACCTCACGCGTTCGAGGATTTGGAGAATCTTGTGTTGTCGAATTAATTGTTCGTTTCGGGCCATTCCATCCGCCGCGTTCGCACCGTTTCCACTGAGAGGGTCGAGCAAACGTAAAATTCCAATTCTGATTTTGATTAGATCGGCATTATCTCGTTCAAATTGCCAGTCGCCAAGCATGGGGATACAGTTTTTGAGTCTAGAAAGCCGGCGTCGGTCATGTACTCGTAACCGCAAGCCTGCACGGTGCGAATAGTCCGGACAATCAGCGAACCAGGAATCAGAAACGCCGCAAACAACAGAAAAATCCGCTTCATCGGTCACTCTCGATCAGAAAGGTTTTGGAGTGTTATCCTGCAAGAACAGTGAATTCTGATCGAGCGACCACTTCTCGATTGTGCTTGGAGCTTGAGCGAAACATGGATGGTCGAAAAGATGTCATTCGCCAGCTCGAAGCGTACGGAAAAGTCGTTCAAGAGACAAAAGTTTGGTCATGTCAGGGATGCCAAGCTACTGTAGGACGTCCGAATTCAAGTTTTTTGATATTCAGGCTTGAGATCGCTGGTCGCCACGACGCCCCAGATTTTCTAGAATGCGAAGTTGAAACAGTGAATAATCTACGAGCGAGCAAACGTGAATAATCCCAAACAAGCCGTGATCTGCTTGAGTGGTGGGATGGACTCCACCTCGTTACTGATGCGACTCCTTGCGGAAGACCGTAAGGTCTACGGGATTAGTTTCGACTACGGTCAAAAACATCATATCGAACTTGACCGGCTTTCCGAAAACCTCAGCTACCTGCGCGCGAATGGTTTTGAGTTTGGCTGGGAATTAATCGATATCTCCAAACTGGGGAAACTGTTTCATTCCGCGCTCACCGATTCCAATTGGCAAGTGCCGAAAGGCCATTATGAACAGGAAAACATGAAGCAGACGGTGGTGCCGAATCGGAATGCGATCTTTGCTTCGATCGCTTACGCGTATGCTCTCTCGATAGCGACGCGAAATGATGCGGAAGTTGATTTGTGTTTGGGGGTCCATAGTGGGGATCATGCGATTTATCCAGATTGTCGTCCCGAGTTTTACGAAGCCATTTTTCATGCGTTTTCGATTGGGAATTGGGACTCGCAAAAAGTCTCTTTCTATTTACCGTATTTACACGACGATAAAGTTGGCATCCTGAGAGACGCGCAACAATCGCTCGCAAGGCTTGGGTTGGACTTTGAAACCGTCTTTCGCAACACTTGTACCAGCTATCAACCGGATTCAATCGGTCGATCCAATGGACTCACGGGCTCCGACGTGGAACGCGTGTTGGCGTTTCACGAAATTGGTGTCCAAGACCCGATCGAATATCAAGACCCCTGGGCGGCAGTGGTAGAACAAGCGTTGCGATTCGAAAAAGAACACCGACGCTCGGCGGCGAAAAACGCAAGCTCGTAGACATGTCAGAATATTTCGAAAGAATTGCGAGTGAATGGCGGGAACGCGCCCCCGAACTGGCCGAATGGGCGATGCGACGACTGGTCAACCGAACGGATGTTTGGGGGCGTTACTTATCGCCCCGTTATCGCGGAACTTCTTCGACTGGTAATCCTAAGAACAAAGCCATCACCGCTCCATTCCGGCAGGAACGTGGGAAGATCTTTTTGCAGCCTTCCTCACTGGAAAAACATTTCAAGGCCAAAGAGGGCGGCGGCATTCTCGGGTTGCACAGCACATCGCCAGACGGGGCCTCAAAATGGCTGGCTTTGGACATCGACCTGCATGACGATGATGATTTGTCCGTCTCGCCCGAAGGAAACTTTGTCGCAGCCAAAACGTGGTACAAACGTTTGCAGGAAATGGGATTTGACCCGGTCCTGATGGATTCTAACGGCAGAGGCGGCTTTCACATGCTGGTTACGTTCGCCAAAGCCATGTCGTCGAAATCGGTCCGCAAGTTCTGTGACGACCTGGTACACGACTACGAAAAGCTCGGATTGGATGCTCCGCCAGATGTCTTTCCAAGAGGTAGCTTTGGCATCAACCGCAAGGGTGGCTGGTTGCGACTGCCTGGCAGGCACCACACTCACCAGCATTACACACGAGTTTTCAATGACGAACCGTGGAGCGACGCGGTATGGCTGGAAGGTCATGAAGCCATTGACCGATTGCTGGCGATGACTCCCGCCGACGAGGAGTTGTTGAACAAAGTCAGTCTGGTGGTTCAGGCCCGAACGATTTGTCTGGACTTCGACGGTGTCGTGCATTCCTATCAGTCGGGATGGAAAGGCGAAGATGTCATTCCTGACCCGCCGATTCATAAAGTTGGGCTGGCAATTAAACGTCTCCGCAAGGACTATCGTGTCGTCATTTTTTCGGCTCGTTGTCGAACTGAAGAAGGCTGTGTAGCGATTGAAGCCTGGTTAGACAAACACAGCATCGAAGTCGATGAAGTCTGTCGACATAAGCCACCGGCCCATATCTACGTGGATGATCGGGCCGTTCGTTTTACGGGCGACTGGGATGAAACCATTTCCGAGATTCACAATTTTCGAAAATAATGCCCTTTGGTTTCTTCGGCGCTGAGTTCGATTGGAGTGAGGAGGCAAAAGTGCTCGTTGCCGCGAGATAGTTGGAATCGTTTTACTTGCCCGTCGGCTTGATAGGAACGTATACTTTGTCGGTCCGATGCGAAGTAAATAAGTCGAGTCAATGAAAACAAATCAACGAATTTGGGGCGGTTGGGTTCTCTGCGTCGCCTTGATATCGACGGGCTGCGGATCAGAACCAAACCCCGTTTCGTTTGACGTTTCGGGTACAGTCACATTTGACGGTGAGCCCATTCCCACAGGTCATATCGAATTCGTTCCACTCCGCGGCAGTGGTGATCCGGTCTTCGCTTCCATTCAAGACGGGGAATTCGAAATTTCGGCTGACGGGAAGCGCGATGGGCTGAAACCGGGTTGGTACAACATCAAAGTAAGCGGATTCGACGGAGTCGCTCACGTGGACGACAACAACGAAATTAACCACCGCGGTTCGCCGCTATTTCCCCAATACGAAACGACAAAGATGTTCGAGTTCGAAGACACAACATTAGATATCAAGATCGAATATCCCGACAGCCGGTAATCTTCGCCAATTGGCAGCAGACCGACCCCGCGCGGCGGTATTACGTTAAAGTCGTAAGATTATTGTTTGGTCAGTTTCCAACACCGATGGATCCGGCGATTTCGAAAATCTTCCGGAACCGTTTGCTTCGAGATTTCGACGATATTGTAAACTGGCTTTAAGACGGATTCTTCAAATCGGAATCGTTTAAAGTTCGTGGAGAAGTAGACCACCGCGTTTTCTGACAGGCATTCGGCCAACCCTTTCAAGAGTTCGGCGTGACAAGCTTGAACGTCCCAGTCTCGATGAGTCCGTTTGCTGTTTGAATAAGTCGGGGGATCGACAACCGCCAAATCAAATTTGATCGGATGCGTTTTGGAATTCTCCACGAAAGTCATGGCATCCAACACGATGTATTGATGATTCGCGCCGTCGAAACCGTTTGCCTTCATGTTTTTTGTCGCCCAATCCACGTATTTTTTGGAGAAATCGACAGTTGTTGTGGATTTGGCTCCGCCCGAGGCGGCGTAAACCGAAAATGATCCGGTGTAGGCGAACAAGTTCAAGAAGCGTTTGTCGGGCGATTCGCGCCTGACCATTTCGCGCGTGATGCGATGGTCGAGAAACAGACCAGTGTCCACGTAGTCGGAAAGATTGACCAGGAATTTAAGATCACCTTCGCGGACTTCGTGTAGTTTTCCAAGGTCGTTCACTTTGGTGTATTGAGACTTGCCCGAGTCAGCAGAAATTTTTTTCACACGTCGCTTCAGAAAAACTTTCTGAATTGGCACATCGAGCGCGGTTGCTGCCGTCTGCGTCATCAACTCCAACCAGGCTGAATGCCGGGCAAGGTCACGATCGTGTGGACGTTCGTATTCTGTGATATGGATAAAGTCTTCATATCGATCGACGACAAATGGCAACTCGGGGACATCGCGTTCGTAAATTCGGAAACACGTTACGCCTCGTTTCGGCCAGCGTCTGAGATGCCGGGCGCGTTTGATGAGCCGATTCCGAAACAGTTCGGCTTGTTCGCGATCTTTGGGTCGCAGCCCACCGAAAACAGGCTGAGTTTTTGGCTCTACCGGCTTTGGATCGGCTTTGGTTAAGTTCTCAGCCGATCGGGCGGTCTGCTGTTCTGGTTCCGACGATTTCGAAACTGAGGTTGTGACTCCGTTAACGGTCGTTTCGACTTCGGTGATTTCGTTTGGGCGTGGCGGGCGCGGGCCCAAAAACTGATAGTACGTACATTCGATCCGACCGTTGAAAAGTTTGCGTCGTCGAGTCGCTTTCTTTTGAACAATCTGTTCGAATTTCGGCATGCTGGTCAAGATGAAATGTGACCAACTTGGCAGCCGCTGCAATACCATCGGCATGCTCTCGTAAAGCGGCAGCAGTGCTTCGTGCTCTGACATCCGCTCACCATAGGGCGGATTCGTGATAATGCATCCGTAATCGCGTTTGTTTCGCAGCTCCGAAAACGGTCTTTGCTGAAAATGAATCTGGTTTTCAACACTCACTTGTTCGGCGTGAAATCGAGCCAACTTTAATGCGTTCGCGTCGATGTCAAATCCCAGAATTTGGAGTTCAACATCCTTGATTTGCAAGTCACGGGCCTCGTCTAAGGCGGCCTCCCAGATTGATGGGTCGCAATCGGTCCACTTGGTGCTGGCAAATTGTCGATGGATGCCAGGTGCAATGTTGAGAGCCCTGCAGGCAGCTTCGATTGGAATGGTTCCAGTCCCGCAGAATGGATCAATCAAGGGCCGATCCTTGTTCCAAACGCTGAGGTCGATGAGTGCCGCGGCGAGCGTTTCTTTGAGTGGCGCTGCGCCGACGAGTTTTCGGTAACCCCGTTTGTGAAGACTTGGGCCAGTCGTGTCGATCGTGAGCGTGGCGACATCATTCAAGATCGCGACTTCAATTTTGTAAACGGCACCAGATTCCGGAAGGGATCCGGTCGCGTGATGTTTCTTCAGACTCTCAACTAGAGCCCGTTTTACGCTTCGTTGAACCGCTGGCACGCTCGTTAGTTTGGACAGACGAGAGCGACCGATGACCGGAAAAGAAGCGTCTGGCGGAATGAATTGGCTCCAGTCAAACTCTTTGACGGTTTCGAAAAGCGCATCGAAATCCGGAGCTTCAAACTGTTGAACCTGCAAAAGCACCCGGTCAGCGGTTCGCAACCAGACGTTTGATCGACAAACGGCAATCCAGTCTCCCTCAAACGTAACCCGTCCCGGTTGAGTAACGGTTGGATCGTATCCAAGTGCGATTAATTCGCGTTTGACAATTGCTTCGAGACCAAACGCGCAAGCAGCAGTGAGCTTCATTTGGTCGTTCTCGTATTCGCAAATCCGGTTGGCAAAAATGTTTCATGAATTGAATACCCCCTCAGGGATTCGAAACCCGGTTTCCGAGCGGAGGGCCCTGCGTCCTCGGCCACTTGACGAAGGGAACGTTGAAACAAGACGAATAGTTGATCCATGAGGGCGACGAGACTAACTATTCCAAGTCGAGCCTTTTCTTGATGTTGCGAAGCGAAGATTTGGCTTGCAGCCTGACAATCGGGTTTTTGTCGGATTTCATTAGTTCTGCCAGTAATGGAATACTCTCCTCCGTACCGATCTTTCCGAGTAGTAAACTAGCTTCCATGCGAACCTCGGCGCGTGGGTGCGAAAGAAACGGATGGATTTTCTTTTCTGCCTGCGGTCCATAAATGGCCAACACCGATGAAATCTTGTCTTGATCTTGACTGGTGAAGCGATCGATTAGTGGTTGTAATGCGTGGGGGGCCGGCGACATTGCGATCAAATCGTAGGTCGCCCAGCGAACATCAAAACTGCTGTCGTTCATGCGAGCCAGAATAAACGGAAGGCTGTTACGGAAGTCATATTTACCCAATAATTTTAGTGACTTTAGACGACAAAATTTCTCGTCGTGCGAAGTCGTTTGACGAACGAGGTCGAGAATCGTTTCGTTAGACGGGCTTGGCCAGTTGTTATCCAGACTGGTCAACGCGTTTCGTATTGACTCAGAATTGTCAGCTTCAAACAGGGCTTTGCCGATCGCCAGATAGTCATTTGGTAGACTATTGATTTGCCTGGCATTGATTTCGATTGTAGGCAATTCCATCGACTCGACGTCGTCCCGGTCCGGTATGATTTCAGTTGGAACTGGTTCTAGTTCTGAATTTTCGGTGGTCGGTAAAGCAGCGTTGTCGGGTTGGGAGCCGGTTGAACTGGGGGTGTCGCTATCTACGCCGGCTGGATCGTCCACTCCCGCCGTTTCGTTGACGATCACAGGCTTACGATTTGGGCGAGGCGGAATATCCGTGGAATCAAAATGAGAGGCGTCCAGCTTCAAAATCTTTTTCGGTCTTGTGACGACGACCGGTTGGGGCGTTACGTCCCCGGCTCCCGTATCGGCTTCCATGGGTGGATCAACTTTAGGCGCCGTGATCGGATCAATTTTGGGCTTGCCAAGATCTTCGAGATAAGCCTGATCCTTTTTTGAGAGGCGTTCTATCGGTACTTTGATTACCTTTCCATTTTGTTTTTTTAGCCAGACTTTGCCGTCGACAACATCAACGAGTTCTGCTTGAACACTAAAATTTCCCGTTGAGTCTTGCCAATTGCGTTCCTGACTCAAAGTCGAATCCGGTGCCACAAATAACAATCCAGTAACCACAATTGCGAGAACGGAGACGAATTTTCTCATTGAGATTTCTCTTTTGTATTCTTTAAATCGCACAGAACAGCGATTGGCCAAATGAATCCAGAAGGGGACGGCGGTTTACGAATCTCCGGCGACATCAAGTCTTAGTCATTTTAACGTTGACCCGACAACTTGAGCAGGCAGATTTTTGATTTCTGTGCGTAAACCGCTCGAAAGCACAATGCCGATTTTAAATCGTGACTTGGCCGAACAACTCCAGATTCGCCGAGTTACTTTGTCAGTAGGACTTTAGGTCGCAAATCGAGCTGGATTTTGCCGTTAACGGGCGATTTGTGGCTTTCCACAATCCACTGCTGGTAGATAAAATTAGGAATCCAACAAAAAGCCAAATTATTGGAGCTGAGTTCAATGACGGACAAGAGAAAGATCACGATATTTGATACGACCCTGCGTGATGGCGAACAGTCTCCGGGTTGTAGTATGAATCTTGAAGAAAAGCTCCAAGTTGCACAAGCGTTGGTGGAATTGGGAGTCGATGTCATCGAGGCGGGTTTTCCAATTGCCTCTCCGGGTGATTTTGAAGCAGTTAGACAGGTTGCAACGAAAATCAAAGGCGCAACGATCTGTGGTCTTGCCCGATCCCATAATGACGATATTGATCGAGCTTGGGAAGCCTTACAGCATGCTGAGGACCCAAGAATTCACGTGTTTCTGGCAACCAGCGCGATTCATCGCGAGTTCAAACTCAACATGTCTGAGGATGAGATTATCGGACGAGCAGTTGAGGGCGTAGAACGCGCCAAGGGCTATTGTTCGAATGTCGAGTTCTCGCCGGAGGACGCCGCCCGAACAGAAGTCGATTTTTTGTGTCACGTAATTGAAGCCGTAATTCATGCAGGTGCTACGACGGTCAACATTCCAGATACGGTGGGTTACGCGACGCCCGAGCAGATGGGGGCGGTGATCAAGTCGTTGGTGGATCGAGTTCCGAATATCGACAAGGCCGTTATCAGTGTGCATTGCCACAATGACCTCGGACTCGCCGTAGCCAACAGTCTCTCCGCGGTGCAAAACGGTGCTGGTCAGATCGAATGCACGATTAACGGACTTGGTGAGCGAGCCGGAAATTGTGCGCTCGAAGAAGTCGTCATGGCGATGCGAACACGTCCTGATTACTACACGGGTGATACGAATATTAACACTGAAAGGCTGGTTCCGACCAGTCGACTTGTCTCGGAAATTACCGGGATGCACGTCCAACGTAACAAAGCAATTGTCGGAAGAAATGCATTTGCCCACGAAGCGGGAATTCACCAGGACGGGATGCTGAAACATCGCACGACCTATGAAATCATGCGACCGCAAGATGTTGGATTTGCCGCAACGGACTTGGTGCTTGGCAAGCATAGTGGACGTGCGGCGTTAGCGGATCGCGCCAAACAACTTGGGTATGAACTCAATCCCGAGCAGCTGAAAAGTGTGTTCAAGGAATTCAAAAAGTTGGCCGACCAAAAGAAAGACATTAGTAATGAAGACATCGCTTCGTTGATCGACAAAGAGTTGGTTGGCTCAGCGGGGTAGAGCATTTTCTAACTTGCCAGTTCTAATCATCGGGTCGGCAACACAAATAGCAGCGATTCCTCAAACTCGTCTCCGAATTGTATTTGCGAATCAAAGCGCAGGCCAAGTTTTTCTAACAGTGAAATCGAATCGGCATTTTCAGGAGAAGTGATCGCAATGATTCGCTCCATCCCCAATTTTGTTTGAGCGAATCCCAAGGTTGCCGATGCGGCTTCAAATGCGTAGCCTTTTCGTCGATACTCAGGAAGAAATGCAAAACCGATATCTGGTGCATCCAAACCAACTCGTTTCAGCAAACTGCAAACTCCGATTGGACAGTCTACCGCGGATAATGAGACGACAAACAGCCGATCACCAGAACTCTTGCTCTTCTCCATCACGCCTTGCAGATATTCCACGGCTTGATCTTTGGTGCGAATTTTGCGGTCGCCAATGAACCTGATAAAACATTCATCATTCAACAGTTTCAACATGAATTGCCAGTCGTCCACGGCGACAAGGCGTAGTTGCAGCCGTTCGGTCGTCAGCGTTGATTGTTCGTCAAACTTGTTCAAAATCGTCGATTCCCTTTTTATCGAATACTTTTTCGAAATCTTAACGATCAATAGGTTGAGAGTCCTAGAGCTAATTCCAGGTTGATTTGCACTTGTGTCATCCTGAACCGATGGACGAGGTGAAGGATCTATACGAAGTAACGGAGATTCTTCAGTCGCAAGCTCCTTCAGAATGACTGAGACTGAATATTGATATTGAAAATGCTCTAGAAGTCATCTGAACAAGAAGCGGTCTTAGCTTAGCCGTAGAGCGGCCCGTAGTTCTGACATGCGCGAAAGTCGGCTGCTTCGGTGTCGGCAGTTCCAAATGCGGTCCAGGCACTTGGCCGGAAGACGTGTTCTGGTGCGACGTTGTGC
>JAHEJI010000250.1 GCA_024638965.1 Planctomycetaceae bacterium
CGTCGGCGAACCGCCGGAAACCGGCATAATGTAGACGTCGGTATTCCCATCGTATTGAGCACTGAAGGCGATCGTTTTTCCGTCTGGCGAAAAACGGGGTGAAGCCTCGTCGCCTTCGTGGGAAGTCAAGCGATGCGGGTTGGAGCCGTCACGATTTGCAATCCACAAGTCGCCATCATAAACAAATGCGATGTGGCTGTTGCTGACAGCACCTTGCGACAACATTCGAGTATTGTCACTATCCTGAGACGAGCAGAATTGCGGACGGCCGGCGAACAAACTAAATCCAAGGAGGGCGCAAAGAACAATTCTGGCATTCATAATAATACTCGTGGTGTTGGTCTCAAGGTCCGATTAAGATGGCAAGCGATGCCCAGGATAGCGGCGAAGCCCACCTGCGTCTCGTCTCTCAAGATAGCTGAACAAAAAGCGATTGTCGACTAATTCAACGGACAGTGGGTTATCCCACGGATGTTGCGAGATTCGCATTGATGTGGATTCGTTCCCGACTTCAATTTTGGCGGGATCCTCTCCTCAGCTGTTGTTCTGCGAAAGATGTCCGTTGAAATCTAAACAGCCGCCAGATTTGCTGACGGCTTATGAAATTGGCCATTCTGATCGTCGTTCTTTATCGAGCTCGACGTTGATTGTCGTCGCGTTTGGTATCAGGATCCTCGTTGCGGCGATCTGAACCTCCTCGATTCCTCGTTCCTCGCTGTCCCGACCTAACGCGATTTGATTCCAAATTGCGAATCAAAATGTCAAGTTTGCGTTCCAGCGATTCAAGTTGTTTTTCCATTCCCTTCAATCGCTCATCGAAATTGCGGGGCCCAACACGGTCTTGTCCCCGCGGCCCCGGACGGTTGCTCGGGTTTGGACCAAATCCCGCTTTGCGTCGGTCTTCCACGATTCGTCGGGCTGGCGGCTTCGGTGGCGTCGGTGGCTTGGGACGATCAGCCCTCGGGGTATCGCGTTCATCGCTGATTTCAACCTCGACATTGATTTCATCATCGGACGTAAGATCCGTCCTACGCCGGATTTCAGTTCGCTTTTCAACTCGTCGTCGTTCAGTTTTTGAATCACCGTCTGTTCTGATTTCGATTTTGTGATTTTGATCTCCATCGTGAGGAGCGTGTAACTCAAGATGCCCGTTATCTTGCTCTACTCTCATTTGGATTCTTTTCTCGACATTCCGTTTGTTGCCGCCGTTCTTTTGGGCGGTGATGCGAATTCGCGTTTTGCCGTCGTCAGATTTCTCGACTCGAACATCAATATTCTTGTCATTGAGAGACAGTCCATGTTCTTTCAACGTCCTTGCGATCACTTTGTGGATTTCCTCGGCGCCTTCCAAATGGAAATCGTCATGACCATCATGCCCTGAATGTTGGTGTTCTTCGTGAGCTTCTTGTTGGTGTCCGCTATGGTCGTGATCACTGAGTGAATCCTGCGAATGCTCGTCTTGCTTCTGATCATGCGAATGAGGCTTGTCTTCGCGCAAAATTTTTCGAATGTTACCTTTGTCGTCAGTTAACAGCAGTTGATACTCGACACCGCCCTTCTCGACCCAGACACCTTGTGATTGTTCACTTGTATCACCTACCTGAATCCGACGGGCTCGTTTTTCTAAGCCGCCGTCCTGTTCTTGGATAACGATGACATGCTGACCCGGCTTTCCGTCCAGTTCACGAAGACGCACGACCTTGTTTTGCTGTTTGTGATGGTCGCCCTCGAGCTTGAATTCCCAATGGAATTTCTGATTGTTTTGCTTGCTCTCGTCGCCGTCGGTTTTGAATTCCCAACGGATTTTCTGATTGTCCTTTTTGGTTTTATCATCGCTATCTTGTTTCCGCACGATGAATACGTTGCCATTTGACTTGACGACATCGACTTGATGATCTGAAGTCTTGTCGTCTTGAAAAACAAAAACGCCGGGAGACGTTTTGGATTTCGTGACTTTCCGCAATTCTTTGGTTTCTTGGCCGTTTGTTTGCCCGGCAAACACGATGGTCACGGCGACAATTACAACGACTCGTATTCGTAACAGCAATTGGGTCTTCATATCGGCAATATCTCCTTGAAAGTTAGTTGTCGTTCATATTAAACACCGAAGATTGTTCAATGTTGCACAAAATTGAATGAGTTAATCTAGTCTTTGAGTACAATTCGACGAACGCGAGTCGGTACCGATTTTTTGGGGGCTTCCCGTGATTGGCGTGACTTCATTTAGATACATGAATTTTCCATCCGGACTGACAGCAATGTCGTTTGGCTTTGAAAAAGTCGCTTTCAGTGGATCGCCATCATCTTTCCCACGCTGGCCCGAGCCTGCGAACAAGGTGATTTTGTCATCGAGTTAGAAATATCCATCATGGCAACAAAAGCTCATGCTTAATCGCAATGAACTTCTGCGCCGCGACAATCAAGGATGTCGCGGTCAGCTGTTCGACGCCGTACACCTCCGTGGGCACGCCAAATTTCGCTTTGATTCGTTCCAGTGCCATATCAAAGTCGCCATCGCCCGATGCCAACACTACGACATCCGCTTGTTCGGCTTGTTCAAGCATATCAAGCGTGATTCCGACGTCCCAATCGCCCTTCGCGCTGCCATCACCGCGTTGGATAAACGGCTTTAATTTTACGTCAAACCCGATGTCTCGCAGGATCTGTTGAAACTTCTTCTGTTTCGCATGGTCACGTTCGATCGCATAGGCAAATGCCGCGATGACTTCACGTCCGCCAGTTGTGCGTGACCAGAACGCGCGATAGTCAAACTGCCTCCCGAAGGCTTGGCGTGTCGTGTAGTAGACATTTTGTACGTCAACAAAAATCGCGACTTTTTCCATGGCAAACCAAAAAAGCCCGTTGGGCACCATCGACGCCGGACACGCAATACTCAGCCCGTACGTAGGTGGACTGCGCAACTAAATATTCTGTATCTTTCGAGTCGATTGCGATTCCGTTTTAACCGAGTCTCAAGGATTGTCCAGTTGGCGTGGACCGGTGTCGTGGCGAACTTCAATATCTTCTTGATGCTTCGTTAGTTCCTGTTCAATCCAGGATGCGATTTCTCGATTGTATGTGGACTCGCGATATTTAAGAACCACGACATGTTTCTCCAACGAAGCCGAGTCAAACTGCGCAGCAACGGAAACATCGACTTCATTCTTTTTTTCGTACCGGCCCTTTTCGTTGGGCCAGCGATAGGAGTGTCGAGCATCAAACCAGAATTCGCCGGATCCCCTGGTGGGAGAACCGACTCCTGAGGATGAGCTAGCGTATCCCTCAGAAAGAAAATTCTCGGGCACAGTTTCAGAATTCGCGCGGAGCGCAGATTGAACGTCTGGAATTGAAAGAACCTTCTCTTTTACCGTCCATTTAAGGAGTTCATTTTTCAGTTTCAGACGCTGAAACGATTCAAAATGAGCCTGCATCTTTGCCCGATATTGATAACGCAAAATCACGATTCCAACGACCACGGACGCACTGAAAGTAATGATAAACAGAGTCCTTAGACCAAATCGCATCAACAATCTCCACTGGAAAATTACGCATCAGGATCCGAAGCGATTCCAATCATAAACGCCCGTCACATTCTCTATTCCCACCGTTTAATTTGGATAGCAAACGAACGTGGCGAAGTTAAACCACTTCAACAACACTTCCACCCGTTCAAATCCAGCCGCATAAAACAGCTCCAAGTTGCCTTGAATCGTCAACGGAACCAAAACGTTTTCCAGAGCGTCACGTTTGCGCGAAATCTCCAATTCACTGTAACCCTGACGACGCTTGAACTCAAAATAAAGTTCGACAAGCGCTTCGTCCATCGCCGGTTGTTCATGAGCGACCTTTTCACTCACCAACAGAAACCCGCCGGAGCGAATTGACTCGCAAATTCGTTGCAGGATTTGGGACCGCAATTCAACGTCGACAAACTGTAATGTGTAATTCATCAGGACAACTGAAGCCTGTGAGAATTCGAACCTACAGATGTCGGCTTGGAGAGTTTTGATTTGATCTTGTAACTTGAGAGCCACCAGTTTTTCGCGGCACTTGTCCAGCATGGCCGTAGAATTGTCGATACCGATCAATTCAAGATTCCGACCGGGCAATGATCTCGCTAAATGAATCAGTGAAGTCCCGGTGGAACATCCCAGATCCACGACCTTGAGCGGTTCATGATCGAGCAGGTCGGAAAGAACCGGAACACTGCGCTGGACGTCAGCATATAGCGGAATGCTTCGCGAAATCATATCATCAAAGACGCGAGCCACGTTTTCATCGAATGAAAACTCACCCGATCTGAGCTCAACTTCGCTGAATAAACGGTCTATTTGAACCACTGTGAAAACGGAATTTTCTGATGATGTTTTGTGAACGTCCAGATCTTATCCAACAATTATCACCAAATGTTAATTTTGATGAAATCCAGAGGATACGGGTTGAGTGTAACAAAAAGCTCACTGAACCGAACTACGCTGATCTGCCTGATCTGCTCAAACAGCTTCCAACTGCGGCCGACATTGGCCGACCCATTTACTCCGATCTGAGCAGCGATCATGTTACCTTCGGGAAACGCGAAGACTTGACCGCAGCCGAGTTTTCTCTGCTGGAAAAGGTGATTCGACGTCTTTGTCCGTGGCGAAAAGGTCCTTTTAACTTGTTCGGGTTCGAAATTGATGCCGAGTGGCGTTCAAATTTGAAATGGGATCGGATCGAGCCTTGTCTTGGCGAATTACGCGACCGCCGAATTCTTGATGTCGGTTGTGGCAACGGTTATTACATGTTCCGGGCTGCGGCACAAAACCCGAAATTGATTCTTGGCATGGATCCTTCGGTCCAGTTTTACTATTCGTTCGAATTAATGCAACGTTTTCTGCAGTTGAAGAATCTGCAATACGAGCGGTTGGGATTTCAACACTTGTACGTATTTGAAAGAGCGTTTGATGTAGCGCTGTGCATGGGCATTCTTTATCACCACCGAAGCCCGCTTGAAATCCTCCGCGACTTACGGAACTCGCTTGAAGTCGGTGGCCTTGCAATCATCGAATCTCAAACGATCAACGATAATGGAAGTTTCGCGTTGTTTCCGAAATCGCGATACGCGAGAGCCCGGAATGTCTTTTTCGTGCCGACCAGGGACTGTTTGATCAACTGGATTAAACGAGCAGGTTTCAAAAATGTTGAAATGGTTGCCCACACCAAGGTGACCAGCGACGAACAGCGAACGACCGACATGATGCAATTCGAGAGCCTGATCGACTCACTGGATCCGAATGACGACAACTTGACTGTCGAGGGTTACCCCGCTCCGTACCGAACTGTTGTGCGGGCGGAACGCGAGTTCTTGTGACGAACGCATGATAGTATCCGTCTTTTTCATCTAAACTACGTGAGCACAGCAGGTTAACAATTAAGCTACGGCCACGTGTGATAGATGCGATAGAATTTTGTTAACGGGTAGTCTTCGAAAGCAACCTCCTGGTAATCCGAGTTTCCCGCGATCGCTTTGAATCGTCCGGAGAACATTTGCTTGTTTGTGATTTTGTAATCAAGCAAAATGACGTGGTGATTGTTGCCGCCATGCAAGACGAGAATGTCTCCGGGGCGAAGCGGGATTTGGCCAGCGACAATTTTTCGGCGAGCACGTATGTCGACATCGGTGTAAACCAATTGGCCGGGTCGATGCATGGATGATCGGTAGTCTTTTGCCTTGGTCGCGACGAGACCTCGTTTTTTTTGCGACCATTTAACTCCTTTCATGCCGACTTGTTGCATGACCCAGGCTGTGAAGACTCCACACCAATGGAATCCATTGTAGTAACCCTCACTTGTCGCTTTGCCGTTTTCGTCCCGGTAAGGCGTTTTGAAACTTCCCAAGGGTGGCCGCATATTGCGAAGCACGGTTCCTTCTTCAACCGTCAAGTCGTGATGAGTGTCATCAAACGGGTCCTTGTTGAATTTTGCTCGGGTAAATTTGCCACTGAATCCCCAATCGACATTTGGCGTCACAGTATTAGTAAAATAATCTCGTAATCGCCCCATGCCCTTACGGTAGCGGCCTTTTTCAAACACGTGAGCGGTGCCGAAACGCTCGTTGTAAGCTTTGACCTCCAACGCGTCTGCGTAAGTTTTGTCAGAAACAACGCCTCGCTCTCTTTTTGCTATGTCCAAAATACGTTTGCGGACAAAAGGCAGACTTGTCGGAACTCCGCCAAACCCGAATGACCCGGCCAGTTCATTCAGTCGCTTGAGGGTGTGCGAATTCGGCAGTACGCGCTGTTTTTCTTCCTTGGGATATTTGAGCGGGTTCATGCTGGCATGTTGAAAATCGCTGATTGCACGTTCCAGCTGACGCGTGAGGCTGCCGGTTTTCGGTAACGGAAATTCAAACGTCCCGCCAAACTCCATCCCGATCATATTTAGGAGACCGATGACCTGACGCACGTCGACACCATTGTTTGTTTCACAAGGGCCGACGGCATCCTTTATTTTCCACCTGAGATTTTTAGTGAGTGTTCCCTTGGAATTAACGACTTTTCGGTCAAGGCAGTCTGAACTCATCTTGCTTACCCTAAATCTTTTAGTTGGATTTGCTTCGTCTATGGTTAATGCCAGCTTAGATCTGGAACGAAACAACAAACCGAAATTTCTTCAGAAGAAAATGT
>JAHEJI010000076.1 GCA_024638965.1 Planctomycetaceae bacterium
ACAACGCAGTTTCGTTCGAACGGCGATTTGGGGATGGAACAGCACTAACATGGCTATAAGCACAAGTTCATACGTCTCGTGTCTTGATCTTTGAGGCAGAATATCGTGCTCGACTGGCGTGCCACCCACAAAGAACGGCGGGAGAAATTACCGGGTGATGAGCTGGTCCCCGATTCGCGAGGCAGTTCCACCCACGCCATTACGATTCAGGCGAAGGCCCTTGAGATTTGGCCTTGGCTGGTTCAGATGGGTTGTGACCGCGCGGGATTCTACAGTTATGACCGCCTCGACAATGCCGGTCGCCCCAGTTCAGAGTGTATCGTACCAGAACTGCAAAGGATTACGGTGGGCGACATTCTGCCGTCGCGGCCCGGAAGCCCAAACGGATTCGAGATTCTCCGGATGGAACCTCCTCGGATGCTTCTGCTGGGGGCCTATTTGCAGATACCAGGCTTCTCGAATCTTTCTTGGAATGGACCGCGTCCACGCGGCTACATCCGGTCCACGTGGTTATTCCTCCTACGCGAGAACCCGAATGAAACGCGTCTGGTGGTTCGGGCTCGTGCAATCGTGCGACCGTGGTGGCTTGGTATAATTGTCAACTCGGTGATGTCTCCCGCTCACGTGGTGATGCAGCGAAAACAACTCCTCAACCTCCGCCGTCGAGTCGAGACCAAGCTGTAACAGTGGCGGGGAAATCGGCAGTAATTTTTTGATTTCTTCAAATAACCAACTTTTTGAGCAGGTGTTCACGCCGATTTTGGGTGTTGAAATCGGACTGTTTGCATAGAATAACCCTGTGACAAAGGCGAGTTCATCAAGGCATTCCGAAGGATCAAAACCTGGCTGCTGCCGCAAAGGCTCGGCGGTTTTGATTTGGGGCAGTATTTTTTCAAAGTAAGTTCTCGATCATCATTTTCAGGAAGCGGACTCATGAAAAAGATCACTCCTACGAATCACCTGATTGCGACGATTCGTCGACCTGGTTTTACACTCGTTGAATTGTTGGTGGTCATCGCAATCATCGGTATTCTGATTGGGATGCTGTTGCCAGCTGTTCAACAAGTGCGCGAGGCAGCAAGGCGCACCCATTGTCAGAATAACGAAAAACAGATTGCACTTGCGATGTTTAATTACGAATCGGCGTACGAGAAACTGCCCTACGGTTCTCTGGGAGCCGCGGAGGGATCATGGGTTGTATGGCTGATGCCTTACATCGAACAGGGCAGACTTGCCGATCTTTACGATCAAGAACAGCGTTACTACCACCCCAACAACGAGGATGTCGTCAAGAATGGCATCCCCACATACCAGTGTCCTTCCGACGAATCGCAAATCGTCGATCCGGCTGGTTCCGGCGCGTTTCACGGCATCCGAAAAATGAATTATGTTGTCAATCTTGGCAATACCGGCTGGTGGAATGATGTCATCGTCAACGGACGATACATGATGTTACCACCGGCGGCTCAAGCAGATGATCCTTATGCCAGCGGCACACCGGTGATCTATCAAGGGGCACCTTTTACACTTGAAGGAAACCTGGATAAGAAAATCCAATTCGGTCTTGAGGAACTCATTGATGGAACGAGTAACATCCTGATGGCATCGGAGGTTATCCAAGGCAGGGGAGGTCCAGGGAGGTGGGACCTGCGGGGGCTTGCTTTTTGGGGTTATGGGGCTGGTTTTTCCACCATTATTTCGCCGAATGCTGACTTGCCCGATCGTATGCAGTCGACCAGTTATTTTATCAACGAGCCGCCTAATCCGCCCGCCGCCTTATTTGATACTGATCACCCCATTATGCTTGGTGCGAGAAGTAAGCACCCAGGAGGCGTGAACGTTTGCTACTGTGACGGGTCAACCCATTTTGTTTCTGACAATGTTGATGTTGCCGTTTGGCGCGCCATGAGTACGTCGCGCGGTGGTGAGGTCGCAAGTATCGATTAGTGCGTGTCGCACCGACGTATAGCGGTCGTGGCGCTTTGATTGCCGAGCGAAATCGACGAAAAGACGCCAAACTTAAACCAAACGCGCTCTTGCTGCTTAGGAATGAGGGAAACCAAAAACGAAAGTCATGAAATGCGTGCCTCGTCTAATGGATACAAATGGTTGTTGGTGCTGGTGATCTTGGCGTTGATCGGATGTAATTCCGGCGACGCTGAGGGAAAACAAGGCCTCTCTGGAATGATCTTGTTCGATGGTCAACCGCTTAAGGCGGGCACGATTTCTTTTGCACCCGAGCAAGGAAGTGGGGATCCGGCTAGCGCGATGTTCAGCGACGGCAATTACAGTCTTGAAGCTAAGAAAGGTTTGGCCCCGGGACGATATGTCGTGAAAATTTTTGCCAATGCAACACAATCCAGCGAGCTGTCACCTGAGGAGTTAATGACGGGTAGTCAAAGAAACACAAATGAATCAGAAACGCCGCAACAAACAATCCCGGCGGAATACAACACGAAAAGCACGCAGGTGATTGAGGTCACTGCACATGGACCAAACGAATTCGATTTCGATATCAAAAGTAAGTGAAATCGACGAAGGGCAGCCCAGGGCGTACGTGGTGATTGGTAGTTTTGGTTCGATATTTTGAGTTCTGAATCGGACGGCTCTGCGTCAGTTGAGTCTGCTCAATCAATTCGAATTGTCGCCCGAGGCCGCTTTTGTCGCTTCATTCACTTTGTCGGTTTCGCCGCCTTGGGGGCGAATCATTTCAAAGTAGCGGCGAATGGTTTGGCGATGACCCAACGGAATGGGCTCAGATGACAATACCGATTCGGTTAGCTGTTCGTACTTGTCCGATGATTCGCGGTATTGGCGGACGGCATCCTGCTGTTGTTCATTGGACTTGATGGTCTCAACGTCAACATCTCCTGAGTCAGACTCTTTACCGGTGATTTGCATTTGTGGGCCGGTTTTCAATTTCGAGGTTTTGTCGCCGGCCTCATTGCCGCTTGCGGCCAATCCCCAATTCTTGCCGCCTTTACCTTTGTTTTGGCCGCCACTTTTGCACTCACTTTCGCACTCGCCTTTGCATTCACAAAGACATTGACATTGCTTGCGCAGCAAGTCAGAAAGTTTTTTGCGATTACCCTGTTTTTTGCATTGGCCAGCCAACCCCTCGACGCCGTCTTTGAATTTTGAGCGATCGCCCTGACACAAACCTTCGGAAAATTGGGTAATCGCATTTTTGAGTTGTTTGGGTGCTCCGTCTTTGGAATTTTCGCTTATCTTCGCGAGTTTCTCCTTGAGTGCTTTCTCGGTTTTCTGGTCGAGTTCGGGCAACTCCAATTTGGCAAGTTCTTCAGCCGCTTTGTCCATTTTTCCTTCAGACATCGCCTGGCCGGCCGCTTCGAGTGGCTCGGCTAACGAGATCGCCTTGCCCACTTCCTGCAGTGTCGCTTCGATGTTCTGTTGCTTCAGTTGTTCCTGTTGTTCATGCAGCGAGGCTTCCATTTCGGAAAGCTTCGCGAGAGCTTCTTTGGGATCCATCCCCGGCTGTTTTAACTCTTCGATTTTTTCAGCCAGTTCCTGCAACAGTTTTTTGATCTCGGGATCGAGCTCTTTTTCATTGTATTCTTTCAATTCTTCCAAACTGTTTTCGACACGCATGGCTTGTGTGACAACGACGTTGTTGGTGACCACCGTCGCGAAAACCGGTTTTGGGGGACCCGAAAATAGTGCGAGCGCTACTGCGACAACAGAAAGACCCAATCCCAACACCCACGAACGCGGAGCCTTGAAAGGAGCGACTTGAACCGGTTCCACCGACGCGACGCGTTCTTCAGCGTCGCTGATTTGCAACTGATGAATGGGCGAATCGGCATTCTTGTCCATAAAGCTCAGCGCCGTGGCAACGCGATCTTTTAATCCACAACAATGATCTATTTCAAACGCTGCATCTTGAATACGGCAGGGTCGCAACAACGCATAGACCAATCCGAGAATTGGGCCGATTAACAAACTGGCAGCAATCCAGCCTAATGGCAACGAACCTGCCGAGACTAATCGCGCGACGCCGAATAAGCATCCGACAAATCCGCCGAAGACTAAACCTGCGGATAGACATTGCCAAATCCATTGACGTTGTCGACGAAGATGAACTGCTTTGACATTGTCATGAATTTTTTTCATTTGGTTGGCTCCAACTCGATTCCAGGCTCGGCTGTGTCTCGCAAAAAAACTGAGCGGCAAGTCGCTAGCCGCCGGTGAGTCAGGAAAAACCCGCGGCTAGCGCCTTGCAGCTCACATTTGATTGGCCGAATGCTAAGACGACCAGTTAACGAAGTCATGACGACGCCACCCAATCTTAAACGTTTCGCACCCATTATCGTATCGGTTTTTTTGCCAGTCTTTCGAATGATTCGCGAGTTTCCCTATTTTTCGAATGTTGTCAAACTGAATTCTTCGACCGTAACGTCGAGTTTGGCGTTTTTGTCCGAGCTTTTGCTCATAATTCTCAATTCGTTGACAACACCCTCGCCGACGATAAAACTCTCAATCAGCCGAAAATCTAAGTCCGCACCCGCAAACAAGCAGTGGATTTCCTTCCCCTTTCGAACCAGTCTGAGTTTGCCGGAATCGGTTTTCTCGTCCATTCGAACCTCGTCATAACCCCGTTTGCCGCTCGGCAAGTCATGTGACAACAGTGCTTTGGCAAAAAGTTTCCCTTCTTTGTTAGCGTGAATGCCGATCGCCACCGAAGAATCGGTTTGGTCATCCAGTTCAGCTTGAAAATCAAACCCGATTCCCCAGCCTTCCTGAAAGGACTCTATCTTCAACTCCTGAAAGTCAACGGTCACATCAAAATCGCCTTCGATGGACTTGCCCAGCGAGAGTCCTGGCCAAGTCTCATAGGCGTCCGAATTTTTCAATTCCAATCGCAAACCGGTTTTCGATGTTTTGATTTGGTCAGCCGGTCCAAGAACTGAAAACCCATCCCTTTTCAACTCTTCATGCGACCGATTGAGATCGAGCGCCATAATCTCTGAACCAGAATTCGAGCGAGCTGAAAATGGTCCTGTGCTCGGATAAGCCAACTCCTGATCGGCCAATGAGGGAAGTTGTTTCGGCCAATCGCCGCGATAGACGATCTTGCGCACACGGGTTTCGGTTTGGTCCGCATATCGAAAGAAACCAAAATGCCGATTCGCATGGGGTTCATCGATTTCATATTGAAGAACCTCCGAGCCGTTGACGGTCAAGATCATTTGGTTTCCCATTACTTTGATCAGAAACTCATTCCAATCCTTTTCTTTCAGCGAAACCGGTTTTGACGTTTCGATTTTGGTTTCACTCGTGACGGTTCTCAGCCCGACGTCCTCCCATTGCGCGTTGGAGATGCGATGAAGGTAGATTCCATCGGGACGGACCAGGAATGCCGAACCTCCCATCACCGGATGGCACTCCATTTTCTCGGGTTCGTAATAGGACTCGAATTCAAATTCGCCGTCCTCCAGCATCGGACGTTGGTAGACTAAAACGCTTTCGCGGAATTGAGCGATCTTAGAAGGTGCAATTCGACCATGCAGTTCGTCACCATTTTTTCGCCACGCCGCTGTTTCGTTGTTCGAAACGGAGCTGAATTTTTCCTGGAAACGGCCTGCGGTCCAGCCCGCCATTCCCGCAGCCTCGGACAAATTGATTTCATCAAGGACCGTTGGCTCACCTGCAATTCTCAAGTTTCGAATGCGGCAACGGTTACCAGCCTCTTCGGGTTTGAGCATGATCCATGGTTCTGGTGGCCCATCCAGAATTTGCTCGTATACCTGAACACCGTTTACGAAGGTCTTGACACCGGAGCCCTCAACTACAATTCGATAATGTGCCAAGTCGCTCCAATCGGGAATCTCAAGTTCTTCAACGTCGCTGCCAGAGGAATGAAAAACGGAACAGTAGCGGACGCCCTTCAAATCATCGTTTGCCAGCGCACCGTGCATGCCGTAAGAAAGCCAGGCAGTGCGCCCCCGTTTGGCCGTCACGTCGGCGTGGATTTCAAAATCGCCTCGCAGCGGCGATCGAAAATACAACAGCGAACGCGACTCGCCAGCTACATGCTCCAAAACACCTTGTTCGGCCAAACGCCAATCGGACAAACAGTACCCGGCGGCGTTGGTTGATGCACTTTCCCAGGGAATGGGAGTCCATTGAGTAAGATTTTGCGGTGCTTTCGAATCATCGACGCGAATGGAGGCGATTCTGCCTTGTAGACTTTCGACTCTTCTCCGAAAGATCACGGACGTTTTATCGTTCAGGTTTTCTAGCAGTTTTTTGCAAATATCGTTTGCTGTCGACTGCAACGCCGGGCGTGTGGCCGCGTGCCAGGCAACGACAACCTCCGCAGCACGATTGTGCTCCTCTAACGTTTCGGGAATCCCGTCTTCCATCGTCTTATAAATCTTGGCAAGTTCCAGAAGTGCCTGTTCGTCGTCTTCACTTTGAATGGCCGCGAGAGCGAGCAACGCGTTCTTGCTGCGTTTGGCCAATTGAGTGTCTGCAGAATACTGATTGACCTCGTCGACTAATTCATCCAGCTTTTCCGCTTTGGCAGCCACGCGAACCAATTCGGCGGCCGGGCAAATCATTGGCCGGTCGCGACCGTACTGAGGTGTTTCGCTGATTGTCTCCGGCTTGCGTGGAGGGAACTTGAAGTACATCCGGAAATCATTGTGGATGTCGTTGGGCAGAACCCAGTCTTTCAACATCGCATAAGCCTCGCCGGCGGGCAATTCATTGGCTTGTGCGATCACTCGATCAAATTCGTGCAGGACAAAACGATCTCCAATGAGTTCGTGAATTAGGCGTTGGTCAAGTACGGCGAGTGTTTTTGTCGACGCCAGCAAATCATCAGTAATTTCAGACGTTAATTCTTCAGGCCAATTTCCGCGAAGTTTGGCATTGCGAACTTTCGCCCTTTGATGCTTGTATCTGAACAAGCCGAACCGCAAATCGGAGATCGTATTCGCTGGCCTCTCGTAGACTCTTGTTCCATTCAACGTCAATTGAATCTGACCGTCTCGGATGGCAAGTTCGACTGAATTCCAATCGTTCTCTTTTAGACCCATTGTTTCAGTTAGCGCATATTCCGAATTAGGAATCAGGTTTTTTTCCGACGCCGAAGAGATCCATTGTTCGGCAACTCTGTCACTGTCCAGTAGCAGGGCAATGCGGCCGATTGACGGGTTGGCAATCGATGAATTGGGTGAATAAAAGAAGTCGTAGCTGAAGGCTTCACCGCTGAGAAGTGGTCGTTGATAATACGTCCAACTCTGTTTGTCAGGCTTCGATCCTTCGATCGCGCGGCCATTGAGAATGTCATCTTTCACCCGCCAATCGAATTCCGTGGGTTCTTGTTGTTGATAATATGCAGCGGAACTGTTTGGTTCCGCTTTTTCCGCCATGACACGGTGACGGGGCTGGGTTTCATTGAAAAACCTTGTCGACCAACCGTCCATTCGATCACCGGCGAACAACAGGACTTCGCGCGGAATCTCCGGTTCGCCGTTAATGCTAAAGTTGCGAAACGCGGTTTTGCGAGGACCCTCGGTGTACAGCGTTATCCAAGGCGCAGTTCCACTGAGTTTTTCCTGATAGACGAGATAGCCGTTGAGCCAATATTTGAGTTCGCCGTTGTCTGACTGAATTGTGATCCGGCCAAATTCATCGCGGTTGCGGCGCGGCGCTTCACCGCGCTGGAAGTTTTCGTGACCGCTGACGGACATGATATTAGAACTTGTTCCATAACGGCGCGACTGCCCCTCCACGATGATCCCGCCATAACCCGCATCGGATTCGACCCAGCTGCCTTGGAATGCATCAAATGAAAACTGGAAATTTCCAGTCAATGGGTATTTGAAGCACAGCATGTCCCTACTCGGCCCCGAGATATGGGCGATTTGATTTTGCTGTTTGACCCACCAGGAACGAATACCGTCGGGGGCTTCTGTCACGTTGGAGATAGGGAACCAATGAACGAAACCAGGGTCAGAACCCGGCGATAACTCACTGCCAAGCCCTGCTGCTCTGGAGCGAGCAAAATCATTTTCGATATGAGCCAGGGTTCGATTGTCGAAGTGGTCGCGCGCCAGCTGAACAAGCAAACCTTTGCCATCTCCGTAGAGCTGTCCAAATTCCGGTGATTGCTCAATACAGCTACGGTAGACAAGATAGTCACCCCACAGGCTGGGCCGCGGCTTATCCGAATCCCGTTTCATGCGATCCTTCATCGTCTGGACCAGGTCTTGGATGATTGGTTTGGCTGCGTCGAGATCGTTTTGTTTGATTGCCAAAATGGCGGTTAGAAACTCCGCGTTAGGAAGCTTTTCTTCGTATGCATGCTTGGCAAGTTCAGATAACTTGTCCAGATTGTTAGAATCCTTGGCGGCTCGGTACAGCTCAGTAACGTTGCTGTAAAAATCACTCGATGTCGATTGATGGAGAACATCGACTTGCTCTTCCTTCTTGGAAGAAAATCGCGCAGGCACGGTTCCGGGAGAAACCCATTCAGCGTGCAGCCGAACGGCCCGGCGACCCTCGTCCGGCAAAGTCCAAGTGCTCCATTTTTCGAATTGTGCGTCTGCAGGTTCCTTGCGAAGAGCCCTGGATACAATCAGCATTGGCTGTTTGATACTTGGTCGCGAGCGGTTTTGATAACTCGTGTCACAGACTCGTCCCATGAAATCCATGGCGACGCTGATGACACCCGTTTTCGCCGCTTCGGCTGCTATATTCGCGAGATCCCGCCATTGAAGGTATTGGCCGTAGTCGCCGCTGTATTGTGAATAAGTCGCCTGGCGACCGAGAAGATAGTTTTCGAAGAACTCCTTGACCGCATTTTCATCACCGTTTTGCGCGAGATAACGGTTGACCATCGAAGCGAGTTCGCCCAGCGTCGAAGATGATGATCGGTTACGATTATTGGCGTTCGACAATTCCAACGATTTTCGTAAGATCCGGACTGCGTTCTTCTGGAGTGCGTCCTGATCGTACGCCGGAATCGCAGCATGGCAGGCAAGATTAACCATCAGTGGAATTGAATTCGTTTCAACCACATCAGCCAACTCCGCTAACGTCTTGTCCGCTCCCTCGATATCTTTCGCAATCAGGTCCGCGTGAAATTCCAAAACCAGTGCGGGAATTCTGGAGGGTTCATGTTCTCTTCTTACCGCGATGCGTTTTTTCAAATCATCCAGTTTGCCGGCTTTGTGAGCCCAATTAACAAGCGAAACACCCAAGCTGCTTGCATTCCCATTTTGAATACCGGAAGAATCTGAAAACATCAGGATGTCGGTAGAACGAGCAGCGGGCATGATGATCGGATGCAGCAAGTCATAAACTTCCATTGGCGGGTAGGCTTTGTTGTCTTTCCATTCACGGAGAACTTCACGCACGGCGCTGGCGACGGCTCTCTCCATCGAATTGATATTCGACGAGTCGATTCTGCCGCCACTCATTACTCCGCTACTAAAGATCTGAACTTGACGATTGAGGTTGGTTGGAGATGCGAGGTCCGCGACAGGCAATCCGCCGGCCAGCGATTTTTTCACTGCCCTGAGAGACAATTCGGGCATTCCGTTTTCGGCAGCGGCTTTGGCAATTTCAAGCGCGATTTGAAATTGTGATTTTGTCAATGGCGGTATTTGTACGGTGCCGGACTTTTCCGGTGGCGGAGGGTCATCGGCCGATTGTTGGGGTGCGGTTGCCGGTTCTTGCACGAGTCCAACGTAGTAACCTTGGAGTCGGTCTACCGTGTTGGCATCAATCTCCAGGCGACCCGTTCGTCGCATGAGCGGAGGAGTAACGGGCGGTCTAGCATCCGATTTTTTCTTTTTCCGAATTGGGCGTTTGGTGACTTGCTCCAGGAGTTCGGCCCATTTTTGCTCGGCCTGTTCGCGATTTCCCGCGTTGAGTGCAACTTTGCCCCAATCGTAAAGGATCGAAACCAGGTGCACGTTGCTGATTTGACGGCGGGCACCCACAAGCGCAACTTCCGCCAGCTTCTGACCAGTTTCTTGATGGTCTTCGGAGGCCAGACATTCTTTCGCCACCAACCAGAGTGGAACCAATAGCATCGCCTGGCGACGTTGTCGGGCGTTCGGTCGTCGCCCCTCAGGAATTTCATCCAGCGGATTCTCCTCGACGATCTTGGCTAGACTCGCAATTGTTTTTGTAGCGTTGTCGGGATCATGTTTGAGATCGACGTACGCGTCAACGATTGCGATCGAAAGGTCGTCGGGTTGATCTTCGCGCAACGACTGAACACGCTGTTGAATGGCATCGTGGCTGTTATCGTTTTCACCAACTGAATCCAGCAACTCAAACAACTGGCTCGAGATCGATTTTTTCCGCATTTCGCCAATCGCTGGAACCGAGATCAACAGATCTACTGCAGCAGAGCCTGGTTTCAGTTTCTCGCGAGGCGAGAGGAGTTGCTCCATCACCTTGGTTGCGTTGTCGTCAGCCAGCGCTGAATCGATCGATTTCTTCAGTCCAATTTTGAGTCCTGGCTCAAGGCTGTCTCCCCGATATTGGACGGCAGATTCGAGGGCCTGCTGGTCATCCAAGAGTTCGCGATAGAGTAAGATTGAGTCAACGGGAAATCCGAGATCCAACAATTGCGATGCCGCCCAACTCTTGTTCTCCACGCGTTGGTAGTTTGAATACTGTTGATCGTATTGATTGAGTGAAGCACCATCGACTTTCCGGAGGATTAGCTTACGAGCGTCATCTTTGCGACCGGAATCACCGTAAATTTTGATGAGCCGCACAATGGGCGAATATTGAATTTGGTTCATCGAGTTCTGATCATTGCTTGAGACAGCTTTCTCAAACAGCTTGAGTGCCAAATCACGAGAATCGTCAAATTTGTCCAACTCCTGTCCGACAATCCAACAAGCGGTACTGGGCATCGATTTAATGACTTTTTCGTCGGCCAGGATCTCTTTCAGTTTTGATTTTGCTTCCAGCTTTTTGTTACGAGACAAGTCGATCAAGGCCAGCATTGCTTTGCCGCCATGCCAATCCGGGAGTTTTTCGACTGTTTGTTCAATAGTCTGGTACAGGTCTTTTTCGTTAGCGGTGCCCTTCACGCCTTCCACAATCTGACTAAACGTCGTGCCCACGGAGCCATCACCGCTGTAAGAGTAAATCTGGTTTACGCCGACCCAAGGACTGGCATCAACCTGCTGCTCCGTGGGAATAATTCCCTTTTTCCCAAGTTGGTATACGCGATCATTTTTCCATAGTTTGGGTTGTCGAAACTGCGAAGCCAACTGGCCCCGATAGTTTGGATAGGCCTCATACAATCGTTCCAACAACTGAACCGCAAGGTTGAGATTTTCCTCCGAATCTTCTCCGCCGCGGCGACCTATCATGTTTGATACGAGATTTGTCACGTAGTGTGGATGTCCGAACGATTTCAAATTCATTTTCTGAACAGCTTTAACCAAGTCAATGGATCGCTTGGCACGACGGAACGCACTTTCAATCTGATAGAACTCGTTGCTGATCCACCGCGGGTTCTTTTGCAAAATTTCCAAATATTGATCACAGGCCTCGCTTGACTTGCCCTGGTTTTCATACTGTTTTGCGAGCTTGTAACGGTACATCATCGAATCAGGACGAACCTCGATCGCTTTCTCCAGCAGAGCTTGGACCTTATCGCGTTCATTGGCGGCCTCATAACACTCGATAAGCTGTTCATAAAATCGAGGCGATTCGGGCGAACGTTCCAGTTGCGACTCAAGCCGACTTACGATCTTCTTCAGCGCACCTGTCTGTTTCAGCAATTTCAATGCCTGGGCTCGCGACGCACTATCGTTTGATCCCCGGCTACTCGAAAATCCTCGCGGAGAAGTAGCGGTTGAAATGAGAGGCGATTTCGTACGCTGCAGAATCCGATGCGCGATCTGTTCGGCCAGCTCCGTTTTGCCCTGTCCCTGGTAGAGGGACATGAGCGAGCCCATTGAAGAAATCTGGTTCCCAGATCGGCGCTGTACTCGAGACACAATCGCTTCCGCCATTTCCAGCAGGCCCAAGCGACGCATTTGCCCGACGAGTTGAAGCTGTACGTCCGTATTCAGACGAAGTCCAAAAAGTCGTTCCGCGGCGTCGCGGGCGCGATCAATATCGCCCAATCGCTCGGCCAATTGCAGCGCCTTCATTTCACGTTGTTGGACCAGTTTTTGATCTCGAGGTGCAATGGAATCAACAATCGCCAATGCTTCATCGAAATCGCCAAGCGATTCGTGCAACTGGGCCATTTCGAACCGGAAAGTCGGATCGTCCGTTAGTTGATTCGCTGCCGCCGTCAGCAATTCGACCGCTTCGTCCCGCTCCTCCAGCCACCAGAGAACATATCCCAACATCAGTTGTTCATACAACAAATCGTCGCCGTTCTCTTGTTCAGCTCTCGCGACTCGTTGTCGCAGCCTGCTGGGAAGATCTTCGAGAACATCGTTGCGTTGGAGAACTTCGAAGGACTGCCGCAGCGCTAATATCGCGGAATTGTCGACGTAAGCATTCGGTCTTGGATAGTCCAGATTGACGTTGATTTGTTCTTTGCCATATTTCGCACTGATATAGTTAGAGTAGTAATTGGGATTCGCAGATCGACGTCGCTTGTTTGAGGCCTGTTGAATTCGACGTTTTTTGCCCTCGGTGACTGCCAAGTCAAATGCCTTGTCCATGATTTCGAGGACTTGTGCGTTCTCTTCGTCAGCCGCTAGTTTAGCCGTCCAGTTAACCAGCGACTGAGAAATGGTTTGCAGTTGACCGACTCTGTGAACATTTGTGCTGCGACTGGACCGACCCGTACTCAACTTGTTTGGCGCTAACGCGATTTCTTCTTTGGCAGCGGTTGTCCATTTTTCATACAACTCCGGTAATTCATCGTATTTTTCCTGTCCCAGAACCGTATTGATTACCCCAGCCAGTTCGGTAGCTGATTTCGCGCTGGCAATTCGAGCATTGAGCAACTCTTCAGCTTTCGATTCCCGTCCGGCCAGCTCTAGCTCTTTGACGATCAGACCCAGGCCGCCGGTACTGCCCGTCCCAAACGCAACCCAACTACCGCCGACGTTGATATACATTTGACCGTTACTGGAATAGGCGATTTGGCCGCCGCTGGCCAGGGCTTGTTGTTCCGCATCTTCGTCTGCTTTCTGAATTGCCTCATAGCATTGAAGCATCAAATCAATCTCGTCGTCAGGCAACGGGTTTTGTTTGGGTGGCTGTTGACTCGATCCTAACGAGTTTACCGAACTCGCGTTTACGGATCGCGTCGCGAGCGATCTCAAAAAGAACTGTTGTTCCTCTTTTCCGCCCTCGGTTGCCAGTCGCTTGGCGATATCGTAGACCGTTTTGTAATCTGACATCAGTTGCTCGACGTATAACCAGTCGTAAATCGATTCGCGATCAGCGTCCGGCGAAGCTCCTTGTTCGGCAATCCGGTCGGCGAGTTTCACATCGTTTTCTGTGTCATTTGCTTTCGCTGTTACTTCAGTCGCGTTTGTTGAAGTTAGTTGATCCTCATTTTCAAAACGCATCAGCCAACCGAACGCAGCCATTCGAGCAACGCCGTAGACGTCCGGTGTCCAAACCGCTTGTGGTCCACGACGACCAAAGTCTTGATTGCCCAATCCGGTTGCTTGTTGAACCTGCGACGCCCGTGAGAGTAGCGAAAGCGGCGACTGACGTTTCGGCATTCTGGATTGGATCCCGCGCAGGTTATCGGAGCGAGCTTTGGCTTGGTCACGTTTCAGCTTTTCTTGAGCGCCAACACCCAATTCGTCATAAGGATGGTTAAGCGCCAGCAATCGTTCGAACCGAATTCGAGCTTCCGGGATCTTTTCCATCGAGGCCCAAGCCACCGCTTCCCGATAGAGCAGTTCCCAGTCATCACGGGTTTCACTCAACAAGGGTTCGGTGATTGCAATCACGCTTTCATAATTGGTCTGTCTCAATAACGAATCGAGGCTGCGGAGCAGACGGTAAGGGTTTTCTTCTCGACGCGTCAATCTGACCAGAATTTCCGAAGCCTCTTCACGATCGCCTCGGTCTTCGAGCAGCTTTGCCAAGCGAAACTCCGTTTCGTGGCCGGGAGCGATTGAGACAAGTTGCCGCTGATAGGCGACTGCCGCGTCGATGTCCGAACCCGATTCACAAAGTTTCGACAATTGTTGCAACAGGTTGGTATCCCGCGTTTCGCTACTCAACAGACTTTCCAGCTCCTGGCGAGCCGAACCATAGTCGCCGGACGTATGATGAGCTTGGGCGAGGCAAATGGTCATTTCGCGACGTTTGGCTTCCTCGCGTCGGTCGCGTTCGAATCGTTCGATCAGTTTGTCGAATTGATTCAATTGCTGATACAACTGGGTTAGCTTTTCGGTCAGGCTTGTTTTGTCTTCGATCTCTTCCGTTTTTTCGAAAGCACGCCAATAGACTTCAATCGCTTCGTCAATTCGAAACTCCCTCGACAATGCGGAACCCAGCGCCATGGTTAGATGGGGTTCCGTTGGATTAATGCGGACCGCCTTCCGCAAAACGTCCAGGCCATCTTCGTTCTTACCCAGTTGAAAACAAAGTTGCGCGTAAAACTCATAATTGTCCGTGTTGCCCGGAGCTGAAACGATCAATTCACGACCGGCCGCAAGAGCTTCTTCGGACCTGCCCAGCTGGGCTTCCAGACGGGAGACGTTCATCAAGTGTTCACTGCGTGAGCGACGGTCGACCTCAGCCAGTTTGCGATTGACATCGGCGGCCTCCGAATAGGCCCCTGAAAGTTCTGCGATCCGCGCTGCGGTGGTCAAAGCGAGTACCGATTTTGGCGTCTTGGCCAACGCGGATTCAACCGCCTCGGTAGCGTCGGCCCAGCGCCGGTCGGCCTCCAGGTAGCGGGCTAACGTGTGCCATTGTTCGAACGTCGCCTGAGTGCCGTTTTTCGTTTCGCCTTGCAAACGCTCAATCTCTTCGTCCAATTTCTTGCTCGACTGAAGGACTTCAATTCGCCCGCGGAGGGCTGCGTCCTGTTGTTCGTCATTGCTGGCCAGAGCCGTAGCCACATCGATGAAGTCAAGAGCTTCGTCATACTTGCCGGCCCGCATGTGATATTCAGAGGCCCGCACCTGGAGCGTGAATTCTTTGGGCTCCAATTTGCATGCTTCGGCGATGTTTTCGACGGCCTGTGGTAGGTAGCCAAAACTGTTGTAGACTTCCGCCAATCGGGCCACATTGACGGCGTTGTGACGGCTGCCTTCGGCGATCGCAACCCACGTCGCCAAAGCCTCTTCGGGTCGTTTCAGCGTGTGATAATATTCCCCAAGGTACTCTCGGTATTGAGGTTCGTTGGGTGCCAGTTCGATCGCTTTTTTGTACAACGCGATGGCCTGCTCGTGAATATTCGCTTGTCGTAACAAGTCAGCGACCTGGGCATTCGTTAGCGCGTCGTCCGGACGAGCGGCGACGATTCGATTCCAGATCTTAACCGCATCCTGTTTTCTTTTGTCTTCCTCCAGTTCTTTGTTTTTCAGGACCAATCGTCCCCAGTCGCGGAGAAAATCCGGATTACCGGGTGCCGACTTGACCAGTTCAGCGTATTGTTTGGTTGCTTCGTCATAGCGTTGATCGTTAACAAGTTGATCGATAAACGCTTTTCGCAATTCCGTTCGTGAAGGAGCCAATTTGAGGGCTTTCTCCATCCATTCGGTTGCCTCGGGAACGCGCGCTGAGGCGGCCAAAAACTTGGCCAGGCGCGTCATACCGTTGATGTCTTCCGGATTTTTTGCAAGCCAGTCTTCGTAATACTTGACCAGTCCGTCCTGATCTCCCGCCCGAAGAAAGACCTCTTCAATTCGGCGGCGAACGTCGCGGAATAACCATCCCGTCGGATTCAACTCGGATAACAATTTTTCAAAATCGTCTAATCCCTCCGTTCGTTTGTTTTCGCGAATCTTTAGTTCTGCCGCTTCGATCTTGAACACGACTTTGCGGTAGTCGTCTTTGACCAACTGAGCAAGTCTCTCGTAACGCGGCAAAGCGAGTTCGTATTCGCCCTCTTCGACCAGCGTGACCGCAATTTGCTCTTGAACGCGTGGATCATCTGGAAACAGAGCTTCCAGTCGTTGCCAAACTGAAAGTGCCTCTTCCGTGCGCTGGCCTCGCTGGTGAACACGCCCAAGCTGCCGAAAGATCTCGAGCATATCGGCGCGGCGAGGTTCTCGTGAAATCGCGCGTTCAAAAGCTTCAACCGCTTTTTCCGGTTGGCCAATCAGAATCAGAGACTGGCCCATGTAGTACGCGGGCATGGCGTCATCGGCAAGATATTTTTCTGCTTCGACGTAGGCATCAACAGCATCGGCGTCTTGACCGCGCTGTGATTCGAAGAGGCCCAACAACATCCATCCCGTTCCATCATTGGGGTTCGTCTCAACGCGTTGGTGTAGACCTTGAATGAATTGGTCCAGCGTTCCAAACTCGACGTGATGTCCGTACACGCGTTCAAGTGCGGTTCCGCGCCGCGGACTTTTTTCGAGAACCGTCAGAAATCGTTCGGCAATCTGAACCTGTTTGGCTTCTTCATCAGAAAGTGCATCGATGTCGGGAACCTGAGACAACCCAATCTGCGGGGGAAGGAAAACGAAGGCGGCCAGCAGGCCGATCCTAAACCACGAAGGTCGCGAAAAAGAAAATGCCCTGCGCATGATTTCTCCCGTGTTGTTCCGAAAGCGATTATCGCCGACTTATTTTCGTTTAAGAATAAGTCTTGCGAAACAAATTATCCACAACCGGTTTTAAGTTAACAGCATAAAATCGCCTACATATTCAAAAACTGGACATCGGACAGTTATTGGAACACAATAGTCACAAGTTTGATTCGAACATAATTTAATTATTCGTAGATTTAAGATCCGCACCAGGATTCTTTTTCTCGGATGGGGAATGCATGACTGTCACTGATGAAACGAAACAAAACCTGGAACAGTTCAGAAATGACTTTGACTTGTTAAGAGGCGAAATTGCAAAAGTCATCGTTGGTCAACGCGAAATACTTGACGATACGTTGCTTGCTCTGATTGCTGGCGGTCACGTACTTCTCGAAGGCGTGCCTGGACTGGGGAAGACTCTGTTGGTGCGGACATTAGCTGACGCGCTGCACTTGGCCTTTCAACGTATTCAGTTCACGCCGGATCTGATGCCCGCCGACTTGATCGGAACCAACATGGTCGTTGAAGGCCAGGATGGGCGGCATATTTTCGAATTCCAGAAAGGTCCTTTGTTTGCCAACGTCTTGTTAGCCGATGAAATCAATCGCGCGACGCCAAAAACACAATCCGCGTTACTGGAAGCGATGCAGGAACATTCGGTAACGGTCGCCGGGACGACTCATATCCTCGATGAGCCTTTTTTCGTGCTGGCCACACAAAATCCGTTGGAAATGGAAGGCACCTACCCGCTGCCCGAAGCTCAACTGGATCGCTTCTTTTGCAAGTTGCTCGTCAAATATCCTGAATCGACTGAGATCGAAACGATATTGGACCGCACCACTGAATCGGAGAACCCGAAAGCCACTCCCGTTTTGAACGGTGAACGAATTCTCGATATGTCTCGGCTCGCCAGGACCATTCCGATTTCAGATGAAGTTCGGCGGTATGGAATTGCGCTCGTTTTGGCGACTCATCCAGAACATGAATTGGTGTCCGAACCGACGAAGAAATATGTCCGCTACGGTGCCAGCCCGCGCGGCGTTCAGGCGTTAATCCTGGGCGCAAAAATCAAAGCCATCCTCGATAGTCGTTACCATGTTGCTCGCGAAGACTTGCGAACGATGGCGCTGCCGGTGTTGCGGCATCGATTGATTCTCAATTTCGAAGGCCAAGCCGAAGGTATCAGCACGGATGATGTAATCGCACAGATCCTCAAACACGTCCCTGAAGACGCGTTGGCGGCAGCTTGACGTTTTTTGAAACCGACATGTTCGTCTCAGCTCAAGTGCAGGCCTAAACACATGCTTTTCCCCTCCGACTTCCTGACACGCCTGGAATACCTGTCGATTATTTCAAAACGCGTGTTTCGCGGTTCGCTGTTGGCTCAACGCCGGACCGTGCAAATGGGATCGGGGATCGAGTTTTCGGATCATCGTGAGTACGCACAAGGAGATGATTTTCGTTACCTCGACTGGAATGTTTACGCGCGGCATGGCGACTTGCTGCTGAAACGCTTCCAGGAAGAACAGGATCTGAACGTTTATTTGATGCTCGACTGCTCGCGAAGCATGGGATTCGGTGACCCGCCCAAGTTTGATTTGGCTCGGCACCTGATCGCGGCGTTAGCGTACATCGCTTTGGCGGATCTTGACCGGATCACCGTTTTGGCGTTTTCAGAAAAAATCGTCAATGAGTTTCCGCTGACGCGGGGCAAGGCAAGAATATTGCCGCTGATGAGATTTCTCGAAAAGCTGAAGGTAACCGGCCACAACACCAACCTCGGGCGTAGTGCTCAAGGATTGATTCACCGAAACAACCGACCCGGGCTGGCGGTCGTTGTCAGCGACTTGTTTGATGAACATGGTTTTGAAGCCGGGCTTGATCAGCTTCGGTATCGACGATTCGATGGTCATGTGATTCAGCTTTTCGATCCCAAGGAAGCGGATCCAGCGTTGCTCGGCGATGTGGAAATGGTCGACGTCGAAACCGAGTCACTTAGAAAAGTCACGGTAACAGAAAAAAATGTCCGCAAATACAAAGAGCTGTTTGCAGAACATCAATCCTCAGTGCGCACGTATTGTCGAAACTATGAGATCGGCTGCACGCAAACTCCGGCAACCATCCCTTTTGATGACCTTGTATTGCGTATGATGCGCGAATCAGGACAGGTAGGATGAACGATTTCACTTTGTCCGATTACTTTTGAGTAACCACCATGTCGTTGGCAGTCCCATCCGCAATGATCTTAGCCGCCCTGGCGTTGCCAATCATTGTGTTCTACATCTTGAAGGTGCGACTACGACGCGTCCAAGTCTCCACGAATCTGTTTTGGAAACAAATCTACGACGAAAAACCACCGCGCTCCATCTGGCAGTATTTTCGACATCTGCTTTCGCTGTTGGCTCAATTGTTACTGCTCATTCTGATGGTCTTCGCCGTCGCCGACCCTTACTTTTCGTGGCAAGCGCTGAAAGCTCGGCGTATCGTGGTTGTGATCGATAACTCGGCAAGCATGCAAGCCACCGACGTGGTTCCCGATCGTTTTAGTGCGGCCATCGATTCGGCGGTGCAGATGGCCGAAGGGATGCGCTTTCGCGACAAGATGGCCATTGTTTTGACCGGTGCGCGGCCCGAAGTCGTATTGGGTATGAGCGATCATATTCCGACGCTCAAACGGTCGCTCAGAAACATCAAGGGATCCGACAACCCAACCGAATTGGATACTGCAATCGAACTGGGCAAGCAATTGATCGGTGATCATCCTCGCGGAGAAGTCGTCGTTTTTACCGATGGTTGTTCCCAGAGCGTGGAAGAGACAGGCCAAGAGGGCTTGGCAGATAACGCTAATCCGGCAAATGACGGATTGGCAGATGCCACCACAAATCAAACCGACGACGGTACGAAACCAAAGGTCCGTTTCCAATTGTTTGGAACTTCAGCATCGAATGTTGGGATCACGCAGTTTCAGGTTCGCCGCAGTTTGATCGATATGCTGGGCTATGAAGTCCTGGTTTCCGTAAAAAATGCCTCGAATGAACCGGTGAATTGTCGTCTGGAAATTGAGTTGTCGGATGCACCTGTTGACGTGTTACCTTTGAAGTTAAAGCCGAACGAAGTCTGGAGTCGTTCGCTGGAAAAGACATCCATGGAGGGCGGACTGCTTGTTGCCAAGCTGACCGAGATCGAATCGCCCGCAGCCGAAGACAACGCCGAATCCAGCGACATCTCTGAAACCGACAGAGGTTCGTTGGCAAAACTGAATTCTCTCCAAGTCGATGATACGGCGTGGGCGTTGTTGCCAACTCAGGAAGTTCAACCAGTCCTAATCATTACCAAGGGCAACCTCTTCTTGCGAATGGTATTCGAAGCTAACCCATTGGTCCAGGTTTCGGTAACCAGCGATTTCCCTGAGACATGGCCTCCTGATACCTTGATCGTCCTGCATAATCGAGTGCCCGAACAACTGCCTACGGGAGACGTATTTGTCGTCGACCCATCCGATGGCTGCGATGCCTGGGACCTTGGCCAGGCATTAGAAAATCCGATCGTGACGCAACTCGATACAAGCTCAGAGCTGATGACTCACGTCCGACTGGACAACGTGTTGATGCCAGAAGCGAGACAATTAAAGTTTAAAGAAAAAACACATGTGCTGGCCGGCGCACTCTCCGAGGATCCCGTTTATGCTGAAGTCAAGCGTCCGTCCGGCAAATGTCTCGTGCTGACGGTAAATCTTGATCGCAGCGACCTGACGTTCCGCACGGCGTTTCCGATCATGGTCACCAATGCACTCAACTGGTTTGCCGGATCTTCCGGCGAACTGCGCGAGTCTTCTGCAACCGGCAGCATCCTGAAGTATGAACTGGATGATGCGATCGAAACCGATGAGAACCAGTTTTCTCTAATGTCGCCCGACGGAAATGAGTTGCAGCTCGCGGGTTGGAGCAAGACATCTGACGAAGCGGCAACGAATTCGCAAATCGAATCGACCGATTCGAATGAGGTGTCTGACTCCCCTGCCCTTTCGCTTGGTCCGTTTAACGAATGTGGGGTTTGGACATTGCTGGCGCACCAATCGGCGACCAATTTAACGAGTGAAGACCCCCAAAACAACAAAACCACAATCGCCCAATTTGCAGTCAATATTGCCGACCAACGCGAATCCGATTTGCGTCCGCCAGAGTTTTTGTTGGCTGCAAGTGAAGCTGACGCGACCATCGGCGGTTGGTTTGTCAGGCCGGTCTGGTATTACTTGATCGGGTTGGCAAGCGTGCTGTTTGTGACGGAATGGTTTTTGTACCAACGACGATTCATTTCGTAGGAGGGACAACGAAATATTAGCCAAAGTCATCTGAGGGAGCCTAAGCGACCGAAGGATCTCGAACTGCCATTCATCCATAAAATTCACTGAAACGAAAATACCAAGTCATCCTGAGGGAGCCTAAGCGACTGAAGGATCTCGAACTGCCATTCATCGCCACATTTATCCAGGACCGTAACTATGAAACAATCCTTCGTCTACATAATGGCCAACAAATCCGCCACATTGTACACGGGTGTAACGAATGATTTGGAACGAAGAATCTGGGAACACAAAATCAAAGCCATTCCCGGCTTCACATCAAAATACAAAATTACAAAACTTGGTTGGTTCGAGTCCACGAACGATATGGAAGAGGCCATTTTGTTCCAAAAACGAATCAAAGGCTGGAAGCGTGACAAGAAAATTGCCTTAATCGAGTCTATGAATCCTGAGTGGAATGATTTAGCAGCAGACTGGTATTCGCCGGATGAAAACGAAAGCGTGACGCGAGATCCTTCAGTCGCTAGGGCTCCCTCAGGATGACTTTCACGACCACAGTATCTGTTCACAACAATTTGAACAACAATTCACCCGAAAAACATGCTTCCATTTGAACTAACACGACCTTGGGCATTAACCTTATTGTTGATTGCGATACCGGTGCTGGTGTGGTTCTTTGTTCGCAGCTTGAGCGATTTCCCGGTGAAGCAACGCCGGTTCTCGTTGCTGATCCGTTCCTTGATCTTGTTGTTACTCGTGTTGTCGATGGCCGGGTTGGCCTTTTTGCGAACCACCGATGAGCGGTTTTTCGTATTCTTGGTCGATCAAAGCACCAGTATCAGTGAAAACGGAGCCACTCGGGCCAACGAATTCCTGGATGCGGCATTGGAGGAAGTCGGCGAAAGCCGTGTCGCGTTTGTTCCGTTTGCTTCCAAAGTTGGAACCGTCCAGCAAGATCGAATCGAGTTCAAAACGCCAACGACTGCGTCAACTTCCTCGACGACAACAGAAGGCACGAACGGTAACAACGGGATCGAAGAAGATACGCCAAACGACACCGACAGTTCAGATTCAACGGTTACCGATTCCAGCGTCGATTTGGCTGAACTGGAAAAAGAGGACAAGTTTCGAAACGGAACTGATATCGCGAGCGCGATCGAAGCCGCCGCCGGTTACCTGCCGCCTGGTTATCTGCCGCAAATTGTCTTGTTAAGCGACGGAAATCAAACATCCCGAGACGCCTTTGCGGCTGCCACGAGAAGCCGAGTGCCCGTGACAACGGTTCCCTTGCCGACTCGATCGGAACCCGAAGTTCAAATCTCGGAGGTCGACGTGCCTGCTGAAGTGCGTGAGGGCGAACCCTTTTTTGTTGAGGTTGTAATCCAATCGAACCATGACGACGAAGCGGTCGTCGAAGTCTATCGGGGCGACCACAAAGTCATCGGCGAAACCCGTCAGCTTACAACCGGCGAAAACCGTTTCCGTTTTCAGCAATCGATCGAACGCGCACGATTGGCGTCTTATTCCGTTCGTATTTCGAAAATGAAACAAGATACGCTGTTGGACAATAACATTGAGTCCGGCCTGGTTTACGCGGCGGGCAAGCCACGTGTCTTGATCATCGAAAGCGATCCCAATCTGATTCGCGACCTTGCGTATGCACTGGAAGAACAGGGAATTGAGTCGGATACTCGACCACCGCAAGGCATGCCCGAGACATTAGCGGACTTTCAGAACTATGAGCTGGTGATTCTGTCGAATGTTCCTGCCACCAGTCTCACCCAGCAGCAGATGGAAATCGCGCGGACTTACGTTCAAGAACTGGGTGGCGGTTTTATCATGCTTGGCGGTGAACAATCGTTTGGCCTCGGAGGTTATTACAAGAGTTCGCTGGAAGAAATCCTGCCCGTGCGGAGTGATTTCGAAAAGGAAAAGGAAACGCCATCGCTCGCCATGGTATTAGTCATCGACAAATCTGGATCGATGAGTGGCGACAAAATTGAAATGGCCAAATCAGCCGCTCGAGGTGCCGCCGAACTGCTCGGTAGTCGCGACAAACTGGGCGTCTTGGCCTTTGATGGTGAAACGTATGTCATCAGTGAAATGCAATCGGCCAGAATGAAAGGCAAGATCAGCGATGAGATTTCTCGAATCGACGCCGGTGGCGGGACGACGATGTATCCCGCAATGGAAATGGCTTTCGAGATGCTCATGTCAACTTCGGCCAAGCTGAAACACGTCATCATCCTCACGGATGGCGTTTCGTCTCCGGGCGATTTCGAAGGCATGGCTCAACAAATGGTATCCAGCAAGATGACCGTTTCGACCGTGGCCGTGGGCGATGGCTCCGACACGAACCTGCTGGAATCGATCGCACGCGTTGGCAAGGGGCGTTATTACTTCACGACCGAAGCGGCACAGGTCCCACAGATCTTTGCCAAAGAAACGGTTACGGCCAGCAAGTCGGCAATCGACGAACAACCTTTCTTGCCACAGGTGGTGCGGGCGACTCACGCGCTTTCCGATTTGGATATGGAAGCAGCGCCCTTTCTGC
>JAHEJI010000077.1 GCA_024638965.1 Planctomycetaceae bacterium
GAGCAACGGTTGTTTTCGAACCACAACGCGGCTACGGCGCCGCTTGCCTGGCCGGACTTCGAGAGACGATAAGGATCTGCGAAAATGAGCAACCGGTTAAAGTCGTCGTATTCGTTGACGCTGACTACAGTGACCACGTCCACTTACTGCCTTTGGTTATCCAGCCGATTCTTGACGACAAATTTGACTTTGTGATCGGCTCGCGGATGACGGGTGAACGAGAACGAGGCGCCATGCCGCCCCAAGCGGTTATTGGCAATCGACTCGCCTGTTTTTTTATGCGCATGTTTTTTGGGGCCAGGTACACGGACCTCGGACCAATGAGAGCCATTCGCCATACCTCGTTGCAGCAGATTGGAATGGTCGACCAGGATTTTGGCTGGACCATCGAAATGCAAATCAAGGCAAAGAAGCATCACTTGCGAACGACTGAAATCTCCGTTCCCTATCGACGGCGCGTTGGCGTCAGCAAAATCAGCGGAACCATTTCGGGAACCCTAAAAGCCGGCACCAAAATTCTATATTCGATCTGGCATTATCGATGACCTGAATCGTTTAACGCAAATACCGTTCAATTCTTGGGGTTGAGCATCGAAATCCTTGAAGCCATCCTGAACCGAGTGGAGCGAGGTGAAGGATCTCTCGTGTTTCTTCGAGAGATTCTTCAGTCGCCTAGTGCGTGTCGCACGGACGTATAGCGGTCGTGGCGCTCTGATTGCTGGGCGAAACCGACGAAAAGACGCCAAACTTAAACCAAACGCGCTCTAGGCTCCCTCAGACTGACTTAGTTCATCGTTTGTCAAAAATTTGAACGGCAACGAGGTCAAACGACACTTGACTTACATCGGGCTAGTTCGACACATCAGGTGCGTGATTGGTATGCCAGAGCCGGCCGTTGACGTACGCCAAACCAACCATCAAGCCAAAGGCCACCACGATTTGGAACACGCTGCTGTCGTGATTTGGCCAGTATCCGGTTCCAAATGTAAACAGTCGCCAAAAGAATAGATGTACGATGGTACCAACTAGAATTTGCCCCGGTCGACTCAATTGACAATAGCCAAAATCACGATCGGACATGATCGCAAAAATACACTCCAGAAACAACACAATCAAACAGATTGAGATTGCGGACTGCCAACCAAGAAACAATCCGCACAGAACCAGGCTGTAAATCGAACTGTGAATTGAACGCTGCTCAAAAACGTCAAGTATCCATCCACATGCCGCGCCAGCAAAAGTGCCAAGCAAAAGGGTCACGACCTGGTTAATCTCAAACGTTGCATAGCCCGCGACGTCAGACGATGGGTTTCGCCAGTGAACCAGCTGAACGGCAGGAAACGCAAACGTGTATATCAGTCCAAAAAGAACTCCGAACAGGAAGATGGAGGCTGGTATTCTCTTGCCTTCATAGCGAACCAGTGCAAATGTAAACAATAACGAAAGCAAAGTCAGATGATGGATGACGAGCTGGATTAAATCCCATTGTGGATCAAATAAGACTCGTTCGAACCCTCTGCCTGCGTCCGGACTGCGGAGAGGCAAATTGATCCCGCCCGAAACCAGTGATAGAAGCACGATCGACAGAAAGATGGCCCCAAGCAAGACTTCGACCAGCAAGTACCGGGAAGTGATCGGTGCCTTGCAAATTCGACATTGGCCGTTGTTTTTCAGCCAGCCAACGATCGGAATGTTGTCCCTGAACGTCAACTTCGTGTTGCAATGCGGGCAATGGCTTGAGCCCAAAATGTTGCGGCCCCTCGGCACACGCCAGGCGACGACATTCAAAAAACTTGCAATACAACTACCCACGTAAAAGAACCAGGCAGCCGTCAAAAACTGAAGCAAATGGCCTTGAAGCGACTCGATCGTTCGCAGGTACTTTGAAAACCCGGCGGGTACGTTTGGCAAGTAAGTAACCAGCACAGATGTGACCAGCGGGAGTACGATCAGTAGCAGAAACAGCAAGAGAAACAGCAACCACAGGGCATACTTAAACGCCCAAATACCGGCAGATCTCTTCATGCGATCCGAATCGTGTTGGAGCCGTACCGAACACTCAGTCCGTATCGGCGATAGTGATAATTATTGTTCCGTCTGTTGATTCAGGGAGTTGTGAGTCCCGTCGCAGTAAGGGCTGTTGCCCGTCTTCTTGCATTGGCAAAAATGAGCCGTCTTGGTTTCATCGGCCTTGAAAACGATCGGCGTAAACTCCGATCCAGAATGCTTGCCATCACAAAAGGGCTGGTTCTCTGACATGCCACATGTGCAATAGGCGTATTTCTTCCCGGCTTCCAATTCGACTTGTTTGGGGCAAGTATCAGCAACTTTGGGTAAATCCATTTTTCTACGACCTTAGATAATTTCTCGGTGCCTAAATATCAGCACATAGGATAAAGCGGCGTCCCCAGATAGAAAAGGACACGAGTAGAAAAACCAGCGGCAAAAGCTTGAGTGCTATTTGCCGTGGACTGGCCGGAGATTCACCACATCGGTAATGTCGATCAAGCCGATCGGGCGGCCTGTTTTTTCCACCACCGGTAGCTCACTGAGATTTCGGCAGGCAAGAGTTTCAACTGCAAGCGAAGTCTTGTTGCCGCTGGTTATCGTGACTGGATTCCGGGTCATCAAATCTGAAATGGGACAATCGAAAAGGTTTTCTTGTTGGCGCTCTAGCATCCGAGCCAAATCACTGTCGGTAAACAGGCCTGTAAGTATTCCTTCGTCGTTGATCAAAAGAATAACGCCCACGCGGCGTTCGTTTCCCGCATGTCGTACGTAAATGTTGCGAACGGTTTCCGATTCCATGGCTACCCGACACCGTGAGAGGGGCCGCATGATTTCGTCGACCAGCGAGAGTTGCCTGCCCAGACTTCCACCCGGATGGAATTTTGCAAAATCGACGTCGCGAAAGGTCTTAACACGCGAAACGACAAGGGCAATCGCGTCGCCTAACGCCAACATCACGGTGGTACTGGTCGAAGGGGCCAGTCCGAGGTGTCCGGCCTCTAATGTCTTGCCGTAATCGAGGACGATGTTTGAGTTTTTGGCGAGAGCCGAGTTGGTCCGCGAAGTGATCGCAATAATCGGTGTGCCGAATTTTTGAAGCGAAGGCAGGATTTGAACTACCTCAGATGTTTCGCCGCTATTGGAAAGCGCCAAGACAACGTCTCCCGGGCCAACACGTCCCAGGTCGCCGTGAAACGCTTCACCAGGATGCATGAAGTGGCTTCTCGTGCCGGTCGAGGCTAACGAAGCGGATATTTTTTGACCGATCCAACCGGCTTTACCCATTCCCGTGACAATCACGGCTCCCTCGGTATCGGCAATCAATTGCACGGCATCGTAAAAAGTATTCGGAAGGTTATTGGCAAGTTGCTCAAGAGCGCGAGCCTCGCATTGAATCACCTCACGCCCCGCGCTCAGCTGTTCAAATTGTGAGAATTCCAATCGCTTTGCCGACGAAATGCTCATCAGGCTGCTCCTTCAAGATCCACTTGCCGCAACCGCTGATAATCAGGACAGCGAGCCAGCAATTGTTCATGCGTCCCGCAATCCAAAACGCAACCGTCTTTCATGACCATGATACGATCCACCAATTCCAACGTTGACAGGCGATGCGTCACGATGATCGTCGTGCGTCCTTTAATAAACTCACGCAGCGTTGCGTGGATCAGGATCTCGCTTTCCGGATCAATTTGACTGGTCGCTTCGTCGAGGATCAGGATTTCGGGGTCCTTCATAATCGCGCGGGCTAAAGACAATCTTTGACGCTGTCCACCCGACAACAACCCGCCATGTTCGCCGATGTAAGAATCGTATCCCCGCTCGAGATTGCGGACAAACTCGTCCGCGTGTGCCTTTTGGGCCGCGGCCATTACGTGCGTGCGCGACGCGTTGGGGCTTCCGTAACTAATATTGTCTGCGATAGATTCGTTAAACAGCATGGTCAGCTGAGTTACATAGCCAATCTTCTGCCTCAGTTCACTCATTTTGACGTCGCGAACGTCAATTCCGCTAACTCGAATTGAACCGTCGTTAACATCAAAAAATCGGGGTAGCAAATTGATCGCAGTGCTTTTTCCGCAGCCGTTGTGTCCCACGATGGCCAGCGAACTTCCCGCAGGTACGGAAAACGAAATACCGCGAAGAACCGGTGAGTCGTCGACATAGGAAAAGCCGACGTTATCAAATTCGATGTCGAGCTCGCCATCGGGAAGCGGCACGGGATGAGGTGGTTCCAGGATCGCTGGAGTCTTGTCAATCAGAGGATAAACACGATCCGCGGCAACAACACCACCCTGGATTTTGTTGTAAACGTCGGCCATTTTGCGGAGTGGATCTGAGATCCCAATCAGGAACGCATAAAACACAAAAATGGCACTGATCGACATCGGTTCTGAACACATCCGAATTCCGAACAAGTGTTCCTCGTTGTTCAAGACCAGATAACCACCCCCCAGTACACTTAGGCTGATCATGCACACGCCCAGGACCTCGTTGTTCATCCGCGAGAGAGCACCGTAAAAGGAGATCCAAAGCGACTTTTTGTAGACATCGCGAGCGACAACTTTAAACCGCTGCTTTTCGCTGGCTTCCATGGTGAAGGCTTTGACGACTCGCAAATACATCAGTGCTTGATAAAGTCGATTAAGCAATCGTGCGGACTCTTCGAGCGCCTTTCTGTTCGCGCGTTTTGTCATCGCGGCAATCTTGATCATAATGAAAGCCGCAAGGGGACAAACAATTAGCGAAAACAAAAGCAATCGCCAGTTGACCAGCGCCGCGCCAAGCAAACAGGCAGACATTTTCATCGGTTCGCGAACGGTTTTGCCGAACAGCGTAATGATGGCGTTGCCAATTGCCCCCGTTTCACCTCGAATCCGGCTGACTAAATCGCCGGTGCCATTGACTCCCAGCTCACTGACTTCCATATTCAAAACGTTGTCAAATACCTTGTTTTGAATGTCAAGCACCGTCCTTTGACCGACGCGAGCGATCAGCACCATGTTCCCCATCAAAAACAACCCGCGGATCACCGTGCCCGCAAATATGAACGAAATCAAAACGACCAGCGTCCGGAATGGGTCGTTGGGAGCGTAACGATCGATCCAGGGCCGGTACTTTTGTAGCGTCGCCCGTTTGGACCGTTTCGATTCAAGATTCGATTGACTCAAGGCGAGCTGTCGTTCGAGAACCGTTTTGGTTTCGCCAGCTGCGTTCTCAAGATTTACTTTTTGGAGAACAATATCGGATTCGATTTTGTCGATGGCTTGTGTCGTGTCGGTAACCTGAGTATCGACCCAATCGTGAATTGTTTTCTGATCAAACACGACTTCGATAAATGGATAGACGGTGCCCAGATTGGCACCCCACATCAACGCTACAAACGCGCTGCAGATGACCGATCCGGTAATGGACCATCGATATTTAAGCGCCATCCGTAGCGCTCGATTAAGATTTTTCATTCGTCGTCGCTATGACTGCTTCCATGCGGCCGCCGACACTCTAACATCATCTGCTAGCAAGCACCGACCTGTATGTTTCGTTCTAACCGTTTTAGGTAGTTTCAAACAAGACCAACGGGCCAATCTTTCCAGGTGCAAGCATGGGGGTTAGGTGAATTGGCACGCCAAAACATTAGCATTCTTCGACTGAGTATTCATGTTTTTCTAAGGCCGTGAGTTTTGATTTCAAGTCAGACGTGATCTTCTCAACGCAGGTATCGGGTAGATGTCCTTCGATGGTGACGATGATGTGCTGCATGGTTTCCTTGTAACGGACCGTAACACCTTCAATTTGCAGTCGGTAACTTCCGTACTCATCTTCGTCTTCGACAGCAGGTTTGGTGCTAACTGGAGGGTGGTACAACGACTTCAATAACCCGGGGTCGCTGAGCGCGTTGTCAGAAGGGACAATTTCCGCGATGAGGTCCTGTGGAAATCCGGAAGCCGTCTCTTGAATGTGTTTTTTGAGCCATCCCAAGGTTTGCTGATCCCAAAGGGCTGTTCTCATTTTCCATAATTGGTTCGGTTGGCCATCGGTTCGTTGAAGCAACCAACGAGTCCAATTGCGGTCCGTCAGTTTTCGCCAACTCCAGTCTTCAAGCTTCAATTCCCAGTCATCGATGTTTTCTAATAGAGGCCTGCCTTCAATGATGCCGCCTGTTATGACGATGCGAGTCTGGTCTCCCGAAAGCGAGACTTTGTGCTTATGAATCCAGCCTGGATTTTCAGCGTGGGACTGGACTGCAGAAATCTCCCATGATTGCGTGTCCAGCGTGAAAATCTGAGTCTGATCCGAAACTCGATCGTCGGGGTAACCCAAGTTTCCGATCAGGATGATATTGGGCCCGACCAGTGTCGCAGAATGGAAATCCGTTGGCAAAAACACGTTTTCTGGATATCCGAAAATATCGAGTGTCCCGTCAGGATTTTTCACGACAACGTCATTGTAAATGTAAAAATCTGGATCGTAGTAATCTTCATGCTCACCTGCGATGTAAACCACCCGGCCATCCGGCAACACCGTTGTTGTTTGACCCATTCGCTGAAAGCACCAACACGGCCCCGAATCCATCGAGCTTGGACCGTCAAAGTGGTTGTTCGCTCCATAGGCAGATTCCGTTGAATAGACACACCACTCCCAGAAGGCGTTGTTCATGCGGTGTGGATTTTTTTTGCCCCGTTTTGGATTGCGCCATTTACGAAAGTCCTTGGGGCGGACCGGAGGGAGCGAGTGAGAGTCTTCAGATTCCATGTTTTTTTCGATTCAGGTTGCCGGATCGGTTGCAGCTGTCACCTGCGAATGTTGTCAAGCGCAGGACTTAGATATTTTTTCCCCGAATCACACATTACCGTCACGACGGTTGCTCCAGGGCCAAGCCTCTTCGCCTGTTTGAGCGCTGCAACGAGATTGCTACCCGTTGAAGTTCCTGCAAACAGCCCCTCTTCAAGTGCCAGTTTTCTTGCCATCGCCATCGAGTCTTTTGTTGAGACTTTGTCTATTTCTGTAACGACTTCCGGCTTCCAAAAGGGAACGACAAACCCGGCACCGACACGCTCAATTTTGTGCGAACCCGATTGCTCGCCCGATAGAACGGCAGATTCACCAGGCTCAACTGCAACGATGCGAACTTCCGGATTGTAATGCATCAAGGATTCGGCTATCCCGCGTATCGACGCACCTGTTACCACGCAATGCACAAATGCATCAACTGTGCCTTTCGTTTTCTGCCAGATTTCGTCGCCCATCGCGTGATAACAGGAAAGCCGATCGTGGTTGTTAAGTTGATCTGTCCAAAAGCTCCCATTTTCCTCACGAAGTTTTTCTGCGGCTTCAACCCTATCGCGTGTTAGGGCTGCGTCCATGCCACCACTGTCGCTCTTGATAATGGTCAGAGTTGCTCCCAACGCAGCCATCTGGTTTAGTTTTTCTTTGCTAAAAGCGTCCGAAGTTACGATGTCCGGCGGATACCGTTTCACGCTACAGACGAGCGATAAAGAAACACCCGTGCTGCCGGCAGTATATTCGACGACTCTTCCGCCCACTTGCAAACGACCATCCTGTTCCGCAGCTTCAATCATCGCGAGCGCCATCCGGTCCTTCATGCTGCCCGTCGGATTTTCGCTTTCGAGTTTGATCAGAATTCGCGCGCACTCTTTTGGCACAAGATGGCGAATTTCAACTAACGAAGTGTTTCCAATACTCTCAAGAATCGAATTCGCCAGTTCAGGGGATTTGATCAACGTACTTCTCTGTCGTGCCGGTCGGAATTAAGCCGATTCCTTTTCCGCATTTTGATTTCCTGTAATTTGGTGGATTAACCATGCGATAACCGAATATATCGAAATCGCGGAGAGGCCAGAAATCGCACCTGCCATTCCGCCAACTATTGTGGCCGCGGCAACCGATTCCCAACCTCCGCCAACGAGGAAACCGGTCGACGGTTGGATGAACGTGTGGTAGTAGGATCCGTAAGCCATCAATGTCGCCCCAAGGATGATTGCGGAGCACATTGCAGTAGAAATTGCAAATAGGTGTGATTTGCCAGACGTGAAGCGTGACAACAGGGCAAAAAACAGGGGCAAACAAATGCAAGTTATGAAGTAGGCGTTTTGAGTGGCGTACACCGCGATCGCCAATAGCAGGGCTACGATTCCGGTGAAAGCGAGCAGCCAACAAATGGTGAACCTGAGCAAACGGTAGCCTCACTATGATTCGCTTGTACGAGCAATACTAGAGTCAAACAGGTCGCGAGGAATGCGAGAGAAAACTTCGGAGCCAAGTTTTGTCGGTGCGCTCGTCTCAAACGTGTCGGGATTGGATTTGATACGGGATATGAGTTCGGAAATGTTCACGTTGCTTTCAAAAACGCCAGATTCCGCGACTTCGGTTCATCGTATTGTCCGGCCCTCTCCGACTGCAACATCGTTGGTTTGCGATTCAACGTAGTGACAAGGTAGTAGCCAACCTGCGGATGCAACAAAGGTGAGTTTCTGTGCTACGGCAAGAAACGCCGTAAACGCATTGCCATAATACATGATTGCGCTTGCTACGGATACTGCGAGGCAGATCATACCGAAACCAAAAAGTGTCATGCGGTGCTCGATATACAGCATATGCATAATGGCGAAAACAGCCGTTACGAAGAACAGCAAGGAGAAACTTACAAGTAAGTCATGCATTGGCGTGACCACAGCAAGAAAAGCGTATACACGGTTCCAAATACACGGATCTGAATCAGCCAAAGCGTTCCCATCAGTCGCAGGCAAAAGCGGTCAGCCGCCATGGCTACCCGATTTATTTTCCGGGTTCCGCATCACGAGTCGGTCTGCGGGGCTCGGGTTGCAACGACGTGTTATGAATTTTCTTTGCGGTTGAGGTATTCATCTACCGTGGTGTACGTGATGCCGTTGAACGTGACCGTTTTACCAGCCTTGAGAAAGTCAATTATCGCCTCATCGTGCAACTCTTGCCGCTGCTTTTCGCTGTCGTGTTCGACAGCGATGTTGTGGCCGAATACTTTTTGTTCCGAAAGGAATGATTCGAGTTCCGTTCGATCTGGATCGGCTTCATCAATTACGAACACGACTTTTGATTCCATCGAGTCGAAATGAGTGCAGCAGTTTTGAATGATCTGTTTCCGCCTGAGAAATGGCAGTCGTGTGCCTGAAGAGTCTGTGGTGATCGAGTCACAGTAGATTCGATGACCAGCGCCCCAGGTTTGCTCGAACGTCAACTCAACGTCGCTATCGGAGTACCGCGCCTGTTCGCCGCGATTGATCGTTCGAATGGTGAAGTCTGAATCCGACATCTGTTTCATGCAAAATCGACCGCGATAACCGAGTCGCGGCAAGGATTGTCCATTCAAAGTCGTCCGGCTCCGCGACTTCGCTTTATCGAATTAATATCTCGCGTTTTAGTCCCATTCAATTTCGTTCTCGTTCTCTTCAATGAACTGCATCAACAAATTTTCGTTGGAAACCATCTTTCGCACATGCTCTTCGAATAGCTTCATTAGCGCGAGGTTTTGATCGCTAAAAGTTGTGTAAGCAGAGAACATTCCTGCTTCCGGGTCGGTATTTACCTGTGTCATCAATTCCGGATCGTGTTTTCCAATGTAATATTTAATCAATGCATCCCAATTATATCCGTTCATGTACGCCTGTTCGAATCGAGCATTGATTCGCTCGCCCAACGCAAATAGCCCGTCATTCTCGCAGTAGACACAGACCGAGATTGAATCGTGCTCCGGCATCTCGATGAGTTTAATGCTATCGTCGTACATTCAATTTCCTTGAAGTGCGGTACGGTTGTTCAAGTGAGATAATTTTTATCGACATAGTTGTCTAAAACGAGGAGCCGTACACAGGCTCACGGCGCCCAATTGTGCTGAAATCAAACCTCTTTGGCAAATATTTCTTTGAATCGTGGATAACGGGTTATTCACACTTCCAAATAATACGTCAGGTAGACAGGTTTATATTAGGAGTAGGATGCCTATGTTAACTGGATTCAAGACTTCCTCCCCTATCACAAAAATAAATCTGGTTAACGGCAACATCCTTCGGAATTACATAACCAACAAGTCAACGACTACCTAACTTACCTTGCCGTCGATCGCAAAGTTGCGGCCAGTACCCAAAACCAGGCTCTTTCTGCACTTCTTTTTCTCTCGTCCAAATCCTCGGTATCGACATCCAACTCGATGCCAGGCCAAAAGACCATCAAACTACTGGTCGTCTTGTTTGCGACCCTGCCCTCACCCGCGGCTGATACCGGGACCCCGAGAGGGAGAGGTTACCATCGGTTTTGCGATAATCGAATGACGAACTACTCTGCCAACTCGGGAAATATTGGCGCTAAATCAAGACCGTCATCCATGTCATCGGAAAGACTTAAAAAACGCTGGAACAGACTTGCGATTCGACCCTTTTGGGCAGGATGACCCGCCAGGTCATGCATCTCGTGGGGATCTTCAGCGACGTTGTACAAACGAACGACTTTGGCTTTCGGGTAGACGATCAGCTTCCAGTCATCAACGCGAATCATCCGCTGCAAATTTTTTTCGTAACATCCGTAAATCGCGTCGTAAGCGCTCTGGGCTTCCGCATCCTTGATGTACGGGATGAGGCTATTGAATTCAATGTGATCCGGTTTGCTGACACCTGCCAGCTGTAAAGTCGTTGGCATCACGTCTTGCAAATAAACATGAACGTCGCGCCGTTCCGCCTGGGGGATGTCTTTCCCGACCAGAATCAAAGGTGGCCGCATGCTGTGTTCGTACATGTTCTGTTTGCCCATTAAGCCATGTTGACCGCAGGCCAGTCCGTGATCGGCCGTGAAGATAATGTACGTGTTGTCCATTTTTCCTGATGACTTGAGTGCCTACAGAATTCGACCAATCTGCTCATCCATGTGAGTGATGATGGCATAGTATTCTTGCCGATGGATTTGGATTGCATATTCGCTACGTGGCCAGGGCGCCAGTTTTTCGTCGCGCTGGTAGCTGTATTCCTGTTTGTCTTTGCCCTTCGGAAATCGGTAACAGCCTATTTCTTCTTTGTACGGGTATTCGGGAAGAAAGTTTTCAGGCATCGCGATTTCTTCGTATGGATACATGTCGACAAACTCTTTTGGTGACTGTCGCGGGTCGTGGGGGGCGTTGAAGGCGAGATACATGAAGAATGGATCGTCCTTTTTTCCCGCGTCGGCAAGAAACTGGGTTGCATCGTCGGCCAGTACTTCACTCCAGTGTTTGCCGCCCTTCCAAAAGCCTTCGGATTTTGGATCGTACGGCGACCATTGATCGGGCTGGCCCTCGACCGGTCGCTGATAGCCTTCTGGAGTCTGATTCGGCATGCCTGGCCGCTCGTGGACAACGTGATCAAAAATCTGGCCGGTTTTGAGTCCGCCAACGTGCCATTTGCCCGTCATGTACGTTTCGTAACCGGCCTCGGAAAGCAGTTGAGACCAGGCTTTTTTTTCTTCCACGAACGGCTTAAATTTGGTGGCTTTGGCGCGCCAGATAAACCGGCCGGTATTCAACATGGTTCGCGATGCGACACAGATCGCGCCGTTCCAGCCACCCATGTTGTAGGTGTTGGAAAACGTCGTTCCCGCACGTGCAAGTCGATCAAGGTTAGGTGTTTTGATTTCCGAATTGCCAAGTGCATTGATGGTGTCGAAGCACATATCGTCTGCCAAAATAAACAGAAAGTTTGGCCTCCGCACCTGCGTTTTGAGTTCCGCATTGTTCTCAGCCCCGTCGAGTTGAACAGGGCCAAGCATTGCTAACGCAAGCAGCGAAGTTAGGAAACGTATGGTGCGAGAATAAGATTTCATACAGGATTTCCTATAGCGGATGTGCGTTGAATCCCAGCAGTTTAGCCACGTCCGGCATACGATGCGAATGGGGGAGCAAGAGTGTCTCTGAGCCCATCGAAGATCCGCCGCGCCGCGACGCAATGCGAGTAACATTGGCGTGTCCCCGCTTGTGCGCTTGAAGTCAGGCTGACTGTTTCGTTCGTAGTACCGGCTTTAGCCGGAAAATTCCGCCTAAAGCCGGTGCTACAAACATTTGCGCCGGCGCCAGCGGCTGGGCGATAGACGTTAAGCGGACCTCAAGAGAGTTCGCGGACGGGTTGATTGTTCTTCGCCGTCAAGCAGGGAACGATCGAACGCCATTTGGTAAGCAGTTTGGCTTCTAACGACGGTTGGGGCAATGTTGGAGTAGCCCGCTTTACGGAACGCGAATTGAGATGCGTGTTTGCCGTGTTTGAGTTGGGCGACAATCTGATCAACATCGAATTCGGAAAAAATTTGTCGGGTCGCTTTATTGATCAATGTCGGCCCGTGCCGTTTTCCTCGCTCGGAGGAGTGGAGACAAATACTGAAGTTGCAGGTTGATGTCTGGTTGTCGATGTCCGCGCAGACGTAACCGAGCGGCGGACCATGTTTGAAATGGGCAATCCACAGCGCCGAGTTTGGCGACGTCAGTTTTTTGTGAAGCCATTGTTGGTGAGTATCATGCGAGACGAACTGCGGGCTGAACGACATTGCACGGAACTCGGGTTCATTACGCAATTCAAGCAGGATGTCAAAATCGCTTTGCTTCGCCGCGCGCAGTTGATATAGCTGGGAGGAAAGATGGCGCGCGATTCGACTTGAACCATTTCCATCAACGAGTCGTTTGGCGCATCGGGACATGGATCTTCGCTTTTCCGCATCGCCGAATATTTGCCGCAGAGTTTTGGCGAGTCTGGATCCGTCAAAATCCAGATAATGGCCGCAGCAAATCGCGACGCCTTTTTCGTCAAGCGATTTGGCGATCGGTTTTTGATTTTCGGCGATTGAAATGACTGCGGTTGGGATTCCGAAACGGGCCAACTCGTAACAGGTCGAGCCTCCGGCACTGATGGCTAAATCGACTTTCGACATCAACGACGACATCCGGTCAACGTTTCGATGAAGTCGAAGATTCAAAGTCGTTGATTTCTTGAAGACTCGAAGCTCTTCCGTGTGTTGATAACTTGCACCGATAACGACGTCGACAACGAGATTGGACTTGCCAAACGAATCGAGCACTTTGAGTGTTTGCAGCGTGACGTTTTCCGGATCGGCCCCACCGAAAGTAACGAGGATCCGTTTGACTGAGTTGACGATATGTTTGTCCTCTGAATCGAGGAGATTCTCGGAAAACTCGGTGCGCAACAACAGGTATTTGGATCCCAGCAGCAGGCGATCCGCCTTGAGGTGCGGGTAGGAAAGGTGCGTGGCATAAGCATTCTGATTCAGAACGGCGTCCGCAGCTTCGTGCCGGCCGTGACCAAAATCGTCAACGACAAGCAACCTTCCTTCAACGGAACGAAGTCTCGACTGATACGCGTCATTGAAGCGGTAACCGTCCAGAACCACCCAATCGGGAGCGAATGCAGTTGCGATTTCGCAGGTTTCCCTGGCATCCGTTCCGTCACAAGCCGCATTGGCAATTGAAAATAGCGCAAAGCCCTCCTTGGTCAAGCGATTTTGCAAAACACCGGGTAGAGTCCCGCATGCAAAAGCGACTTGACCGCCGATTGATTTCCAGGCTTGCCCAAGCGCTAGGCACCGCATTAAATGACCGGTGCCAATTCGTGGTCCAACGTCTGCGCGGATTAACAGTCTCAAATCACGTGGCAACATCAGGCAGCCTTTTGAACAATGTGTTGATTAATTGAAAGCCAGTTTGGAAAGCGATCGTAGGCTTCAATGACATCCAGCCAGCGAAACTCCCGACCTTCGAAATGACGATAGATCTGATTAACCAGGTCGAGATCTTCCGCCGTGTCAACGGTCCAACGCAGATGACTGTGGTTGCTCGCCGCACCCTTGAAACCAATTTGAAACAAATCCGGTTGCTCGTAGATTCCCAGCGTTACATGTTCGCGATGTCTGGCGGTCGTCATCATTCGGTCGATTCTCCGCAACGTCTCAATCGTCAAGACTTCGATGTCCAAACCTCGCGGGAAGTGTCGAGTTGGCCAAAAATTACACCCGTAATCGTAGCTCGGATTGTGATCCAGAACTGAGATGGTCTCATCAATCACCTCGGGGTCAATCAATGGACAGTCAGCCGTAATGCGAACGATACGACGGGCAGCCGTGTGATCGGCCGCTTTGACATATCGCGATAACACATCGTGTTCGGGGCCAACGACAATGCTGATTTGTTGCTGTTCGCAAAAATGGACCAAATGACGGTCAATCAACGTATCGGGAACTGCGACAACGACTCCGTCGACACCATTCGCGTTGCTGACTCGATCTACGACGCGAGAGAGCATTGTCTGGCCACAGACATCGGCGAGAACCTTGCCGGGCAACCGCGTGCTTCCCATACGTGCCTGGATAATGGCGACCGTTTTGGTTATTTCAGGCAAGGGATCGAATTCCTAGTTTTTGATCTCTGTCGATGATTCGTGAGATTTCCCGAACGACTCGATGAATATCAAATAGTGTCATCGATGGGAAAATAGGCAGTGAAAGAATCTCGGAATAGACTTGATCGGCCATTGGACACCGATGGTCAACACAGCCGAGTAGTTCACGGTAATACGGATTACGATAAATTGGTTTGTAGTGGACGTTGACGCCGATTTCCTGCGATCTTAACCGTTGAAATGCCTCGTCACGAGTCAAGCCGGATTTCGTTTCATTCCAGCGGACGACGTACAGGTGACAGGCGTGACGGACCGAGTTGCGTTTCGACAACGGTGTAACGTGACTAGGATCGGCCAAAAGGTCGTCGTAGCGACTGGCAATTTCATTTCGGCGATCGGTGAAGCGGTTGAGTTTTTTGAGTTGCGAAGCGGCCAAAGCGGATTGAATGTCGGTTAAGCGATAGTTAAAACCTAACGTGGTCATCGCATAGGAATGCGTAGCTGTTTTTTCTCGAGCACGGAAATCGTCTGAAATGCCATGATTCCGAAAGACTTTCATGGCTTGTGCAAATTCGGCGTTATCGGTCGTGATGACTCCGCCTTCCCCAGCGGTGATCGGTTTAACCGGGTGCAAGCTGAAGCAATTCAAATCGGCAAACGTACCAACGTTTCGATCGTCGTCTTTTCCGCCTAGCGAATGGCAAGCATCTGCGATGAGAGTCAACTCGTGTTGATTGGCGATTCTGCGAAGAGCATCGTAATCACAAGGCTGGCCCGCATAATCCATCGCGACAATGGCCTTTGTTTTGTCCGTGATTTTTTTGATGACGTCGACAGGGTCAATCAGCAAGGTTTCCGGATCAACATCGGTAAAAACCGGTTTTCCGCCGCAATAGATGACCGCGTTGGCCGTCGCGACAAAGGAAATTGCGGGAACGATAACTTCGTCATTAGATTTGATTCCCGCAGCAACCATCGCGGAATGGAGTGCTGCGGTTCCACTGGAAACGGCGACCGCATGCCTCGCACCAACGGCGCGGGCAAAGCACTCTTCGAATCGCTCGACTGCCGGCCCTGTCGTCAGCCAATCCGATTCCAGAGTCCGCAAAACGGCTCGGATGTCGTCGGCTTCAATCGTCTGTTGTCCATAAGGCAACATGGTCGATCCTTCCATCAAGCGGCCGCGATGGCTTTACGGGGTCCGCTGGAAACGTCGCTGCATTGCGCAATCAGGTTCCGCAAATCGGAAACGGTCAGCCAGTGATTGTTGTTATCACTGGCATACGAAAACCCATCCGCGCATGGCTTGCCGATCGCAGCATACGCCGGTGATACGCTTGACCAACTTCGAAATGCGGGGCGGATAATGAAGTAGTCGTCAAACTCAAGCGTTTGCCGGGCCTCATCCGACGGAATCATGCACTCGTGCAACTTTTCTCCTGGACGGATGCCGATGACTCGTGTGGTGCATTCGGGGGCAACAGCGCGAGCAATATCCAGTATCGTGGTGCTGGGGATCTTGGGTACGAAAACTTCGCCACCTTCCATTTCTGTGAACGCGGTTATCACGAATTGGATGCCCTCTTCAAGCGTGATGATAAATCGAGTCATCTTCGGGTCGGTGATTGGGAGTTCGCCGTGCTTAACCTGGTTTTGAAAGAAGGGAACGACACTTCCGTTGGATCCGAGCACATTTCCATAACGCACGACGGCGAATCGGGTTCCATTTTCACCAGCAAGTGAATTTGCCGCGACAAAAAGTTTGTCACTGCAAAGTTTTGTGGCACCGTAGAGGTTGATGGGGCCAGCCGCTTTATCGGTTGACAGCGCGATGACTTTTTTGACGCCCGCGTCAAGACTCGCATTAATGACGTTTTCCGCACCGCCGATATTGGTATGGATACACTCCTGCGGGTTGTATTCAGCAATATCGACGTGCTTCATGGCCGCAGCGTGAATGACGTAGTCAACGCCGCACATCGCCCGCTTCAGCCGTTCGCAGTCGCGAACGTCACCGACGAAATAACGAATCTGCGGATATTGGTCGGGTGGAAAGAGGTTCCGCCGCAAGTTGACGTGCTTTTGTTCGTCGCGACTGAAGATGACAAGCCGTTTGACTTGAGAATGTTCCAGTAGGTATTGAGCACACTGTTTTCCAAACGAGCCCGTACCGCCTGTGATTAGCACGGTTTGATCTTTAAGCCAGAACATCCTTGTTCGCCTCGGCTAAATTGCAATTCGAAGATCGTAAAGCTAACTCAGCGGCGTCGAATCAACAATATGAAAAGTTGAGGCAGCAAACTGACAGCACTTCGCATATGGGAGTCGAATGCTTGCAGTAGTGTTCGGCCATCAACGTAGACGTTGGAATTTCTTTACGCGGTGTGTTTGGAAACGGCTCGTCCAGGTTAAATGTGAGACTCCCGACCGCGTAAACGCGGGGGCTTCTGATATCGGCCAGCCCCAGGACGATATTTTACCGGCTGTTAATTGGTAACTTTGCGGGGCTGGCCATTGATGTTCACGTTTCGATCGGTGTCGACATGGACTCGATAACCTTTTTTAACTTTGCCATATCTCTTGCCGTTTACGAATAGCTTGAAGTCTTCTCGGTTCGTCGTTTCGAGTTTGATCACGACGTTTCCAAAGAAAATCTCATTCGAAGCATTTGTTTCTGCAGGCGTTTTGCCAAATGTGCCCTCAGGATTGATGCTGATTTCGCCTTCGATTTTGTCGACATTCAGAATGACGCCCCAAACGTTGCCCATTCCACGACCGCTCACGTTTTTGACCCAGTCTTTTTTCGCGTTACCCGGCCAAGTCACCTCGACGTCGCCTCCACAACCGATGGAGATGACGATCAACAGTAGCACTACAACCGATGGCATGAATTTTGACGATTTCGAATGTAGCATTGGATTTCCGATATGGTTGTCGTCGCACAAGCGTCTCGCTTGTGCGTGTCCAGGTTCCGGTAAGCAAAAGGAGCTTGCCCGATATTTAGTGCCCTAATGGCCTCAGCCGAGTCAGTTGTTTTAGCACCCTGCCCGCCTCACGTTTGACTTTTTGGGGTAACGATTTTTCTTTGTCCGAATTCATCCCTGCAAAGATTATTTTGTCTTTAAAGGTTCCGTCGAACAATCCCGACGCTTCAAAGTACTTGTATTTCTGTCCCCGAGTTTGGCACCAGTAGCCGTACATCAAAGCGCCCGTTTTGGGCAGTGGTTTCAAATCGGCTTTCAAAAAACTTAGCGTCTGTTGATGCGAAGTCGGGCGGTAAGTGCCTTCCAGATGCTGATAAAAACACGGTCCCAACGAAACTGACGGTCGTTCCCAAAATACCGCTTCGATACCAATGCTTGAACCGAATGAAACGACCGTGTCGGAGGCTTTTAGCAATTCGTAGCTATCGATTGCGGCTTCCGGTGCGATAATCGTCAGGTTGGGCGAATCCAGGGAAAGCAGTTGAGTTTTGCGTGCGTTTCTTACCGGGGCAAGATTCGGATGCACTCGCAAATACAAATGTGTTTCCGGTTGGTCGAGCTGCATTTGGTTCACCAGGTTTTGAATAGCATCGACCTGATTTGGATAGAGCTTGTTTTGCCAACATCCCCCGATCGCAACAAATTCATCGTCCGACGAATTGAATATCGAGATGTTTTTTCGATTTGGATTCCAGTTTTCCGGTAGCAGCCCAATCTTCTGTTTCTTGACAAAGGAATGCCAATTTGTTTCAACCCGATTAACTCGATCGAGAAACCAGCTTGCGCCGACATTTTCTCTTTCATCACCGTCGGCATCACTCCAGAGCTTTCGAATCCGCCGGTCCATGGGGAGAATTTCATGAGGAAGATGATTGTCATACAGTTCAAAATGCTGTTTATCACAACCACGTTCGTGAATTTGGCAATCCGTTCCGGTTCTTTGGCAGGCTCTTAGCACCGCTCGCATTGCGGCAAATCGACCGTTGAACGCATAGACGCGATCCGGTGCCGTTCTTTCAATTAGCTGAAGCGTAAAGAAATACGTTTGGAGCGCGGAATCGACAAATCGATTAAGCAAATCCTGGTGTTGTTCAAGATCCGGTTCAGGGTCGCGAATGAACGAAACCAGCGAAGAGAGTGCCGCGTAGCCAACGTCGAAATTGTCGATCTCAAACGCGATCAGATCGTCGACGGCAGCAAATGAATGGGGTCTGTTTACATCGGAAGAAGTTGGAGTGAAGCTGCGACTCTCAATCGCTGGCGTAAGCAAAGTCAAGCCCGCACAACGTCGACCAATACAGTCTTGACAACGCACTTCATCGTGATTCGTGTTGAAGTCACAATTGGTCAATTCACCCTGGCAGCCAACGTATTCCACCGAGTCTCCTTGATCGAGATGGAGTTGGGCAATCTCAAGCTCAGTTTCGAAATGCGGAACCACCGTTGCGTGAGGCGAAAAGATAACAATTTTCATCGTGAATCCTCGTTAGGTCGCTTACGAATCAGGCTGACTTTCGAATAAGAGATTCGGCCAGCTTTTGATACCATCGTTTCCTCACCGGTGCCGGTGCTGCTTTCTCGGGACAGAATATGTTCTCAAATGTCCAATGATCGGCCGCGTCGTTGCGTCGAATCTGTGCAGGGTGAATCAAGTCGTAAATCCGCCGCACCGGGAGATTGGAAAAAGGAGACAATGCGTCGATTGTGTGTGTGGCGTCGATCCCAAATCCAAGATTGGAGACTAGATTCGTTTCCGGTAAAATCGTCAAGCCTTGTCGGTTCATGCAGGCAAATTCCCAAGCGTAGTCCCAGGTGTCAATCAACCCCGCTTGTTGTTGATCAAAGATCTCTTGCCAAAATCGGTATTCATTTGGGTCGGCAAAATCATTGGCGAGTTTGTTTGTCGTGCGAACAGCTGGCCAAGCGGTCATTTCAACGTCGTAATGATCCCAGGCTCGACGCCAACTGGCCCAACCCCAAATGTGCGTATACCGCGAAAAATAATAGCTGCATTTGGTTCGGGCGGTCGGTTGGAAGTTGTCGCCACTGATCATCATCACTTCTGGATTATCGCGATACCTGGCCAGCAGCGCTTGGCAGTAATCAAAAAAGGAGTCGTCCGGTAAACAGTCGTCTTCCAGAATGATCAGCTCTTCACATTGTTCAAATGCCCATGAGATTCCGGAAGCCATTCGTTTCCGACAGCCGAGATTTACGTCCGAGTAGTTGTGTGTGACCTCACATGGCCAATCAATTTGACTCACGATTTCTCGCGTCTGTTGAACTAATTCGTCGTCAGATTCCCGGTCGTCTCGCGCGCCGTCGGCGATCAGCAATAGCCTGGACGGCTTTTGATGTGCGATCGCCCCAAACACTCGCCTCGTAGGATCGGGGCGGTTAAAAATACAAAATGCTATCGGAGTCTTGAACGCCATAAAAATAGTTCCGGAGTCAATGCATGCGCTTCGATCAGCTAGCAGAACAAACGAGTTTCGTTTGCAGACTCTAGCTCAGAACGGAATTATTCCCAATATGAATTGCGTCTCGGAGGGTCTGATGAGTTCCAGGTTCTCGGGTCCGCGCAAGACGGCCGAGAGTGGCCATCCTACTTACTTTCCTACCCGACAAAAAACTGCCAAGAATGGCCATCCTACCTTCAAATCGACTGATTAACTAAATGGTTTCATCTATTTACCACCTACGTCAATTTTGCTAAATGAAGTGCACAGAGCGTTCTATTCAAGTCGCATCAAATCTCGGGCTACTAGATACTTGATCAATTCAATCTTTAGACAGTATTTTCGCAAACAGAACCGCAAGGTTTCGACGTCTCAGCTTGCGCGAATTGATGTGCTCGAACAGCGATTTCCAGACTCAACCGAATGGCAGCGACGCGTGATTTGCGACGTGGAATCGTCCACGATGACCTCGCCCGAGCGAATATTGTCCCTGTGTGAAGCGACGAATTACATTGTCAAGCACAAAATAGAAGGCGCGATTGTTGAATGCGGCGTCTGGCGCGGTGGCAGTATGGCTGCGGTTGCGAAGACTTTATACCATCACAAGGTAAACAATCGTCAGCTTTGGATGTACGACACCTATGAAGGCATGACCACACCAACCGGACTTGACGTTGATTTTAGAGGACGCTCTGCTAGCGAACTTATGAATGCAGAACAATCGCGAGCCATTAATCGCGATGATCCTGAATCAATTTGGTGTCGGTCTGCGCTTGAAGGAGTCAAAAAGACGATGGCCTCCACAGGCTACGCAATTGAGAACATGCACTTTATCAAGGGGATGGTCGAAGAAACCATACCATTGCATACGCCTGAAAAGATTGCTTTGCTCAGGCTCGATACCGACTGGTACGAGTCGACAAAATGTGAACTCGAATATCTTTTTCCGAAAATCGTGCCAGGCGGCGTGTTCATCGTAGACGATTACGGTCATTGGGCCGGATGTCGCCAAGCGGTTGACGAATATTTTGATAAGCACGGGATCAAGATGATGCTCAACCGCATCGACTACACTGGTCGAATCGGGATCGTCGCGTCCGTCGAGAATTCAAATCGCCCGTATCGCGACATGGAGGCTGCTGCCTGATGTCGCTAATAAATCATGCTCACAAGCATCCTGGCGCGCCCAATCGTAGTGAAAACAATGATCGTCAGCTGCTAAATATTGGTTGTGGGCGGCATTACGATCGGCAGTGGGTCAATCTTGACTTGGAGTCGAATGATCCATCGGTGCGGATTCACGATGTCACCAAAGGAATTCCTTACGACGATGACGAGTTTGAAGTCGTATATCATTCGCACGTTCTTGAACATTTGAAACCGGAACTTGGCGAAGAGCTGATCAGGGAATGTTTTCGTGTGCTTAAGCCAAACGGGATTTTGCGAATCGTTGTGCCCAACCTCGAACGTATTGCACAGCTGTATCTGGAAACTCATGACCGTGCGTGGCATGAAGAGCAAGATGCTCAAACCAATTTCGACTGGATGAAGCTTGAGTTGCTTGACCAGCTTGTTCGTGAGCATTCGGGTGGTCGGATGGGTCGATACATGGCAAATCAAGAAATCAAGAATTCAGATTTTGTGCGTTGGCGTGTTGGCAATGAATACGAAATTTGTCGTGGTCTTGATGCGGAAACGCCCGACGCCGTCAAACGGCAAGCTTGGTACACACGTCTGGCGAAAGTTACCCATGAGCTTCGTAAAAAGATAGCGCGGCAAACGATTCTATGGCTGCTGGGACGAGACGGACAAGCTGCGTTGGATGAGGGGTTGTTTCGCAGTCGCGGTGAAATTCATCGTTGGATGTACGATCGTTACTCGCTGAGAAGGCTTTGTTTGAGCCAAGGGTTTGTCGAGTTTCGAGTCTGCGACGCGACGGAAAGCAGTATCGAGGACTTTGGCCAATTTCAACTGGATACCGTCGGGCAACTTGTACGCAAGCCGGATTCTCTGTTTGTCGAGTGTCGCAAGCCGTCCACAGCGAATGCAACCGAGTTGTATCTGAAAAATCGCGGCGCCGCCTGATCGCAGCCTGCTATCGTCCTGAAAATGTAAGGCTTATCGTCGGTGCTTCCTTGGCATCGTTTAACCGCGATGCCAACGGTCAAACGACACAATACTGGGCGAGCCGAGGCCCAAGTGGCGATCAAACGACGTCACCCCGACATATCGGTGGTAAAGTCGTTTCGAGACACGCTTGAAATGGTAGACTAACGGCTGCGAAATTCTCAACTTTGGATTCGTTCTACCGCCGTGACCCCATCTTCCGATTTCGAAATGCGATCAGATACGCAAAGCGCGTCTGCGTTCCAGTCCGAACCGACTGACCTTTCGGCCAGCGGCGACGGCTGGCGATCACTGTACCCATTCACATCGAATACTATGCAAGTGGGTCAGTTCGCAATGAATTATGTCGACGAGGGTGCTGGAGAACCGGTTTTAATGGTGCACGGCAATCCGACGTGGTCATTTTATTGGCGCGGCTTAATTCAACGCTTGCGTGCTACCAATCGTATTATCGCCGTTGACCACCTGGGTTGTGGGCTGAGTGACAAACCCACGGACTACGATTATTGTCTGGGTCAACATCGAGATAACTTGTGCCAACTGATTGACGAGCTTGATTTGCGGAACGTCACATTAATGGCTCATGATTGGGGTGGGGCCATCGGTTTGTCTGCGCTGCTTCAACGCAAAGACCGTTTCAAACGAGTGGCGCTGTTCAATACGGGAGCTTTTCCGCCGCACTTCATTCCCTTTCGGATCAGCGTTTGCCGCTGGCCGATCATTGGCAAGATTGCAGTCCAGGGATTCAATGCGTTTGCTCGATCGGCTGTCACCCAGGCGACAGAGCAACCCGGCGGACTGCCGAAAGATGTCGCAGCCGGTTTGTTGGCACCGTACGACAGTTGGGCCAATCGATCGGCGATTTTTGGATTTGTCAGAGACATACCGATGGTTAAGTCCCACAAAACCTGGAAAGTGCTGAACGAAATCGAAGCTCGTTTGGGCGAACTTGAAGACTGGCCCATTTTGCTGATGTGGGGAATGAAAGACTGGTGTTTTCGCCCCGATTGCCTCGAGCGTTTTTGTGGCCATTGGCCCAATGCGGAAGTTCACAAAATTGAGTCGGCCGGACATTATGTTGTTGAGGATGCGGCGGCACAAGTCGAAGAAACAACGGCTGAGTTTCTGGCACGCACATCATGTTAAAAGACCATTTCGAGGATCTAACAGGGTTTTCACCCGCGCAATTGAGCCCCGGAGGCTTGGTCACGCTGGCTTGTTTGCTGGAAGTTTCAGCACCGAAGCCAGGGAATGTGCATCGCTCTGCCGATTTTGAAGACGTTACATTTTTTGACTTTGTCGTAAGCGCGGTGGTGTT
>JAHEJI010000078.1 GCA_024638965.1 Planctomycetaceae bacterium
GGTGGTGCAGACAATCCAATGCGGGCCCGGGTTTTTGTTATCTCTACCACAACGATTTCGATGTCCAAGCCAACAATAATCCGTTCTCCCATTTTGCGACTGAGTACTAACATGTTTTTGCTCCTTTCCACGCGAATCGGCCATTCCCGAATCGAATTCGAGTTAATTTTCACCGTCCTTGGTAAGAATGAACCTGGCGCTCCGCGCCAATAGTCAAAAAATTAGCCGACGCACAAATTTGGGATGAGAGAGATTCCACGGAAACTTTTGTGCGAGTTTCCACCACAGCAAAGTCGAATCCACTTGGCCGATGGTTTTGCAAACTGGTTGCTGCCGGATATATTGTCCAATACTTTCAATGGAGGTGCGCTGTTACTTTCTCAAGCGGTGCCAGTCATGCAATTCGTAAACATGGAGGACGATAATGGTCGATATCACGGCTGCAAGTACAGACCAGGCTGCCGCACTCGCGCTCTACGAACAAGAGCGACTCGGTCAGGAATTGCACGACACGCTGGGACCGCAACTCACGGCGATTAGCATGTTGGCTGCCAGCTTGCACGACCGGTTACTTTCGCGTGATGCTCGTGAGACCGAATTGGCATCCAAACTGTTGATGCGGATCGAACAGGCGAAGGCCGATACGCGGGCTATTTCCAAGGGATTGTTTCCGGTTGAATGTGACGCCGAAGGCTTGATGAGCGCACTGGTTGACTTGGCCGAGGAAACCGAAGAGATGCACGAGGTTGTTTGTCGGCTGAATTGTGAACGGCCTGTCGCCATTGCGGATAACTTTACAGCGACACGGCTTTACAGGATTGCGAAGGAAGCGGTTCACAATGCCGTCAAACACGGTCAGCCTCATGAAATCAACATCGCACTCTCAAATGACAATGCGCTAGTGCTAAAAATTGCCGATGATGGCTGTGGAATCACAGAACATCCTAACATTTCGGGGAACGGTATCGGGATCATGAGGCATCGCTGCGAGGTGATCGGAGGAGAATTTGACATCCGCACTGGCGTTCACGGTGGAACGGTCGTCACCTGCAAGATTGACGAAAGGAAACATAATGGTTCAAAAAACTGAGTCTAACAAAACAACTTCCGACAACCTCAAAGCCACAAGACGCGTATTGATCGTCGATGACCATGAGTTGCTCCGCGACGGAATGATGGAGTTGCTGGAGAACGAACCGCAAGTCACGGTTTGCGGCGAAGCTTCATGCGAACGCGAAGCTATGAATCTTGTGCGTGAGCTCCAGCCGCACCTGTTGATTGTCGACGTGGCACTGACGGAAGGCAACGGTATCAATTTGATCAAGCGTGTCAGGGCGCATGATGTAACAATTAGCTCGATTGTCTGCTCGATGTACGACGAAGGGTTGTACGCGGAGCGTTGCCTGCGAGCAGGCGCGATGGGCTACGTCCACAAACAGGCACCGGCCTGCACATTGCTCGATGCGATGCGAGAAGTGCTGGCCGGCAACGTCTACCTCAGTCCACGGATGACAAAACGCCTGATCAATGCAAAACACCTGATTGGACAGCCAGAAAGATCGGAGATCGATCGGCTCACCGACCGGGAACTTGAAGTCTTCACACTAATTGGGAATGGTCTGATGAATGCCCAGATCGCCGACCAGTTGCATCTCAGCCCTCGGACGGTGGAAACCTATCGTGAAAGACTAAAAACAAAACTTGTCCTGACAACTTCCGCCGAATTGAATCGCCGTGCTGTTCAATGGGTCCTGGAGGGCGAATGAGTAATGCGATTCATTCCTGGCTGAGCTTGATTTTTGAAGTCTGGTTCGTAAGGGTTGAACATTATTCAATTGGCCACGTTGCCGAAATGACATCCGTTTATTTACTTGCAGGAGCATGCCAAGTTGGACCAAGTGAAATAGGTCGAACTCATTGCGTATGATAGGATTGCGAGAATGAACGTTTTAAAGACGACAATCGCAAGCGCATTCTTCCTGCTATTGGCTGGTTTCTTTTACTGTGCTCAGGCACAGGAACCTGAACAGAAGTCATTGCCGAAACTAATCGTAAGTACCAAGGAGGCTCCACCTTTTTCGGTGAAAACCGAGGGTGGGGTCTGGAAAGGAGTCAGCATTGATTTGTGGCGAGAAATCGCTGACACGTTGGAATTGGACTACGATTTTCGCGAAATGAAGCTTGAGGAAATACTGCAGTCCATGCGAGATGGAACAAGTGATGTCGCGGTTGCCGGATTGACCGTAACCAACACTCGTGAAAGAGACATGGATTTTACCCATTCCTTCTACACTTCTGGATTGAGCATCGCGGTCAGTCCTGAGGGTTCTTCCAGTCCTTTTGGAGTCATTTTTCGCGTACTTGTTTCCTGGAAGTTTTTGCAAATCATTGTTGGTCTCGTTGTTGTCTTGATGGTGTTTGGAATATTGATCTGGGTGTTTGAGCGACGCAAAAACAAGGACCATTTTGGAGGATCGGCTGTCAAAGGACTTGGAGCTGGATTTTGGTGGTCGGCGGTTACCATGACCACAGTTGGGTATGGCGACAAAGCCCCTGCCACTTTTTTTGGGCGATTGTTGGCCATCTTTTGGATGTTCGCCAGCTTGTTTATGGTTTCGTTTTTTACGGCTTCCGTTGCATCACTGTTGTTGGTCGATCAGCTGCAATCGAAAGTTAGTGGTCTCAAAGATCTTCCTCACGTTCGAGTCGGAACGCTGGTAGATTCCACCAGTGAAACATTTTTGAAAAGGCAAAAGATAAGATGCCGAAAATTCGACACCGTTGTTGATGCATTGACAGCGCTTCGCGACGACGAACTTGACGCAGTTGTCTATGACGCTCCAATGCTCAGATATGTCATTCAATCAGATTTTCGTAACGATCTGGCTGTGCTTGAAATCCGTTTTGAAACCCAAAACTACTCGATTGCTCTGCCTACTAACAGCGATCTGCGTGAGTCAGTCAATCAAACCATGCTCGACATTACTGCTGAACCCGAGTGGCAGAATACACTCCATCGCTACCTGGGCGATTGAATTTGGTGTCGCATATCGAGCGAGCTCATTCAAGTCTACCAATCCTAGTGGCGCTGCATTGCCGCAAAACGACATCGCGAAAGCGTTGCAGGAATATATGAGGTGGCCCAAGGCACAACAGATATTCTGGGTTGGAAGGATTCAAAGTTCGTTTTTGCGACGGCGTAGAGACAAAACAAAATCGTTACTATTAACGGAAACTGCTTGAATCCGATCGGTGACGGGCTTTTTTAAATCGGACAAAATAGTGTGATGCCAGCCGTTTCAAGGATTTCCTGGATGTTGGCTAATATCTCAATTCCGGTCGAATCAATATCATTGATGCCGCTGGCGAGGAGCAAAACATATTTCATCGCCGGGTTCGGTTGGATGCTAACCACATACTCGTGTTATTTTAGCGGCCGATTTATTACCGGTACGAGTTAATTTTTCAAGACGAGAGGTCGACTAATGCAAAACGACTATCAAAATAAATCATCACGGCGGACGGCATGGGCGGTGCATGGAACTGGCAACAAATGTCTCTTCTCGTCGTTGAGGGGTCATTTGCCAATGGAAAACCCTCAACGTGTTCTCTCCAGCTGTCGATGCTTTTCGTTGAGGATTACAGGCCCGTCAAACGTATCTTTGCAATCTAATGTTGGTGGCAACCTTGACTGAATTTGCTGAAGGAAAATCAGTCCGGCTTGATCAAGCGAGAGTTCAATCGACTGAAGCCTGGTGGTCTACCGAACCATCTGAAGTCCTAACCCGTTTGAATGTATCGGCTGGGGACGGCTTGGCATTCCATCAGGTGCAAGCACGACAAAAGGAGTTTGGTCCCAATCGCCTGCGCGAGGCGAAGACAAAAAGTTCCTGGGAAATACTTTGGAATCAACTTCAGAGCCTGATTCTGTTGCTGCTAGTTATCACTACGATCGTATCGCTATTCTTTGCACAATGGATCGAGGCGATGGCAATCGTCGCGGTGATCGTCGTTAATGTAACGATCGGTTTCGTGATGGAGTTGCGGGCGGTCCGGTCAATGGAGGCCTTGCGTCGGTTGGGTGGCGCGAACGTGATTGTGCGGCGCAACGGAAAGAGCGAACAAATTAGTGCCGAGCAACTGGTGCCCGGTGATATCGTCGTTCTCGACGCTGGCGATTTGATAACGGCGGATCTGCGAATTATCGAATCTTCGAAGCTTCAGGCAAATGAATCTACGCTTACCGGTGAATCGGTTCCGGTCAGTAAGCGTATAGAACTCGTGCCCGCCGAATCGCTTCTCGCGGATCGCAAGAACATGCTTTTTAAAGGTACGTTTATCACTCGAGGGTCAGGACTCGGTGTCGTTGTCGGCACCGGAATGAACACTGAGCTGGGCCGAATAGCTTTCCTCGTCGAAAAAGCGATGCAAGATGAGCTGACGCCACTAGAGAAACGACTTTCGGCACTTGGACGCGAACTGGTTTGGATAACGCTGGTAATCACCTCGATCGTTATTTTCCTGGGTGTCATTCGAGGTAAAGAGCTGTTTCTGATGATCGAGACTGGCGTCGCGCTTGCCGTCTCCGCGATTCCCGAAGGGTTGCCAATCGTGGCCACGCTTGCGCTTGCCCGTGGAATGCTTCGGATGGTCAAACAAAACGTGCTGATTCGGCGACTTTCGGCCGTTGAAACGCTGGGCGCCACGAGCGTTATTTGCACCGACAAAACGGGAACTGTCACTGAGAATCGAATGACCGTTACGCGGATCGTGGTCGAATCAGGAGTTGCCCACTTCGAAAATCATCGTGTTCAACGATGGCAAGCCAGGCCAGAATCGGATGATTCTCAGTTGCGGCAGGATGTTCAACTAGCGGCTGAAATTGGTTCGCTCTGTAACAACGCGACATTCAATGGGTTCGTCGGTGTCGACATTGATGGCACCGGTGACCCGATGGAATTGGCCTTGCTTGTTGCCGCTCACGCGCTCGATGTTCACCGGGAATCGTTAATCTCCGAGCAGCCGGAAGCCGCGGAAATTGCCTTTGATCCGGACCTTAAAATGATGGCCACGTTTCACCAACGTGGCGGGGAATTTCGGCTGGCTGTAAAGGGAGCCCCGGAGAATGTACTGCAGAGGTGTACGAAGGCAGTCTGTTTCGGTAAAGAAATTGCATTGACTGACACGATGCGCCAATCGTGGCTTAACCAGAACACGGCCCTTGCGGAAAACGGATTACGAGTTCTGGCGTTGGCAACCAGTTCAACGACGACTACCTCGACCGATCCCTACCACGAGTTGACCTTTGCAGGCCTCGTCGCCATGGAGGATCCGCCACGATTGGATGTCGCACCCGCAATTGCCACCTGCAAGGATGCAGGAATCAAGCTCGTGATGATCACTGGCGATCAGGCCATTACAGCACGAAAGATCGCCCTGGATATTGGATTGATCGAAAATCAAGATGAGAAGGTTGTCTCGGGTGCTGAGATCAAACATTTGCTTCACGGAAAAGATTCCGATCGAGACCATTTGATTAACACGAGTGTTTTTGCCCGTGTCAGCCCCGAAGAAAAGCTTGATCTGATTTCATTACACCAGGAAAACGGCGCAATCGTTGCGATGACCGGAGACGGTGTGAATGATGCGCCGGCATTGGAGAAGGCTGATATCGGCGTGGCCATGGGACATCGTGGAACGCAGGTAGCTCGGGACGCCGCCGATATGATTTTGCAAGACGACGCTCTATCCTCCATCGTTACAGCTGTACAAGAAGGTCGAGTAATTTTCGGCAATATACGTAAGTTCGTGTTGTATCTGTTATCCTGCAACGCCAGCGAGGTATTGGTCATCGGCGTCGCATCGATGATGAATTGGCCGTTGCCGCTGCTGCCACTGCATATTTTGTTTTTGAATCTCGTGACCGACGTATTTCCGGCCTTGGCGTTGGGTGCGGGTAAAGGTGAAGCGACAATTATGGAGCGAAAGCCGCGCCAGCGAGACGAACCGATTCTGCATCGTAAACACTGGGTGCAGATAGCTGTTTATGCAACAGTGATGACGATCGCCGTATTATCGGCCTCGTATATTGCGCGGCAGGTGCTCACGATGTCTTCCGAACAGGCCGTAACCGTTTCCTTCTTGACGCTAGCCTTGGCTCAACTATGGCAAGTGTTCAACATGCGAGATGCTGGGATTGCGTTGTTCAAAAATGAAATCACAACTAATCCTTTCGTCTGGTACGCATTGATCCTGTGCGTGATTATCTTGCTGGGCGCGGTCTTGCTGCCAGGAATTTCAATCGTCCTGCACTTGTCAAATCCTGGCTGGTCGGGTTGGATGACAGCGCTTGGGCTGAGCGTTGCACCCGTCCTTTTTAGGCTAATCGTTTGGCGATAACTGGTAGACAAGCGATTTTCGATTCAAATTCGGACCGTACACGTGACAGCAAACCGGTTAGACGAATGGCGGTGTATTCACTACCGCTTAATGGGTAGCTTGACCCTGTCGCCTTCGTCCCTGCCTGGTCCCCGTCCTGTTCCCGCCGTTTGCTTCTATCCCGTATTTATCACGTAGGGTGTCTCGAACTCGCACAACTACTTGGTGGGTCGTCGCAAAACCGATCGCCTGAAATAACCAAGTGTATTCTGGCGGAAAGGACCCAAAGCGAGTGAAGATGCACCAGCATCGCCGTTTGCTCGACGCCACCCTACTCAACCCGTGAGAAATGCGGGCTACCCCGTCCCCGTAGTTTACTTTGTAACTCGCATCCCGCCGCGGATCGCGCCGGCTTCCGTCGCGCCAAAATTGTGCTTAAACAGCGGATCGATTGGACGACTGTTAGGGACGCTAAGCCAGACGCGAAGCAGGTGTCTTTTCAATGCCGGAACAGCGTAATCGACAAACTCGCTTCGACGATGAAGGGTTGTCCAGTTGTTGAGAAACAAGATGTCGCCAGGTTGTTGAAAAAACCGATGCTGCAATTCCCGTCGCTCGCATGTTTCCTCGAGATAGTCAAGTGCTTCCATCTGCAAATCTGTCATCGCGGGGACTTCGCCGGCAGCGTAGGCGCGGTCGATGAGCACTCGCAGAAAGCTGCAGGCAAAACGCCCTTCGGTGAAAGAAAATATAGGCTGCCGACAGTAAGGGCTCTCGTTACCCAAGTCGACCGTATGCCGTTTGTAATAGAAAGGTTGCATCAGTTCGTGTAATAGATCCGGGCGCGAGTTGGCAATCTCGTTGTGGACGGCGGTCGAACTGACAAGGAAGTTTTCGCCTCCCGATTTTGCTTGTTTCAGGCACATGAATCCGATAACGTCGCAACGATCGGTATGAAAACTCAGCTTCTTGTTCGTGTTCGGCCCGCGGGCCCTCGGGTCATCCTTCTGGAATCCTGCATCTCGAATATGAAAAATGAGCTCGCCGGTCGCGCTTTGTGAGATGGGCGTGCCGACGTGCACTGAAACTCCATATAAAGCCCGAGTCGCTTGTACTTCCGTAAACGCTTCCAAGGGAAATCCCCGGATCAACGTGGCGCCAGACCCGTATTCCAGGGATTCCTGTACGCTGGCCAGTCGACCAGCCAAGTCGGGCAGAAGAAAATTGCAAATGTTGATCTCATCGAGCGAGATGGATTCCGTAGCTGCGATTGCCTGTTTCAATTCCGCAACATCCGCCTCGGTCAGTTGCACGAGCCAATCGGCGCGCTGCAATAATTCGTTACCGCGCCAAACGGATGGGTCCGAAAGTTGTTCGGTCATTGCCGGATCCTGTTCTCAAAAAATTCACTTGCGTGTTTTAAGGTTTGCTGAATCGCAACCGTTTGCTGCATCCAAAAAAAATGCCCAAAAAGCTAAGAACCTTGTCGACTATGTTGCGCCCGAAACATACCGCCGCTGCACGCCAGTGTGAATGGACAGCGGGGATGGCGAATGAAATCGTGCTGTATAACGACAAAATTGTCTCGGACAACGGTCTACCGTTTCTTAATTTCGAACCAGTTAATATTCCATTCGATGCCAATGGAGCGGAATCGCAGCTTGTGTTTGCCCGGGCTGAACGCAAACTTGGGACTGGTTTTGGTGACATAGGTTTGCCAGCCGCCCGTGGCGGCACAATTGGGACAATCGGGACGACACTCGTTTACAGTCGAGCTCCGCTGCGCGGATCCCGATGTGAATAGCCTATAATCTGCCAACTCTCGTCGTCCTGTTGTTCAAGCGAGACTGTGACTTCACGGCGACCAAATCCATCATGTCCAAATGATGGCGCGTTGACGTCGACGAACACGACGAAGGTCATCGTCGCAGTTTTCGGAATTGTGTTTTCATTGACCTGAACGCTTTTTATTCCAGTGATGCTACAGCGACGAAAATCGTAGCGCGGCATTTCAACCTTGGCACTTTTGTATGCCAACGAGTCCGCTTTCATGTACGTTAAGACTTCCTCGTGACGATTGAACTCGACGGCGTTGGCAACGGCATAGAGTCGACTGACGACTTTCTCTTTGTCCGTAATGATGTACCGTTCCACAAAGATTAATCCAAACGACAGGACGCAAACAAGGCTCGCTACGATCGCAAGACTTCGGCTTTGCAGCATAAATGCAAACGCACCAAGAATACCGGTGAACAGCAGCCCGGTGATGAACGGAAAGAAAGCGTTTTCCGCGATCCAATCTGGCATCGTCTCCCCTTTTGCCACACGACTTTGGTTTAAACGGTGCGTCGGATGGCGTGAACAATCCTTTGTTTCTAACAACAAGAAACAAACATCCCCTTGTTAAAGACGTTGCCACGGCAAGAATCGTTCGACCGATTATTTTGAAAAACTGGTTGATTCAACGGACTTCTTAAACCGAAGCCATTTGCCTGTGCTTTTTCGCCAGAATTGGACCGGCGTAAACGGCACCATCACCCAGAAGTTCTTCGATTCGCAACAGCTGATTGTATTTGGCCATCCGATCACTTCTCGATGCAGATCCCGTTTTGATTTGGCCGGTATTCAAAGCAACCGCCAGGTCGGCAATCGTTGCATCTTCCGTTTCTCCACTGCGATGGCTGGTAACACTCGTATAGCCATTGCGATGAGCCATGTGGATTGCTCGAATCGTTTCGGTCAAGGTGCCGATTTGATTGACTTTGATCAAGATGCTGTTCGCAATGCCTTCATCAATGCCACGTTGTAGTCGCGTTGTATTGGTGACGAACAAATCATCGCCGACAAGCTGCACTCGATCGCCACATCGATCGGTCATCATCTTCCAGCCTTCCCAGTCGTCTTCACTACACCCGTCTTCGATCGAACAAATCGGGTAACGATCGGACCAATCTGCCAGAAAGTCAACCATCCCCTCGGAATCCAGTTTTTTACCATCAATCGAATAAACACCTTGATTCGAGTCGAAGAATTCGGTTGCCGCCACATCGAGTGCGATTTGAACTTGTTCGCCGGCGCGATAACCCGCTTTTTCAATCGCGCTCATGATCAAATTCAAGGCTTCCTCATTACTGCCAAGATCAGGTGCGAATCCACCTTCATCACCGACCGAAGTGTTCAGACCTTTGTCGTGCAAGACTTTCTTCAAATGATGAAAAATCTCGCAACCGCATCGAAGCGCGTCGCTGAAAGTTTCAAAGCCGAGTGGCAGGACCATGAATTCTTGAACATCAACGGAGTTATCCGCATGCTCGCCACCGTTCACGATATTCATCATCGGAGCCGGAAGTAATGTCGCCTGCGTTCCGCCCAGGTAACGGAAAAGCGGCTGACTTGTGAAATGGGCGGCAGCTTTTGCAGTCGCAAGCGAAATGCCCAGCATCGCGTTGGCACCGAGGTTGCTCTTGTTTTCCGTTCCATCCAGATCAATCATCGTTTGATCGATAAACGCTTGTTCGGTTCCGGGTAATCCTAACAATGAGTCAGCCAATGGCCCATTGATGTTCTCAACGGCTTTGCTGACACCCTTGCCAAGGAATTTGTCTTTGTTGCCATCTCGAAGTTCCCAAGCCTCGTGCGCACCCGTACTGGCTCCACTGGGAACGCCCGCTCGGCCAAATGAACCGTCAGCTAAAGTGACGTCGACTTCTACGGTTGGGTTACCACGGCTGTCAAGAATCTGCCGACCTTGAATTTGAACGATGCTATTCATTTTTGTTGTCCTTAAGAAATCTGTTTAATGCCCAATGCCGCTCAAAGTCTGGCGTTAAGTCCTCGGAAGTTTGTCGTCATCCTGAACCCGGTGGAGCGCGGTGAAGGATCTCTCGTGTTGATGGTTAGATTCTTTTCGCCACAGCGAACAAACCTCTCTCAGAATGACTTGTACTGCGTTTGATCAAAACATCAACGGTATTTTGTTTAACGCCCAGCCGGAGGCGCCGGCTTAATATGTACCATGCCGGCGCCTTCGGCTGGGCGTTTAACTATCGAACCACCGCGGACCATTGTCACGCAATTAAGCTCTTGCCGGAAGGGGCGAAATTATCTTCATGAAGCTCTACAATACGCTTCCCAAATTCTTCCCAAGTTATCAAGGGTCATTCTGAATGTTCACAGGACTGGTAGAGGAAAAAGGTGTCGTTCGGCAACTTAAAACGGTCGGCAACGCGACAGACATCACCATTGAAGCGAATCTCGTCGCCCAAGATGCCAGTATTGGCAGCAGTATCGCCAACAATGGCTGCTGCTTGACCGTCGTGGCGATTGATGGCAATCTTTTGACTTTTCAGGCCGGGAGCGAAACGCTTTCCAGAACCAATCTTGGACAGCTTCAGCCAGGCAGCCCCGTCAATCTGGAGCGATCGATAAAGCTGGGCGACCGCATGGGTGGGCATTACGTGACAGGCCACGTCGATGGATTGGCGACGGTGGACGAGCGAAATGAAGACGGAGAATGGGCCGAGTTCTGGTTTCGACTTGATGCGGATTTAACGCGTCAGATGGCCAGCAAAGGTTCGGTTGCAGTCGATGGAATTAGTCTGACTTTGGTTAACGTCGAAAAGGAAAGATTCAGTGTGGCCTTGATTCCACATACTTTGGAAGTGACAAATTTAGGGTCCCGGGTGGTCGGCGACACGGTCAATATTGAAACCGACCTGCTGGCCAAATATGTGCAACAACAGTTGCAACGCAAGTGAGGGTCGTAAACATCACTTCAATTTGGACCCCAGTATTCCGTCACAACTCATTTCGGGTAGCGGACGAGGTCACGAATCCGTCTTGTGTAATGAAAAGCTGGGGGACTCGTTGCCTCGTCCACTACAGTTAACCCGAAATCAAACTGTGACGGACCACTAGCAACTCGCGATAGCGATAGGCGTGTTAGACTAATCAGGAATATTTTCAGGCTCCAAACACATGTTGGACAAAACGACTGAGCAGATGTTGCGTCTCTGGCGTTTCACGACAAGTTTGAGTGAATTCGCTTAGACGGAGGCCGGTAATCTTCTCAACATATTCCGGATACGCATAAAGTCGTTTCAGTAAATCTGACAATTCAAGCTCCGGATGAAACTGAGTTGCATAAATCGGTTTGCCCGGAAACGTAAATGCTTCATTCTCGACACGCGCGCTTGAACAAAGAAGCACAGCATGCTCGGGGAGCCGGTCCACAATATCCTGATGCCCGATTTGCGCTTGAAATGGAGAACGAAGCGGTCCAAAAATGGGATCAGCGTGACCGTCGCTGGTTAGTTCAAAGGTAAGCGTGCCAACTTCCGCCCGTTGCAAATCCGTGACAACGACTCCGCCAATAGCTTTGGCGAAAGCCTGAAACCCCCAGCACGAGGCAAACGTCGGTTTGCTGAATTCGTACAAGTCTCGAAACTGGTCCAACGCCGCGGGCAACCAGTCGCCGCCCGAAACAACCGAATAGTCTCCGCTGCCGCCGACAAGTACCGCATCAACCTGATCGAGAAGCCTTTTCTGCGGACGACCGGAAATCAAATCGTGAACAAGGATATTCTCCTCTGGACAATTCAATTTATCAGCAAAGCATTTGATTTCGTGCGTCCGCATCGGATCGTCGGGGTTGCGCGTTTGCAATAATAGAAACTTCAGACTAACCAACTTTGATTCCTGAAACCTACGTCAAACCCAAAACCAGCCACGGAGAAGGCGTTGGGGGAACGATTTCGTTTCGTGGTTTCGGACCGCCATCACCCACGTGGATTAATGTAGCTGATTGAGAGACGAGCGACGAGATGCGAGAAGCTAGATACGAAACGTAGCACAGTAAACAGGAAGCGATAAAATCCTCGCTATCGAGTGGGTTCGTTTTCGGTTCTAATGGTTGCCAATTAACTTGGCGAACCCGTCCAATCCCTCAGTATCCAGGCAAACTCAAGCTGCTCGCACAAAAAAATGGCTCAACCTGCACGCCAGACAATCTCTTACTTGACTCGTCGATTCCAAGAAGTTGGGCTCAACCCAAACAAACGGCATGGTCAAAACTTTTTGATCGATTTGAATCTGATTAAGCTCCTCGCAAAGAGCGCGAAGCTGACCGAAAACGATGTTGTGCTGGAAATTGGAACTGGAATGGGGTCGTTGACGGGGTTGATTGCCAAGCAGGCTGCCGCCGTCGTAACGGTTGAAATCGATGCTCACCTTTTCCAAATGGCGAGCGAGGAACTTGAAGAATTTGATAACATCGAGATGCTGCATCAAGACGTCTTGAAAAACAAAAACACTTTTGATTCTCGCGTAATCGAAACGGTCAAGAAACATCTTGCGGTGGATGAAAATCGAGTTCTTAAACTCTGTGCCAATCTACCTTACAACATTGCGACGCCAATCCTCACAAATCTGTTGCTTAGCGAAATCGTCCCTGTTTCCATGACGGTGACGATTCAAAAGGAACTTGCGGACCGAATCATGGGCGCGCCAGGGTCAAAGGACTATGGGGCCTTGAGCATCTTGATGCAGAGCCTTTGTGATTGCGAAATTGTTCGGATCATGTCGCCCAAAGTCTTCTGGCCTCGACCGAAAGTCGAGTCGGCCATTATTCATATCGTACACCGCCCGGACAAACTCGCCCGGATTCCGGACCTCAATTTCTTTCATGCGTTCGTTCGGGCGATGTTTTTTCACCGACGCAAGTTCATGCGCAGTGTTGCGATCAGTGCCTTCAAAGGACAATTAACCAAACCGCAAGTCGACGAAGTCCTCGAAGGATTGCACTTAGGTGCCGACGCTCGTACCGAACAACTGCCGATCGAGCGGATTCAGGAAATGTGCGAGAATTTCCGCCGCCAATTGATTAAAGTCACCGGAGAAGAAAAACCCATGCTCGCCAATCAGAGCGGCTAGTCAATTCAACTATCACCCAGCAATTTCCGAACTTCGAACTCCGAATTACGACCTTACCTCACCGCCACTGTTCACCGCGCCGAAGGGGTTTTTGCCGCCAACGGCGAAAAGCGGTTGTCTCGTCGGTTTCTGGTTCCGGACTGGTTTTTGGAACAGGCAGAGGATCGTTTTGCGGTCCCAGCTCATTTTCTTTTTCGAATTCTTCGTCTTGCAACATGTCAAGCTCGGTTGGATCGTCAAGATCTCCAGTCGGAGGTTCACGCATGCGGCCGGTATCTCCAGCCGACAAGTTTGAATCCGCGCTGGGGCCTTCCGTGACAGTTGCGGGATCCGAAAACGGTGAGCCGACTCTTCCATAAGCCGGGTCGGTACGCTGGTACTTGCCGCCAAACGCTGGATAGTCAAAGTCATGGGGACCGCAGCACATGCTACATCCAAATGTCGCAAAGCCGAGGCAAGCGATAGCAAGAATGATAATCAGGTTCTTCATTTTAAGACCTCGAAATTGTCTTTTTTGGGTAGCCGATGTCGGCCACGCGTTTTTTGTTTCAATATTTGTTTTATAGTTCGTCGTTGTCTGGCCAATTCTGTTTAGTCCAGCTAAATCGTTTAACGGCAAGCCGCAGGCGACTGCGTTTGTAACAACGGAAAAACCGACGCCTTCGGCTAGCCGTTAAACAAAAACTCACAGTCTCTCCAAGTCGCGTTTCGATCCACAAACAAGTCGGAGATTCGTTCAACTATTGTTTCCGGCTAAAGCCGGCACTACGAACTCAATTCAGGTTTGAACTTCCACTAGTTTGACTTTTTGATTTCGGCTGTTGTTCTCGTGCTTCGTTCTGGATTACTTAGTCCGAATTTTTCCCAGTCCATCGCTGCCGGCCGCCGATTTGCTGGTTCCGCGGTTGAGTTCTGCGTTCTTGGCACAGCCTTCAATCGCGTTGCCGTTGGCGGCTGCGAATCTCGAACTGGTTCGTGTTTGGAATTGTTGGTAGTTCTCAGAGGCGACTTGGTTTGCGTTTCCCGGACTGTATTTTCCGGCTGACGCGGAGCTGCCGACAGCTTCAAGATCGGTTGCGATATGGGTTCGGCGTAACTGGTTTGCTGAACCGAGCTATCATGAAAAACACGTGAACTCGATCCTTGATTTTTCGGTGGCGGAAGTTGCTGTGGAGCAAGCGTCGGTTCGGGAGTCGACTGAGGTTCTGTTGGAGGGAGAAGCTCGCTAGGTGAATAGTAAGGTGATTCGATCATCGGGACACCTTGATCGGCAGGTGCCGACAAGTCGTGAATCGGTGTGCTTGTGCTGAGCGGAGTGCCTCCCAGGATTGTTCCGTTATTTTCCGCTTGGGGCCCGCCTTGACCGCGACTGATGACTTGTGGACGACTCCAGCCGTAATTCAAGTGCCGGCTTGCCCCACGGCGACGGGCGTGCTCGCTTGCATCCGAATATGCCTTGCCAGGCCACGGTCCTTCGGAAAATTCGATTCCGTTGTAGACAAGAATCGTGCCCTTACGTCGGTGAACCAACGAAATGACTTTGTTGTATTCGCAAAGTGCGTTGTAAAACGATTGTTCAGCTTGAGCGCGACGGCGTTGAGCGTCCAAAGCTACGTCGAGTGTTTCAACGCCCGCATCTTTCAATTCCAGGAAGTGATCTTCTTCAATCTGCGTGTCTTTCCAGTTATTAAAGCTTGAATGCATAATACGAAGGTTCGCGGCGAGGGCACGCATGGCTTCACTCAGCTCACGGCTTACATCAAGTTCCATATCTTCAAGTCGAGCAATTTCACGAGCCAGTTTCAATTGCGCATTTCGGACATTGGCAAGTTCTCGACGGAAACCGATCGGCATTCGATATTCGCCCCCGAGTTGGAGTTCCTGGAAGTCGCCTCGGTACAGTTCGTTCAAGGCTCCACTGGTTGGATCAGGAAACGGCAAATTGGGGTTTTGGGATGTGCCATATTTGTTGCCCAAGCCCAACCATCGGTACAACGCGGTGACGTTTAGTTCGGGAAGGAGACCATTTTTCGAATAGGCCAAGGCCAACTCACGTTTTTTGATCTCCCAACGTTCTTGCCGAAGCTCAGGGCGGTACGTTAGAGCTTCGCAAAGCGACGAACACCAATCGAATTCGACGGGAGCCATCATGGCTTCGTCGATCGGGCGAATAACGCGACCGTCAGTCGCAGCGATACCCAGCAGATATCGCAAGTTTCCTTCAGCCGTCAACACGTTGTTTAGAGCGTCTGTGACCTGGGAATTGAAGAAATGATATTGTCCGCTCGCCTGAGCGACCTGTTGGATGTTGACGTCGGCACCTTCGTCGTAACGGTCTTTTACGATCCGCCATGTCTCAAGCGCCGCATTACGACCAGTTTTGCTCGCTTCGAGATTTCGGTAGGCGCAGTAAAGTTCCCAATAACGAATCTCGATATTCGTGACCATATTTTGCAGTTGAGCTTCCAGGTTGGCCAGCTCTTGATCGGAGCCGATTCGCGAAATCACGACCGGCATTCGTTGAATGAATGCTCCCCGGCCCCGCAACAATGGCTGTCGGAATTCAACTTCGAATGCCGTTCGATACCAGCTATCGAGAACCTGAAAACCTCCGTCGCCAACAAGTGGAATATTGTTGTTGGTGTAAAGATTGGTTTGGCGAAAGAAGATTTGTGTGCCGTTCGCCGTCTTCTTGGCAATTTCAGAATTCCATTGAACACCGTCTTGTTGGAATACTTGTGGGTCAAATGGGTTCGGTTGCCCATTTTGAAGAATTGGTGTCGCGTTTCGGGGCTCGTCAGATTTTTGCCATAATGCTGTCGTCGTAAACTGAGCATCGAAATCGGCCAACGCCGCTTCAACCCCGATATTGCCTTCCAGGGCAGTGTTAGTCGTAATCGTTGCCGGAGACGAAATTTGACCGGGTATTCCAATGAAGCCGGGTTCCGATTCTCGGACCGCAACGTTGTAGACGGTTCCGGCCGCGGCCGGACCGTTGGCGAGCGTGTCTTGACCTGGAGCAACTCGCGTTCCCTGGAGGCTCGGTGTTCCGTAACCGCGAAGCACCTTGCTGTTCTGAAGCGCAATGGAGACGCAGTCTTCCAGGGTCAGGTCGTAGAACGAACTAAAATCCGGATCGATCACAGTAATCGGGGCAAAACTCTGAGTGACCTCGTCGAGTGACGCCATGTCGACGTCCGGGTACTCGACCATCGTCGCCTGATCCAGGTAATACGACAAATCGCCAGTATCTCTGAGATAATTCGGCTTGACCGGCGAACAACCGGTGACCAGAAAGGACAGGCACAACGTCCATATCAGGATTCTCGAGGGCTTGCAGCTCATTGGATTTCCATATCCTGCTGTCGTTCGAAAACACGTTTTCGCGACTCGCAGCAAGTCGCGTGAACGCACTGGCAAACAATCGGTTTGCCATCGAACCCCCCGGTTCGCCGTTCGCAGGTCATCATGTTACGCAAACGCGCATCGATCGACCTGAGACCGACATGACTGGTATCGGACCGTCCTGCCGTCAAACTTTGGTTAATCCGAATAAATTACCAACCCGTTTTGTCGGGACCGTAAGACTGGCTTAATGGGAAGTTTAGGGCAGGTGCGATGACAGCATTGCAAACGTCAATTGGGGCAAGTGCCTGCATCGGCGACCTTGCAACTCCGACGAGAACCGCTCCCATGACAGGCCAAAACGTTTTAATAAAGACCTTGGCTCACTGAGTTCTGAGAACTGAGTACAGGGTACGCGAACCCCGAACCCCGGTAACCCGATTCTTTGGATTGAAGGGGAAGTCGATCCAAAATGATAGGATAACGAACTACATTTCCCCTCGAAAACCGATGCAAATGACCATTTCAGCCGTTGAGTCGGGGGTCAAAAGAAGATAAAATCTCGCCCTTAACTAAGAAAAACCAATAAGACACGAATACACGATAGGTTTAGAGATGGCGGTTCCAAAGCGTAAACATTCCAATTCACGAAGCGGGAAAAGACGAGCTCACGATGCTCTTAAGGCGAGACCCTTAACGGTTTGCCCAAAGTGCAGTTCAACCACCCCAACCCATGTAATTTGCCCAACTTGCGGATACTACATGGGTCGCGTGGTCAGTCCGGACGAAAAAGAGGAAGCCACTGCGTAAGCAAAATTTGAATAGTGTTCCAAACCTCCACGCGTTCGTGACATTCGAATTGCCGGAGGTTTTTTTCTGCGCAGAGAAATCGTCGCCTTCCGCGCCCGAGGGCGTTTTGTTGTAGGCCGCGAACGAGCGCAGCGCTGTTCCGGCAAAAAACCCCAGTGTCGAATCCCCGCGTTACCGCACGCACCACGCTTGTTAACGGCCCACATCGGAACGATCCAAAAAAATGACAACCTCTTCGCAAAAGCATTGTTTCGCGAGACTCTGACTCGTGAAAACGATTCGAAGAGTCGTACCACATGATGAGACCGGATTAGATTCAAGGACTAATTCCTCAGATGACAAATGAAACCGACATCTCGCATGAGCTGAAAGTTGACCTGTCCACGGACAGTCGGGAAACTTTCATACCGATTCGGCATAGCGATCTTGCGATTCGGTTGAAGCGATGGTTTGCGATGCCGGACCATCAAAGTGTCAGCTTCTTCGATTTGTGTGACCGGCTGCAGTCCATTTTTCACGTCGAACATCTTTCGGCTCTGATAGGCGTTGAAGAGATGTACGGTGCGCTTGACCCGGACAGCGAGCTGATTCAGACCGTAGAGTTGAATAACGACCAGTTATCCGAGCGCACCGAAAAGTTGTTTGATCAGGTGGCCGAACTCGCTTATGCAGCCCACTATCAGCGTCTTTCGCGCGATGAGCTCAAGCGGATGATCAAGCTTGGGAGCCAAGGCGGCGTTAAGCTGGAGGTCGATTTTGATGTATTCGAACAGCTTGAGATTTTTGCGCGCGGATATCGCATGGTCGATGTGAAGCGTCGTCGCTGGCAAAATTTCTTTCGAAGGGAGACCATAAAACTGCCAGAATTTCATCGTTTGATCCTGACGTTTCGGCTGAAGTCAGAAACCGAAAATCAAGGCGAAAACGATAAGAAAAAGAAAAGGCGTAATATCGATAAGTCGATGAGATCGGACGCGGTATACATCAAGAACTTCAAGAACATTCCTGAGACCGATTTGGAGGTGTTGCTTCCTGGAACACGCGTAAAACTTTCAAGGCTCGACCAGGGCAAAGTATTGTTGCCGGCTATAACAGGTGCAGCTATCAAAACGGGTCCTGCAATCTTAACCTTGGTGTTCCGACTGTTTGGTTTTGCGGCGATCGGAGCAACGGGAGCTCTGGCCATTTTCAAGGATCGGCGGGCCGTAGCCTTATTTGCGGTGGTTATGATCGGTTATATCGGAAAATCCGTGTTCACATATTTCCGCACCAAGGACAAATACGAATTCACCCTCACGAAGAACTTGTATTTGAAAAACCTAGACAACAACGCTGGCGTCCTGTATCGACTTCTTAACGAAGCACAAGAACAGGAGCTTTGCGAAACGATCTTGGGGTACACCGTTCTTTGGCAACAAGATTCAAATGATGGACTTGAGGAAATAGAACTGGACGAGTTGGCCGAAAAATTCTTAGTCGCGGAAACGTCGATTGACGTCGATTTTGATTTGCACGATGCGCTGGGAAAGCTTTCCAGACTGGGATTGGCAATCGTTGATGCTTCTGGTCGGTGGAAGGCCGTTCCAATTGAATCAGCAGCTGGTTCACTGACAGAAAACTGGGAAAGGCTATTCAAAAAACGCGTCAAAGCCCACAAAGCCGACGGCTTGGACGAGAATCTGATGACCAGCTGAAACAAATTCGGAATGTGGAGCGCGGAACGTTGAAAACCAATGTGGAGTGCGGAATGCGGAATGTTTCATGCCATGACCTGGGGCTGCGGTTTACTCGCTGACGCTCTCTTGATTAAACATGCAAAACAGTCGTTGAAAGCGGTTTCAAGCCTGATATACTTGGGTTAGCTTTATCCCGTATTGCAAGGAAAAAGAGCATGGTCTGCCCTCTTCGCAAACTGACTCTGGCTGTCTTTGTCCTCACCCTTTTTGCCGGTCCAATCCTGGCTCAGCCGCCCGCAATCCCAGGTTACGACGTTGCCTGGTATGACGAATTCAGTGGAAGTTCGATTGATACCAACAAGTGGATCGTCATTAACACGAATCAAACGACAAACAATTCGTTACAGGATTATCTGCCCAGCCAGGTTTATTTGAGCAACGGTAATCTCGTCATCAAATCGGAAGACATTCCTTCTCGTGGTTTGCCTTATCGGAGCGGGCAAGTTTTCAGCACCAGCGCTCAACAATATGGTCGCTGGGACGTACGAGCCAAATTACCCGGTACCAGAGGGATGTGGCCAGCCATTTGGCTGCTCCCAGACGTCGGTCAAAACCCTTGGCCAAGTCAAGGCGAAATTGACATCATGGAAAATCGCGGTGATGAACCAACAATCACGAGCAGTGCGTTTCACTGGGGAACCAATCCGCCTTTTGTGCATCACTTCGTGTTTGCGAATCAACAATCGTTCCGGAATGGTCTCGAGAACTACCACGACGGATTCCATGTTTATTCTGCGGAATGGGATCCGGATCAAATTCGCTTTTACGTCGACGGCGTTCACCATTACACCGTATCGCAATACGCCGTGAATGAGTTTTTTGACACTCAGTCGGCTCCGATGCAACTGATTATCAACACCGCCATCGGTGGAGACTTTTTAGACAACCCGGACGGAACGACGGTGTGGCCGCAGTACTTCGAAGTGGACTACGTTTACGTTTATCAAAAGCAGGCAACCGAAACATCGCAGACCATCGAGAATCCTGGATTCGACGAAAACAACTTTTCGCTTTCAAAGTGGACCACATTTGGAAATCCGATCGCCAACGTGCGGGCAAGTACTCAACATGTGCGGGACGGCTCGGGTGCACTGAAGGTTTTTGGGCAATTCAACAGTTCAACGAACTATTCTGGTTTGGAACAGGCGCTGACGGTTCAGCCCGGCTTGGAAATCGTTGCGAGTTGCGATCGTTTTATCGCCAGCAATGATTCGATCAACGGTACTTCGAATCGGTGTGTTTTAAAAATTGACTACTATCGAAAGCGAAATGGTATTTTTGGAACGGCCGATTACATTTCGTCGATAGAAACAACAATTGCCGACACGAATTCGCCCAACGACGTTTGGGACAATTTTGAAATTCGTGGAAATGCACCGGCTGAAACGGTCGAAGCTCGCCTTGCGGTTGTATTCATTCAACCCAACAACGAAGGCGGCGCGGTTCACGTCGATAATCTGGACCTGAAACGAACAGGCGTATCTGGTCTACGACTCCGACAATTTGACACTAATCGATAGTCAGTCAATCGATAACATGAACTTTACTCACAATCCCACGTTGGCAACGTTCCCACCGCTGGGCGGAACCGAAGACGATATTTTTCAGTTCTCTCAGTTCAATTAACAGCCGGAAATTCCTCAGCCGATTTGATTCAACGAGAAGCCGAGGCGACGCGAGTTGGCGACATTGTTGATGCATTGCCGACGGGGCGCCCCGTTGTCTTCTTGGGTGACTTCAATATGCAAGGCAGCAGCGAAAATGCATGGACGGAACTGGCGAACGCGACACGATCAATGCGTCGGTCGGGCTCCGAGTGGCCAATTGGCAAGACGCTCTTGCCTTTATCGCCTTCCACACAGAAGACTCAACCGGTTCGGCAGGCGGAATGGATGATCTGTTCGATCGAATATTTGTCTCATCAGAGTTCAGCGACGGCAATGGCATTGAATACAATCCTGGCTCTTTGACCGTCTTTGGAAACAATGGGATGGAACAGGAAAACGAATCGATCACCCGCGACGGTCCGATCAGCGTTTTCGTCGCTTCCCCGACCGCAACTGCCGTGAACATCGATTCGGCTGTTCAATTTCAAACGGGCAATAGCGGACTCGCCTGCGTTCCAGGTAGTCTCTCAACGGGTGCCGAACTTGTTGCGACCTATCCGGCCGTCCATCATGCACCCGACGGCACCGATCTTCCAGACGGAACGCTGGATGAGATCGTGTTACATCGCGACGCCATTCGAACGGCCATCCTTAACGCGCTCAACACGGATGGAAAAATTCGCTTGATCGTCGTTCCCGATCATCCGGCCACGGCTGCGACCTATTCCGGCAACACAAACAGTTCTTATTCGGGTCCAACCCTTCAAGGTCTTTACGACACCAACGGTTCCCGTGCCGGGAAGTCCAAAATTCAGCAGAAGAATCGGCTCAAAGTTGGTCGTTAACAAATCGAACAGGCCAAGGTTATAAGAAACACAAAGGCGGCTTGTTACCGTCCGTCGGCAGGCTCAGCCGGTGCAATGGGGAGTCGGTCGAAGCTTCCGAGGACGGTGAGCGGAGCTGGCGGCCACTCGATCGCCCTTCCAGTCTCGGCAATCTCGCAGTTGGCGAGCTCGACCCGGAAGCGACCTCCGAACTCGTCGGAGCCTGACCGCTTGGCGGTGTGTAGATAGCCGACGGCAGGGTCTGCGGGTCGGCAGCACAATTTACGCACCTTGCCCCCGAGTTCCATCGTGAACACGAGGCGCGTCCCTGCAGCGATCCTCCCTTCGCCGTCGGTCTCGATGATGAGCTCCCAGCCCTCGGCGCTGAGCTCGAGGCGGTCGTCTCCGACCCGGCCGACCTCGGCGTCACGGCTCGCGTGGTCAAATCCCAGATCTTCGGCCGGAAGTAGCCCAAACAGTCCGGCCAGGGGCCGGGCGGAGAGGGGCTTCACGACGCGCACCTCAAAAAACGGGCTATCGGATGTCGTTGAGATGGCCGCCGGGACCGGCTCGTCAGGTCGCAACCCGATCACGACGAGACACGCGAACATCGCCAGCGCGATGATGATCATCGCGGTCCTCTTGCGGCCAGATCGCGTCCCCTGCCTGGAGTGGTCAGCCATCTTTCCGGCTCTGGTTCATAAATTGCGTCAACAATACAGCGGGATAGCAAATAGCGTTTTATCAGCTCGTTGCGGAGCAATGAGTGATTAAAAGTTGAAAGCCGCGGAGCGAGGAGGCAGTTGTGCGTGTTGCACGGACGTATAGCGTCGTGGCGCTCTGATTGCCGGGCGAAACCGACGAAAAGAGGCCAAACTCCAACCAAACTCGCTCTCGACTCCTTAGAGTTTGTATCCGACCGTGATTCTAGCAACCGTCAGTTTCTGAGTCCAATCTTGATCGATGTTGCTCGGCAGAATGGTGCAGCAGGTGACGGGATCGGCTTACCCCGATGCGAAACTATACCTTTGGGTTGTTTTGTTAAAAACCGCTTGTCGAAGTTTGTCTCGTTGGTCGAATCGGAAGGCGAAAGATCGCCTGGTTGCCGGATTTGTCACGTGTTTTCATATTAACGAACCGATCCGGAACGACGCTTGGAAAATAAACGTAGTGCTGGTCGGCACAAAATAAGTGCCTCCTGAAACCTGCAGGTACTATTTGTACGGCGGTCGCGATTTCGGAATCGGCATCAATTCTGAGCACGACGCCCGCTGGTTTCTCGTCGCTTGCCATGGGCCAATCATTACCAAAAAGTTGATTTCGTTGTTCTACCAACGCGGTCGACACTGCAAACACAATCGCCGTGCCGTCGGGTGCAAAGCACATGTCTCCCGTGAAATAGAGCGAATTGGGAGCGCGTATTTCGCGTTTCACCTGGCCCGTTTTGATCTCGACTTCGCGGATGAGATC
>JAHEJI010000292.1 GCA_024638965.1 Planctomycetaceae bacterium
CATGGAAAGTCGATCGCAACAAACGCCAGAAGGGAATTGACTGGCAATTCACAAATGAAAAAGCCCGCGTTAAACTAAAACGACTCTACCCGAACATTGTGCTGTGACGGAATACTAGTGCTTGTCGCACGGACGTATAGCGTCGTGGCGTTCTGTTGCCGGGCGAAACCGACGAAAGACGCCAAACTTAAACCAACGCGCTCTAGCCGACAATTAGGGTTTCTGCTTCTCTGTTACGGACGCGTCAACGACGAGCGGCAAATGGTCGGAACCTGCGGCCTTGCAAATGTAACGGTCGTGAATATGGACTTGGTTCGAAACAAAAGCGTGATCGATCGGAATCAACAATAGCCGGGAATAAGCGTACCAACTCGGTTGGTAACCAAAACCCTGCCGACTGTCACGGTAGCCTGTCGCATTCAGGAAGTCACGTAAATAGGGAGACCACGGTGTACAGTTGAAATCACCCATCACGATCGTTGGTTCGTCACTTCTGTCCAAAATCTGAGCCAGTTCATCCAACTGTTTATTTCGGAGCCGCAGACGAAAGATGTTCGTCGGCGATAGAACATGGATGCCAACCATTCTCAAAGTTTGATTTCCAAACTTGATTGTAGTCGCAATGCAGGGGTTGTCGGTTGTCTTTTTGGTCAATGCATAAACTTCCGTTTCCTCCAATGGATACTTACTGAAGACTGCGATTCCGAATCCGTGCCAGCGAGGTTCCAGAACTCGGTAAGGATATTTGTCATGGAATTGCTCGAAGATCCCGGCCCAGTGATTTGAGAACTCAAGAATGGTCAAAACATCCGGATCTTCTTCACGAACGCGTAGAGCCACCGAGTCTGCGTCCTGGTTTTGGTCAAAGACGTTGAACGACATAAGCCTGAGTGTTTTGGGACCCGCCGCGGGCTGATAGCCAGGTAAAAACGTAGACACGACTCCGATCATGGCACCAACGGTGGCGATCGCCAACACACTTCCCCATTTCCATCGGCCCAGGATCCAGAGAACAATTGGAAACGGAATAAGCATGACCAATATTTGAGCCCGAAAGTTGCCTACCAGTTCTGCCAGAAAAAAATATCGGCCCAAGAGCGAGAACACGAACAGTCCGAGCGGAAGAAGGGATAAACCAACAACGAGAATTGCCAGTGGCTTGGTCGATGGATGATTATCCTCGCTGCTTTCGGTCAAAGCTTCAGCCATGTTGTTAATAGAGATTCGTTTGGAAGTGAACTGATCGAAAGTTTGCCAGCCTATTGGAAAAGCCACGGCTGTCAATTGTTCCAGGGTTAACTTTGGTCCGCTGCCGTGGAAAGGATCTCTCGCTCGGGCATCCCAACGAGAGACCCTTCATCTCGCTCCACTCAGTTCAGGATGATCAGGACTTTCCAAACATTCAATTCCAAACTCGGACGGAATTGCGATGATGGCTAAGTGGACAGCGCCACTCTGTATGGGCGGCAAGGCGATTTCCAGCTACGAAGCTCTTTTTTTGGCTTGGTACAAGAATGGGTTCAGGGTTGGGTCGTTGTACATCTTGAATTGACGATAGGTGCGATGCCGTTTTTTGCCAACAAATATATCGTTAATTAATTGTTGAAGCGAAGTCTTGAGATCATCTTCCTGCAGCAGACAAACCGCGATCTTGTTTTCCACCGACTCGATATGGGATGGCGAAACATCGGGTCGCTGAAGTTGTTCGCGAAGATGAAAAATTCGCAACGACAAAATGGATAGCCGGTCGATCGTGCTGCCGGGCGTTTCCGTATTCAGCGGTGCCGAATCGTCCGCGCGGATTCCTGCTTCCAGAACAAGTTTCAAAATCTCATCATCGATTTTCTCGATCCAATCGTTTCGCTGCTGATTCAGACGGTCAATGGACCGCTTCACGCGAGCGATCTCGGCATCGGTTACATCAACGCTGCGGGCGATATCTTCTTCGTGCCAAAGTTGAAAATTGTAGGAGTGTTGTTGGCAAACAGTCGCGAGAAACCCTTTATATCCGTTTTCGATGTCCTGATCGTGCCACCTCGATACCGTATCGTGCTGCAATTGGGTCAGCTCGTTCACGTCGATAGCCAAATCTGTTTTTTCCATTGATCAATCCTGATTCGTTTTCGTCTTCCGTGGGAATGCGCGATTTTAAGCCACCTTCTGGTTTAGCAACAATACTGTCTCGTCAAATTGCTGTGGAATAAATGACAACTATTCGGCTTTTCGTTGGACAACTCGATTCCAAGATTGGTTTCGTGTTTCATCTCCCTTATCATGTGAGGGCACCGGCGATTTTCGATGATCAAACGGAACCGCTAGCACGACCTGGAAATCTTATGTCACACTCAAAAAAATCTATCTTTCGAGAGTCACGGATTTGCTGCCATCGTTTGACACTCGCGTTAGTCGCATTCGTTTCGCTGGCTTTTGCTCACAGCCAAACAGTTGCCCAGCCGCCAACTGGCGATACGAATGACACACGAACTTCGCTGGAAAACCCGACCGGCAGCGCGGGTGCCAAACCAACCGTGCCCCAAATCAACGAGAACAGGGGATCGCAACTTCCACAACCCACGTTTGACGGGCAAAGTGCATTTGAAGTGCTCAAAGCGGTGTGTGAAATCGGTCCGCGCGTGAGCGGAACGGCTGGAATGAAACAACAACAAGCGATGTTGACCAAGCACTTTGAGGCTCTTGGCGCTCAGGTCCATCTGCAAACCTTTAATGTCCGGCATCCGAATACGGGACAGCTGGTCGAGCTCGGAAATCTCGCCGTTCGTTTTCATCCCGAACGCGAGAAGCGATTGCTCATCTGTTGTCACTACGACACGCGGCCGTTCCCCGATCAGGACAAAGTCAATCCGCGCGGTGTTTTTCTCGGAGCCAACGATGGAGCCAGCGGAGTTGCGTTGTTGTACGAACTTGGAAAACACATGCCGGGCTTGCCAGGCAATTTTGGTGTCGATTTTGTTTTCTTCGACGGTGAGGAATTTGTTTACGTCTATCGCCGCGATACTATGTTCCTCGGGTCGACTCATTTTGCGAATCAATATGCCGCCAATAAATGGCCGGCGAATTATACCTACGGAGTGCTCGTCGATATGATCGGTGACAAAAACCTCGAAATCTACTACGAAGGCAACAGCCTGAGTTTTGCGCCGCGGTTGACTCGCAGCATCTGGGGAGTCGCGCAGCGTCTGGGAGTCAAGGAGTTTGTCCCCAAAAAGCGACACAAGATTCGAGACGATCATTTACCCTTGAATTCAATCGCGCGAATTCGCACATGTGACATCATTGATTTTGATTATCCAACTGCGGAATCCGAAAATGCTTATTGGCACACGGAACAGGACAAAGTCGAGAATTGTTCTGCCGAGTCATTAACAAAAGTCGGCTGGGTTTTGCTTGAGTGGCTCAAGGAAATGGAGAAGCTCAATTGAATTCCTTCCCAAGTACATTCGACTTGAACGCCGTTTCGTGGGATTGTCATTGCTTGCTGGGTCAGGTTTTGCTGGGTCGTATTCTGGAAAACGAATCGACCCGAATGTTTACTTTGCTATTCGGGCTGGCTGCATTTTCAGGCGGAATCGTATTGATGTTTCGTCACCAGCGAAGTTATTGGGAGGCAAGTGCGGCTACGACCGACGATAGAAAAAGGCTCTTCGAATATCGCAAGTTCCGTCGCCGCATGACTTCCAGCAGTATGATCTCGGCGATTGGAGTGATGCTTGCGTCGCTTTATTGGGCGACGGAACCGAGAGTTTTCGGGATTTTGATTACGCTGATACTGGTTTCGCTGCTGGGAGTTCTCGGTTTGGCCATGCTCGATTTGATGAGCGTCGGTTTGCAGCAGATCACCCAACCCGACGACTCAGCTCGAAAAGCAATGGTGGATGAATACCTCAAACGCCGCAAGGAGCAAACGGCAGAAATCGACGCGACCGACCGGCACGAATCCGATTCACCGGACTGATCAACGTCCGCAGCGGCACCCGACTTGTCGGTAATATTTTGACAAAACGAACGATTCGCAGATATTGGCACAGGATACAACCGGCCGCATCTGCCGCACCGGGATTTGTTTGGGCGGTCAGACCAATTAGCATCACAAAATGAAACGACTCAAGTCTTCGTCTTCCGCGGTCTTGCTCAGTCGTTCCTGGACATATTGAGCGTTGATCGTTACGTTCCCCATCTTCATATCGGGTGCTTCAAAGCTCAGCTCCTCCAGCAAATGCTCGAGAATCGTATACAAACGGCGAGCCCCTATGTTTTGAGTCGTCTGATTGACCTGGTTGGCATAGGTCGCCAATTCCTGAATCGCGTCATCAGTAAACTCAAGGTGGACACCTTCTGTTTCCAGCAAAGCCGCGTATTGCCGAGTCAGCGAATTTTTGGGTTCGGTCAGAATGCGAACGAAGTCTTCGGTTGTCAAATCATTCAATTCAACACGAATCGGAAAACGACCCTGCAATTCCGGCATCAACTCGCTGGGGGTGTGCCGATGAAAAGCGCCGGCTGCAATAAACAGAATGTGATCCGTATTTACGTAGCCATACCGAGTCTGCACCGTGGTACCTTCCACGATCGGCAACAAATCACGTTGAACGCCTTGTCGTGAAACGTCGGCTCCTTTACCTTCGCCAGCGACCACTTTATCGATCTCGTCCAAGAAGATAATCCCCATGTTTTCGGCATGTTTGATCGCCATGCCGTTAATCTTCTCGTCGTCCAACAATGCATCGCACTCCTGTTCAAACATAACTTTACGCGCTTCGCGAACGGTCATTTCGCGAGTCACGTGATTCTTGGGGATGATCTTTTCGAACATGCCCTGGATATCCATGTCCATGTGTTCGACTCCCATCCCACCGAGCATGACGGGAGCCGATTTTTGTTCAATCTTCAGCTCGACTTTGCGATCTTCAAGTTCAGCTTTGGCAAGCATTTTTGCCATTTTTTCGCGGGTTCGCTCGAAGGAATCGTCGTTTTGCGGTTCCGAGTCAGAGCTTGAATCTTCGAATTTGGCTTGCACGTTAAATTCGTAATGCACCGGTTGGGGGCACAATAATTCCAACAGCCGCTTTTCGGTGCGCGACTCGGCATCTTTTTTGACGATTTTTCTTTCGGATGCGCGAATCAGGCTGATAGAATTCTCAACCAACTCGCGAATCATGCTTTCGACATCGCGACCGTAGTAACCAACTTCCGTGTATTTAGTCGCTTCTACTTTGATAAACGGCGCACTGGTCAGTTTCGCAAGTCGTCTCGCAATTTCTGTTTTTCCGACGCCAGTCGATCCGATCATCAGAATATTTTTGGGCGCGACTTCGTTTTTCATTTCATCGCCCAATTGTTGTCGTCGCCAGCGATTTCGAATGGCGATCGCGACAGAGCGTTTTGCGTCACCCTGTCCAACAATGTATCGGTCAAGTTGAGCGACAAGTTCGCGCGGAGTTGCCGGCGCCGTTGCGTCCGACTTGGTCGTCTTGATCATGGCTTCCTCATTCATTGCTTCGTCAGTCACGCTGGACATGGTATTTCCTCAACAATGATATTCGTGTTTGTATAAATGTCGATTTCCCCGGCAACTCTCAAAGATTCCAGGACAATTTCTTTGGCCGACAACTGACTGTGGTTCTTTAAGGCTCGGGCAGCGGCGATCGCATAGTTACCTCCCGATCCGATGCCAACGATTCCGTCGGTCGGTTGTATCACGTCACCCGTTCCACTTATCAGCAGCGTGTTCCGACCGTCGGTGACAGTTAGTAATGCTTCCAGCTGCCGCAGCGCCTTGTCCATACGCCATCTCTTGGCCAGTTCAATTGCCGCACGCGGAACGTTATTCGGTGAATCTTTCAATTGTTCTTCAAATCGTTCCAATAACGCAAATGCATCAGCGCTACTTCCCGCGAACCCACAAAGAACTTTGCCCTCAAGCAACTTGCGGATTTTCATCGCATCGGCCTTCATGATGGCGTTGCCAAGTGTAACCTGGCCGTCACCACCCATGGCAACCGATCCGTTGTGGCTGACCGTAAGAATGGTGGTCGCGTGAAACTTCATCAGGACAACTTTGGTTTAGAGACACCGTCATATGGAAAATCAGCAAGAATCATTTGACCGAAAAAGACCTCCGAACTTATTCGTTTACGTTTCCCACGTGCCGAAGAGATTTTTGTTTCATAACTGAGCAACCATATTCTTATCAAAATCTCTTTTGTATTCTAGTGACTGCCCAGGATCGGCCATCTTGCGATTGTCGGTTGAGCCAGAATTGTCCGGCGGGTATCTTTTCGTCTGGAGAAATCAAATGACTGACGAAAATTCCACGAGCAAATTCAGCGGACGAAGCCCGTTGTTGATGAATCGTGACGATTCCGCGTTGATTATCATTGACGTCCAGGAAAAGTTGCTACCGTTCATTCACGAGCATAAAAGCTTGGTATTCAACATTCGCCGTTTGATCGAAGGAGCCAACACGTTAGGTGTGCGAATTCGCGCAACCGAACAATATCCCCAAGGGCTAGGTGGGACGGTCGATGAATTGGCTAGTCGGTTAACCGATGAGATACCAGAAAAGACGATGTTCAGCTGCCGAGAATGTAGCGAGTTGATCGAAGACCTCGGTTCCAACCGAATTAGCAAGGTTTTGCTAACGGGTATTGAAACGCATGTCTGCGTGGGGCAAACGGCACTCGATTTGATGGCTGCCGGATTCGACGTATATATCTGCGTCGACGCCATTGGTTCACGGCATGAAATTGACCATCTGACGGCGATTCGGAGGATGGAATATGTGGGGGCAACGCCGACCACAACCGAAGCGGTGTTGTTCGAGTGGTGTGAAAAAGCGGGCTCGCCCGAATTCAAGGCGATCAGTCGGCTCGTACAGGAACAACCATAAAACGGCCTCATTCGCACGAAACCGTCAGCTCATTCCGAATTGTCGAACCCTTCCCTTCAGGCAATAAATCCCAATAATTTGAGGGATTGAACCGCAGTGTGACCTAACGTGTCACACCTGCCGCGACAATTTAGATGGAACGCATTCTCACGTTCGGCCACCGCATTCCTTGATTTGCAGAGCCAATACCGTGATCAAACGGATTGAATTGATCAATTTTATGTCCCACGTGCATACGGTTATCGAACCGGCTGCTGGGCTAACGGTGCTAGCTGGTCCGAATAACTGCGGCAAAAGTGCGGTGGTGACGGCGTTGCAGGTTCTTTGTCACAACGATAATTCGACTTACGTGCTCAGGCACGAGCAAAAGAATTGTCAGATAATCGTCGAAACCGATGACGGTCACGTGGTTGAATGGAGCCGTAAAAAAAATGGCTCGCCCAAGTATTTGATCAACGACAAACCCTTCGATCGCCTGAAGCAGGGTGTTCCTCCTGAGCTTCATGAAGCTTTGCGGCTGCCGCGAGTTTCTTCCGACAAACTCGATTTCGACATTCATTTTGGCGAGCAAAAAAGGCCGATTTTCCTGCTCAACGACCCGCCCAAGGCCGCCGCCGAGTTTTTTGCTTCTTCGTCAGACGCAATTCGACTGGTTGAAATGCAAGCCCTGCACAAACAGAGAGTTCGCGACGCCAAGCGTGAACAAAATCGGCTGGAGCTGGAAAGAGACGAAATCGCAAGGTCGCTTGAGAAGTTGCTTCCGGTTCAGGAATTGCAAAAACGCGTTGAGGATTGCGAGAAACAGTTCTTTCAAATCAATGTCGATTGCGATCGCATCGAAACGAAAGAAAATGTCGTCGCGAAAATCAAGCGTGTCAAAGGCGAATTGGCTCGTCATCAAATGCTGTCGCAAGGCTATGCGGCCCTGGATGCACCGCCCGATTTCGCAGATACGGAGTCATTGCAACGGTTGGTGACCCAGTTTGAAAAAACGAATTTCCTTGGCAACAAGAACGCTGCCCTTGAGCAAGCTTTTGAACCGCTTGCCGCTCCACCGACACTCGAAGATGAAGACTGGCTTGAATCTGTGATTTCAAACTTGGCTCAGTCAGAAAAAACGATCAAGCAAATGGGGCTTAATTTGGTCGAGCTAAACCGAGTCCAGGATCCACCGCAACTCTGTGATGACATGCCACTGTCCGCGATTATCGAGAAAATTGAAAAACAAAACGCATTAGGAAAACGACTGGATACCAAGCTTGCTAAAGCCAACAAAAAACTAGCCAACGCCATCTCGGATATCGAATCGTGGGCTGCAGCAAATCCCGTGTGCCCAACTTGTCGAGGCCCCGTCGAAGTGGCAAATCTAGTGACAACCGGCGCGGCTCATTCATGCCAGCGAGGTGGCAATGCGTAAGCAACCAAAGGATGGCTACGCCGGTTTGCTGGTTATCGGAGATCCTCACCTGGAAGGTCGCCAACCGGATTTTCGTCGCGACGATTTTCCGGAGGTTGTGCTGGGCAAAGTTGAATGGTGTTTGCAATACGCACGAAAAAATCATTTGCTGCCAACATTCCTCGGGGATATGTTTCAAAACCCGCGCGATAACCCGACTTGGATGTTGGCTCGACTGATCGAAATGATGCGCAACAGTGATTCGATTGGGATTTTTGGTAATCACGACTGCGCTGAAACTGCTTTGAATGAGAACGATTCTCTAACGCTGTTGATCAAATCCGGCTGCCTTAAACTCGTGGATTATCAGAATCCCTGGCAAGGCGAAATGAATGGTCGAGTCGTCTGCGTCGGCGGTTCGTCTTATCGAAATCCGATTCCGGAAAAGTTTGAGATCGAGCGAACGGGGGCCAAATCGCTGTTTGAAGGCGAGCCATTGGTGGTCTGGCTGACACATCACGATGTTGAATTTCCCGGGTACGACGGTGGATACCTGAAGCCGCATGAGATTGAGAATGTTGATCTTGTCATTAACGGTCACATTCACAAACGGTCAGAACCCATTCAGTGCGGCAAAACAACATGGATGAATCCGGGAAACATTACCCGACGCAATCGCAGTGATCGCAACAAGGAACATGTCCCGCACGTGTTACGAATTGACGTCGTCCCAAACGATTACACCATCACCGATATCGCAGTTCCGCATCAAGCATTTGATGACGTCTTCTTTGAAGCGCAATTGATTGCCAGTTCTCAACCAGCGACTTCCGGATTCGTTTCCGGGCTGAAAGAACTGGTGTCGAGAAAGACTCAAAGCGGAGCGGGGCTCCATCAATTCCTCGAACAAAACCTGGTTCAGTTTGACGATGCGGTCGCAGACGAAATTCGACAACTGGCACAAGAAATAACGCAAACGGAGCTTGCAAATGCCTGAGAAAAACACGACAAGCCAGACGATCGAGGAGTTACAGGCTCGATTTGAAGACTTTAAGGAACAGAAACTGGTCGTCGAAGTCCAAAAAAAATCGGCGCTTGAAAAACTGAACGAGATCAAACAGGAGGCCCTCGCTAAGTGGGGTTCAGACGACCTGGATGAACTCAAATCCAGCCTCAAAAAAATGAAAAAGGAAAACGAGCAGAAACGAGCTCGCTATCAAAAGTCTCTCGACGATATTGAGCAGCACTTGGTTCAAATCAACGAACAATTCGTCGAGGCTGAATTAGAAGAGACCGAATAGAGGGCGTTTCAATACCGTGTGAATCCTTGATCGGAACCGTAGCCGCTAGCCAAAAGGAGCAACTTTACAAATCGAGTAGTCCGTTATTTATGACTGGTAGGCCCGAAGGGTCGCTCCGACGTCAGCCCAGGGCAACGCCCAATGGCACACTCAATCTCTCCCAAGTTGGGAAAGGTCGACGTCTCAGCGTCAGGTGAGGGATGTTGATTCCGCAAGAAATCTTTTAGTTGCCCTCTCCCGGACCCTCACGTGTCGGTGGGAGAGGGGAGTCGCCGTAAAATCTGTTTCCCAGGGCGATGCCGGGCTGACATAGGATCGCTCCGTCGGAGCTAAACACAATAATCGAAACACGATCAAATGCCTGAGACGAACCCCACAACTCGAATTCGCGATCCGAAGATCGCGACTCAAGACACAGATTTTCGACCTCCGAAGCTTGCCCGAAAACTGGTTGATCGTCTCAGCTGGCGTCAGGATCAAGTGGAAAAACGACTCAAACAAGCCACCAAGCGAATTGAAACGCTACAAAAATACTTAAGCATTTCAAATGATGTTACCGATGCGCTGGAGAAACTCAGCGAAGAACTGTTTGAAGAAGTACTCGGCGTGCTGGAGACGCAATTAACCGTTGCCCTCCAGGAAGTCCTTGATCAACCGATTGTGTTTCGGGCCAAGGCCGATTTCAAACGAGGCTCTGCTGTGGTCGATTTTCTGGTCGAGCGCGATGGATTTGAAGAAGATATCCAGCGCGGGCAAGGTGGATCGGTTCAAAATATTCTCAGCGTTGGATTGCGAATGTTTGCCTTGGCGACATTGGATGGATCGGAGCACCGTCGATTTCTGGTGCTGGACGAGCAGGACTGTTGGTTGCGTCCGGAACTGGTACCAAGCCTCGTCAACATCGTTCACCGCGCGGCACGCGAACTTGATTTTCAAGTCATCATGATTTCACATCACGATGCATCGTTATTCGAGAAATTTGCCGATCGGATTTATCGCTTCACTCCCGACGGGTCATCGGTTAGGGTGAAACAGCTGAATCCACCCGCGAATGTATTAGACGACAATTGACGAACCAGGAATTGATCTCTATCGTTATTCTAGAGCGATTCCAAAATTAGCTTTCGGCTATTGTCATTCTGAAGGAGCTTGCGACTGAAGAATTTCTCGTTGTTTCACGTAGATCCTTCACCTCGCACCTCGGTTCAGGATGACACTAGCGCAAATCAACTTTGGAATTGCTCTAGTTGGACAGCGCCATATTCGGTCTCTCGCACGGAAAAACACGATGTTTCACGCAGCCGTGACCAGCCCGTCGCTCAACTGGTTAGAGCATCGGTCATCGGTACCGAGGGTTGGAGGTTCGATCACCTCTACACTTATTGCCCTCCTCCAATTTTGAGCTAATTGATGAGCTTTCAGAAAATAATCGAGGCAGGTTATGTGCCCTATGTCTCGACCGCACCTTTTTTGGAGGCGAGTTTCGACCTGGATTATTTGGAAACGATTGGCGTCCTGGACCCGAATCAGGGAACAAAACTTCGCGTGGTCCATACGGGTGAAGGCTCACTCGACTTTCACAAAGCATATCTCTTTGCCAACACCCTGGCTTTCGGAAATCTGGAAACGGGCCTGGGAATGCCGGATTGGGTGTTGACCGACTTTGTTCTGCATCAGTCCGCGGTGGTCGGGTTTCTGGCACCCAAACGGATTTGCCAGCCGGAATTGCTTGACAAGTTTGAAGAGCATGCAAGCCAGGCAGGTTTTGATTTTAACTCTCTTGAATATCTCCCGATTACCGGACAGATCTGTGGTCTGACGGCCGATCGCGAGACTTGGTTTGGCTGTTCCCTGTTTTCGCATCAACGATTCAAACCGACCAAGGATGGCGAGACGATTCAAATTAATGATGGGCTATCCAGGGAAATTAATCTCGCGTGCTATACCAAAGCACTTGCCTTAAAGACGTACCGTGCGAAGCGCATCATGGGATTGACGCAATACGATAACCGGGCGGTCAGAATTCACGGTCTTTTCGGTCGCATGTATCTGCACGACGCGATTGTCTGGACACACAGCAGGCCATTCAGGAGCTTTACCTACCGGATGGATGTGGACTTCGACGTAAACACGTTTTACACTTTTCCCGATGAGCCGATGTCTTTCAAGCTATACACAGGTGACATAGAAAAAATCAAAGAACTCGAACAGCGGATTCGTCGCGGGGAAAATTTCGAAATAGTATCGCCCTACTGGGTTAAAGAGGAAGCATCCGGGAATGTCTACCTCCCCGTCGCCGAAAGAAACGATTAGTACTCAATTATGAATCAAGCTAAAACCGGTGTCATTGCATTTTCAGGTGGGCTCGACACATCCTTTCTCGTCCCCTTTGCCAAGGACCGTTATGGCATCGAGCGTATCATTACCTGTTGTGTCGATACGGGCGGATTCAGCAAAGTTGATCGGCAGAAAATCGCAGATCGTGCAGTAGAGGTCGGCTCGGACCAGCATGTCTTTGTTGCTGCGGAGCAAGAGTTTTACGACGACATCCTAAAATATATGATCTTTGGGAACATCACGCGGGACGGTTATCCGATGTGTGTCGGATCCGAACGTTTGGTGCAGGCTCGGAAGGCAATGGAGGTCGCGTTAGCGGAAGGCGGGGACTATGTGTTTCACGGTTCGACGGGTGCTGGAAACGATCAATACCGTTTCGATTGTGTGATTCATGTTCTTGGTCAAGGTAGAGTCAAAACGGTCGCTCCTATTCGCGAACATAACATCGGTAGAGAACAATCCGCTGCATTCCTGAGAGAACATGGATTGTCGGTTCCGAGTAAGTCAAAGTACTCCTACAACGTCGGTCTGTGGGGCGTTTCGATTGGGGGCGAAGAGACTCATGACTCGTGGAGTCTGATTCCTGAAGATGTTTGGTATAGTCAGCCACAGGAAACCGGCAAGTGCGAGATTGAAATTAACTTCGAACAAGGCCAGCCGCAACGACTCACGGTGGCGGACGATGTGTTTGAGGGCCCCGTCGCGATCATCAAGTCACTAACGGAAATCGGGAATCGCTACGGGATCGGTCGTCATTACTACACGGGAACATCCATTCCTGGAAAGAAAGGTCGTCTCGCCTACGAATCCCCGGCCGCCGATATCCTTTATGCCGCACATCGTTGTCTTGAACAAATCACGTTGTCGAGCTCCCAGATATTTGGCAAGCAGTCACTCGCCAACGACTTTGGCCGACTGGTGCATGAAGCAAAGATGTTCGACCCCTATCTTGAAGACTTGAAAGCCTTTCTTCAGTCGACACAGCGACGTGTAACGGGTCGCGTTTCGGTGGCTCTGGAGCGCGGCAAGATCGGTCACGTTCGCGCGGATTCGCCCCACAACCTGTTGACCGCCGAAGGAGCGCGATACGGCGAGGTGTCCGAATTCTATTCCGGAACGGACGCCGAGGGCGCCGCCAAACTTCATAGCTTCGAACAGTGTGTCTGGAAGTCGAGGGAATAACTGGTGAGTCTGGAAAAGCAAGACGCGATTACTTTCGCCCGACGCATGATTCGAGCCATCTCGTTGAGTGGTATCCATGATCCGGGAGCTTTAGCCGCTCTCGAAGAATTCCTTGCTCCGCTTGGCTTCGATTGTCAAAGACTGACCTTTTCCGAAGACGGCACTTATCCGGTTGACAACTTGTTTGCAATCTTTGGACAGGAAGGTCGCCATTTCTGCTTCGCTGGACATACGGACGTAGTACCGCCAGGTGATGGCTGGACGCATGACCCATTCGGCGCGGAGGTCATCGATGGGATTCTTTATGGTCGTGGTGCCGTCGACATGAAGACATCGATTGCTGCCTTCGCAATTGCAACTCGGGACTTTGTGTCGAGTTGCCCGAAATTTGAAGGTCGCATCAGCTTCCTGATTACCGGTGACGAAGAGTATCGGGCGATCAACGGAACACGAAAACTAGTGCCCTGGTTAAGGGAGCATCGTCAAATCCCCGACATTTGTCTGATAGGCGAACCCACCAGCCGCGTTACGCTTGGAGATGAAATCAAGATCGGGCGTCGTGGAACTCTATCGGCTGAAATCAAGGTTAGTGGGACTCAGGGACATGTCGCCTATCCGGGGCACGCCGATAATCCGGTAACAAAATTGATCTCGATTCTGCATTCACTGCAATCGCACGAACTGGATGACGGCACCCAGTTCTTTGAACCTTCGAATTTGGAGATCGTTAACATCCACGTCGACAATCAATCTCGTAATATCATTCCGAGGGAAGCTTCCGCCACTCTCAACATTCGCTTTAACGACCAACACTCAAATCCCGGCTTGCGGGCGTGGATTGAAGACGAATGCCAAAAAACTGCCGAAGATTTTGCCGTCACCTACTACGGTGACGATAATGCGTTTCTCAACACCGACGACGAATTTTCAGCTTTGCTCAAACGGGCGGTGCAAGACGTAACAGGTAAAGAGCCAGCCCTTACAACTGGCGGAGGCACCAGCGACGCGAGATTCATTAAGGATCTTTGTCCCACAATTGAGTTTGGCCCGTGCAGTGCAACGGCTCACAAGGCCGACGAATGTATTCGTGTAGACGAAATAGAAGAACTCACCCAAGTCTACCGACGGGTCCTCGAACTGTATTTTCAAGACGACCAAGATGGATCGGCGGGATGACGCAGATTCTCGCAAAGGTTTTGAGATTTGGGATTCGTGGGTTTTAGGTTCGTGGAATTCGAGTTTTGGGGACAGGCAGGGCGACTTCGGGGTGATTACGGCCCAATCACTCCTCAACGTATTTTTGCGACCATTATTGCAAGCAGCTACGCCCTTGCCTCTGAAAAGATAAGGCGAAGGGCGTATTCTCTGTCACCGGCGCATCCCGGTCTTTTCTGATTTACTGTCCATCGGTCAATGTTTTCAGGAACGCGACGATGGCGTCCTCGGCTTCTTCGTCGAGCTCAAGATTTCCCAAAGGCACTCCCTCGAAAAGCTCACGATTGACGTTTGTATCGACTTCTGGTGGAGGCCAGCCTTCTTCCGGGACGTCCCGCGTGTTGTAGAAGTGCACGACGTCTTTCAACGACTTGAAAACGCCGTTGTGCATGTACGCCTTGGGGACGCCTCTGCCAATTCGCTTGTCGACGTTCCTGAGCGTGGGGATCTTGAACTTGCCATCGTTGTCGTCGGCCATTCCCGCCCACTCAGGACGCGTCCGCAGGAAATCTCCCAAGCCAAAATCGATAAACGCGTCGCCCAACGGATTAATCGGCATACCGTTCTCGAGAAATACCTTGTCCATGTCGTAGAACGGATTCTCCGGATTTTTGGGTACACCAATGTTGTCATATTCAAAACTGGTGAACAGTGGTGGTACGTTGCCCGGGCCAAATTTGTTACTCACATGGCATGGTGCACAGTACTCACCGAACTCGATCAGCCCGTCGAACTCCTGGTCGGTCAAGATACTCAGCGGGTCTAATACCGCTTTTTCACCCTCGCCCAATCCGACGTCCTCGGGGTCGTTCCCGGCCGCAATGCTGGTCACCCAGTAAACATCATACACCGAGCTGAACGGGTTCACCTCTGACGACGCTTCATAACTGGCAATCGAGAGTCCGATCAGATCGTAGACCTCTCCTGCACTCCCCTGAAGCGAACCTGAGCCCCATACCTCCTCGAACAAATCGGCGTACTTCGACTCGGCCACGTGATCGACAACAGCTTCTACACTGGGCATATTCTGCTCGACCGGATTTAGAAACGGCCCTAACGCCTGGTCGGCTGCAGGGTTACCCAGCCTCTCGCCCGTCGCTCGACCATCCCAGAAGCTACCGCCAACAAACTCTCCCCGGACGACATCGAAGCTAAAAACCGGGCTAAAGGTTGTGTAGGCAGTGCTGGGTGGCTTGCGGTTCCCGAATCGCTGCGGCACGGCCCCCCGATATACGCCGCCGTGAGCGTTGACGCCCGCCACCGGCCCGGTCCAACCCATTTTCGCATCGTGGCAGGTAGCGCACGACATGTTAGGAGGAGCCGAAATCTTGTCAAAGAACAACTCCTTTCCCAGCTGCTCCTCTGGTGTCAGTTGCTGGGTGAATCCGAACTGGATATATAGGAATCCAATCGCCAGGAATCCCACAAAAGGAAATAATCTGATTCTCATAGTGGTAACTCTTCTTTCTTACTTTGATCGTCTACGCTGCTACTGTCGCCACCATCGGCGACTTTCATTGTTGGGCCAGACGCGTAAGCCCTGGCAAAGCGACGCAGGAACCAACAGGAAGGGAGTTTCTTTTGATTCTGGAACGAACACTCCGTTGCCTAATCGGACTTGCTGGCTATTCGTTGTCTAGCTCTCGGATGTTTTCCATGCACGAGTGTTCAGGTTTATGGTCTGGCCCAAAAAGCCTTTGGATCATTTTGGGCAAATACTGTTCCTGCGGGCGGACGTCCTCAAGAAAGAAAGCTAGCTCCGCAGGTGCATGTTGCTGGTTTTGAGTCATAGCAACCAAAAACAGACCCTTTTTTGGTCTCCGTCGGCCATCTTGAAAATATCAGCTTGTAGAATTTTTGAATTTCCTGCAGAACTGGAGGTTCGCAGTGTGCGGTTCTGTCACAATACCGATTGAAATGTCGCACACAAAGATGTTCTCAGGACCTTTGACGTCGATTTCGAAATCGCTTAATCAGTTCATTTCGACCCTGCGGTCGTTAACACCAGCCCTTGCTACTTCGGCGTAAGCGGGGTTTGTTCCCTCAAAATGCAGCATGAAATCATTTGTTGCGCATCCACGATTTGAGTTCGCAAAGAAATGCCGTACTTGGGTTGGTGTTTTGCTACTGCTAGCCCTCACGTTCCCAGGTTAACAAGGCGAACGACGGTTGTCGTCGGTCACACTTTGGCCACGAGCTAAAGAGGTTATGTTGGCATGCTACGCGTCATTGCTGCTATTTGCAGGGATCTTGCGTTGGATTAGAATCTACGGTGTGTAGAGGATGGGCAGAGTGGAATGGAATTCCATCGTCTCCCGAAGACGAGCGACACGGAAGTCGATCACTTGTTCTCTCAGCCGCACGACGCCGAGTCGTCGTTCGAAGCGGTTGAAGTAGATGATCGAACTGGGAGACCGATGACCTTGGTGCAAGCCGGGCGAGGTCGCCGTTGACCAAATGGAAGGGAGACCCACATGCTTGTCCTATCTAGAGGACCGACTGACAAAATCATTTTTCCGAACCTCGACATCACGGTAGAGATCCTGCGCGTCGCCGGCAATAAAGTCCGCGTGGGCATCGACGCCCCTAAAGATGTCCGCGTGTTGAGGCACGAACTTGTCGACGAGCAGTCTGGCAGGGGCGTTTCAAAGAAAACGTCGCATTTGAGCCATGAGTTTTGTAACCGCTTGAACACCGCCAACTTAGCGCTGCATCTGTTGCAACGTCAGCTGGACGCGGGCCTTTCGGAGGAGGCCGAGATTACGCTTCAAAAGGCGCTTCGTGAGCTTGACACGCTAAACGAAACAATCGGTGGAACCGCCGATGCCCAGTCGAGTGCCGATCAGAAACGACCTCCGTGTCGTACCCTGCTCGTAGAAGACGATGCCAACGAAAGCGAACTATTGGCGGGATACTTGCAAATGAGCGGCTTTGATGTAGACCGGGCCATGGATGGTTTGCAGGCCATGGTCTATTTGTCGCGACATCGTTCGCCGGATATCGTCCTGCTTGATATGCAGATGCCGCGGATGAACGGCCCGAAAACAGTCTCCTCGATACGCTCAAATCCAACCTACCGTGACGTCAAGATTTTCGCTGTCAGCGGCACCCCGCAAGCCGAATGTGGCGTCACAATCGGACCCCAAGGGGTCGATCGCTGGTTTTCAAAGCCGATCAATCCTAAAGAACTCGTGGACGAGATGAACCGCGATCTCGCCATGGCGCATGTCTCTGCTTGATGCGGTTGCTGGGCGCGAACATGGCTCGGAGAGACAAGTATAAAACAAATCGAATAAGCTGATTTTCGCCATCAGAAAGGAGGGCGTGAAACCGATCCAATTGCGCTTGCCCACCCTCGTGTCAGCGAGGCTTTTTCGGCCGACTCAGCACACGTTCCACATCTTCAAGATTCACGGGTTTCACTAAGTGATCATCGAACCCTGCCCGGAACGCGGCTTCGCGGTCCTTTGCCTGGCCATAGCCCGTAAGTGCCACCAGGTGAACCTCGGAACTGCTTAGCTGTTTGCGGACCCGACGGGCTACTTCATAGCCGTCAAGCCCTGGCAAGCCGATGTCAATCAGTGCTACGTCAGGCCGCTGCGCGAGAATAGCGTCGAGTCCCTGCTGGCCATCCTCGGCGACCTCCACCTCGAAGCCGTCCAGCTTTAAGATGGCGTACAACATGTCGCGGGCATCGGGATTGTCCTCAATCAGAAGGATCCGATTTACAGCGATTCGAGTAACCGGATGCGGTTCCTTCGACGTCGCTGGCGGCTTCGACGTCAGCGGCAGCCGTGTTGTGAACTGGCTGCCGCTTCCATGACCCTCGCTGTGAGCACGTACCGTTCCACCATGCATTTCCACGAGGGTCCGCACGAGCGTAAGTCCAACTCCTATTCCCCCATCGCTGCGATCGAGTGCGTTGTCGGACTGAAAAAAAATGTCAAAGATCTCGTCCAGCACGTCCGGATTAATCCCCCGGCCGTTATCTTGCACACATAACTCGCAGTGATCTACTTCTTTTTTCAGCTCAACAAAAATAGAACCCTCGGACTCCGTATACTTCGAGGCATTGGTCAACAGGTTCTCGACGATTTGCAGTAAACGCGTTGGGTCGCCCTCGATCAGGACCGGCTCACCCGCCGGAATGACAGAAAGAAATTGCCGACGCGCTTCCATTGCCGGCTGCACGACTTGTACGGCCTCGGTAATCAAGTCATTCAAATCCAGCACTTCCTTGCGGAAGTCGATCTTCCCTTGTGTGATACGGGCGACATCGAGCAGGTCGTCCAGCAATCTCGACATATGTTGGACCTGTCGTCGAATCGTTTGCCGCGCCTTGTGAACTCCCTTGCGATCCGCTTCTTTGTGTTCCAGCACACCAACCGCGTTCAATATCGCCGACAACGGATTACGCAACTCATGAGACAGCATGGCAAGGAATTGGTCGCGTTCGCCTATCGTTTTGCGAGCCTCTCGTTCGGCGACGCACAGCGTTTCATTGGTTCGCTGGATTTCGGCAGCGTACTGCTCCAGTGCTGCATCCGCCTGCTTTCGTTTCGTAAGGTCCGTTATCGAGCCCGCCATGCGGACTGCCCGGCCAGCGTTGTTCCAGACTGCTTGTCCGCGGGCGCGGAACCAACGATATTCGCCACCTTTGGTTCGCAATCGGTACTCGACGTCATAAGGCTCTCGGTCCTCGAGGTGTCGACGGACTTGGGTTAACGTTCGCTCCCGGTCATCGGGATGCAGGCGTGTTTCGAAAGAAGCGAAATCGTTTTCGAATTCGTCGTCGCAAAATCCCAGGAGTTCTTTGAAACGGGGTGAGTAGTAAACTTCGTTCGTGAGTACATCCCAGTCCCATAAGCCGTCCGTTGAACCACGTACCGCCAAAGCGAAGCGTTCCTGGCTGGCCTGTAGATCGGCCGTCCGCGACTCGACGGTGCGGTCCAAAGTTTGATTCACTTCCATCAGCTCGCGGTTGAGAGAGAAAATTGCAAACTCGGCATCGAGATAAGCGCGGACCGCGAACGCAAGAGCCGCCAGATAAGCAAGTAAACGAAGTATGTGCCACCACCACCAGGCGGCGTCCCAAAGCGCTGAGGGTTCGAACAATACTCCGGAAGCACCAAACAGAATCGTATGAGCGGCGAACAGCAAGTCCGTATAATCGCCGCGCTGATGAAACCGTCGCACGAAGAACGCTCCCGCGACGAGAAACCCTAGACCTCCGCCAATGTTTAAACTCAGGGCCAACAGGGTGAATTCTCCGTCAGGTGAGACCATGCTGGGAATACGCAACCAAGGCCAGCAGAAGACTGCTCCGAAAACGATGGCCGCGATCAAAACGACCGTGGGTAGTGAACCTGCAAATCGTCCACTCTTCGTCCGGCTTGGCACCCAAACGAACGCGAACAAAATTCCGCCAACAAACGTCGCGGTGCTGTGCAGCCAGACAAAGCTATTGCCCGGTAACACGGCAGCATGGTAGAGATCCAGCACACCCATGCCGATCAGCGCGCTCGCCATCCAGACAAAGTGGTCCGCATCATCCATGCGAGTTCGTTCGGCAATAAGAATTCCTGCGATTGCGACCGCCATCAGTCCACCCAGGGACTCGACCAGGGAATGGACGGGCAGGTGTGAAAAACTGAAATCGGCCAACAGCATCCGACAAATGAGGCTGCCACAGATGGGTAGCATGAGGGCGACTGCGATCCCGGCTGCGATCCAAAGAATGCGAGTACGGTGGAACATCGTTGAGCCTCTACAAAATTGCTTCCTTGACAAAATCCATACTCGAATCGACCGGCTTTGAGTCGAATAGCAACTCCAACGTCCCCAGCTGAAACAACCAAGCGGGGATGCCCACAACAAAGGAGGGTGGTTCAACATCGAGCCCATACGCCGAAATGGAGGTTGCCCCGCTCAAGAAGAGAGCTTTCAACTCGTCCATGTCTGAAGAATCCTATTTTGGTCCTGCGATCGGCAGGTCGTGGCGACAGGCCTCGGCTTGCGCCCGGCCGGTACGTGTCGCGGCGCCGTCTGTACTGCATATTGTAGGGCCTCACGGGATTCCTCCAACCGGGATTGGGGATTCCGCTGCTGCGACCATCGGAAACCTCTAGCTCAGGACGCGCCCGCAGCAACCTTGGAATCGCACGGCGGCAACCCCTGCCGCGGAATCGCGAGTACTTTTTCACGAAGTTGTAGCTTTGATGTTGGGCATCCTTTGCTCTGGGCGCTACATATCGAGCCTTTAAGGACCGTTTGGATCGTTTACTCATACCTTTTCTGCTTCGCAGCAAAAAACCACCCGACCCCGTTTTCTCGCTGAACAGGTGAAATTCGGTGCAAAATCTGTCAAACTGAGTTGGTCGGACGCTCTTGCAATTTGGCTATAATGCCGGGCATCGGTAAGTTATCAAATCAATTTGACTTCACCAAAAAAAGGAAATGACATGACAGAAAAAGTCGCAGACTTGGCTGGACCGGGAATCGGTGATTACCGCACGTTGGCAACAGAATTGCCGCAAGATTATGAACCGCTGCTTGCGCCCATGGACAGAATGAAAGCGGTCTTTGCAGTTAAGCGCTATATTGAAGAGAACCTCTGCCAGGAACTTAATCTTCAGATGGTCCAAGTCCCGTTGATCGTGGATAAAGACAGCGGTGTGAATGACTATCTTGATCGCGACGGATCGCGGACTCCAGTCGAGTTCGACTGCGGGCTGGGGCTGGATAAGCCGATCCGGGCACAGGTCGTCCAAGCCGCGACAAAATGGAAACGGATGGCTCTGAAGCAGTTCGACTGCGGAATCGGTGAAGGTATTTGCACTGACATGAAAGCGGTTCGCAAGGACTATTTTCTGGATCATGATCACAGCTCCTATGTCGACCAATGGGACTGGGAATTGGTGATGACAGAGGAACAACGCTCCCTGGATTTTCTCAAGCAAATCGTTACGAAAATCTGGAAGGTGATTTTCGGGGCGGGGAATATGGTGCAGGAGATGTTTCCACAGCTCCGGACGAGCAAATTCGACGATATTCCCGAGCAGCTCAAGTTCCTGCATGCCGAAGAAATACTCGATCTCTACCCGGATCTGCCACGAAAACAACGCGAGACTCGAATTCTCCAGGACGTGGCGCCGGCCGTGTTTATCATCGGAATCGGCTGGCCTTTGAAAGACGGTTATCCGCACGAATTGCGCGCCGCGGATTACGACGATTGGGTCACCGAGACCGCGCAACAAAACGGTGAGCCCTACCATGGGTTGAACGGAGACATTCTGGTGTGGAATCCTGTAACTCAACGGCGGCACGAGCTGACATCGATGGGCATCCGAGTCACCAAGGAGACTCTCAAAATCCAACTCAAAATGTCTCAACAGGAGGATTTCCTCGATCTTCCCTACCATCAGGCGATTCTCAACGATCAGATTCCGTTGAGCATTGGAGGAGGCATCGGGCAGGCCAGAACCTTTATGTATCTATTGCGCGCAGCCCATCTTGGCGAGGTCACCGTTTCAGTATGGCCAAAAGAGCTAAAGGAAATTTGCGCGAAGAACAACATCCACGTGCTCGAATAAAAAAAACGCAATGACTGATTGTGTGGTGAACACGCCGAATTAAACGCCGGAATCCAGAAACTGAAATTGGCCTTCACTTCTGGGTTCCGGCTTGAGTACAACCCGCGTTCCAGGATCAGTTGATGGCAACGAGTAAACCGGCAAACAGGGCCTTATCGAAACTGCGCAGAATCCGCGCGAAGTTCGGCGAGCAGTGGGCGGCAGAAAAGCTTGGGCTGATTCAAATCCTGTCGAAGGCCAAGCTTGCGCGGGCCCGCGACGTGTTCGAATTGCACGAGGCCCTGCTTTTCTTGCGTGCTTATCCCGATGATGCGAACTTGCTTGCCCAAGTTGAAGGCGAACTCGCCCACTTCGCGCAAAGATCAGACTTGCGCCGTCATCGTGACGAGTTGGCCAATTCAGGCATCGCCGGGACAGCGATCGAATTTTCCTTCTATTGGCAGACGGCGGAATGGCTCGTACAGCGTTTCGGCCCGCGGCTATCCATTGAGTGGGACTACTTTGATCACGAGGATCTGCTGATCGAACGCATGCCGCTGTTCGCCCTGTGGGCCGAGACACCCGCTTTGGACGTGCTGGACTTGAGTTCCGCGGAATGGATCGCACACATGAAGGCGCCGACAGAAAGCGATGCCGAATTCCTGGTCAAGCGGATCCAAGCCATGGCCGGCGATCCGTGGGTCCGGGAGTGCTTCTGGAACGAGCTGGAACTCCAGTTGCGGCTGCCATGGGATGCGGACGGTCCATCGCGTACGCTCGCTTGCTGGCCGGTAGCAAAAACGGCATTTCAATTCAGTTCGCTGCAACGGCCTCGTCCGGACTTGCGACGCGAGGTGCTGGTGCCGCCCGTTTCCATCAAAAACGTGTCATTGCAAGACGGTAAGCGACTGGTGGCCATGGCCCGCGACGCGATGATCACTCGCGAGCGCGACCTGGACGCATTCATACATGGTGACCCGCGCGATGTACGAATCATCGACTGCGGAGACAACTTGCAATTCGTCTGCATCGGTGTCAAGCCGGAGCGGCGGCTGCTACTCGAATGCGTCTACGCGTTCCTGACGCTGAAGAACGGTATTCCGATCGGCTACGTGCTG